>NZ_AP027728.1:1898388-2214786 GCF_030296555.1 Microbacterium suwonense
GAACTGCGCCTTTCCACCGAGCGGCTGCTGAGTGATCATCGAGTACGGGCCGGTCGAGCGCGCGTGGATCTTGTCGTCGACCAGGTGGTGCAGCTTCAGGATGTACATGTAGCCGACCGAGACGGGAGCCGGGAACGGGTCGCCGGAGCGGCCGTCGAACAGCTGCGTCTTGCCGCTGCGGTCGATCAGGCGCACGCCGTCGCGGGTCTCGAGCGTCGAGTCCAGCAGACCCGTGATCTCGGACTCGCTGGCACCGTCGAACACCGGGGTGGCGACCTTGGTGTTCGGCGCGACGTCGCGGGCGTCCTCGGGGAGCTTCACGGCCCACTCCGGGTTGCCCTCGATCTTCCAGCCGGTCTTGGCGATCCACCCGAGGTGGGTCTCCAGCACCTGGCCGAAGTTCATGCGACCCGGGATGCCGAGCGGGTTGAGCACCACGTCGACCGGGGTTCCGTCGGAGAGGAACGGCATGTCCTCCACCGGCAGGATCTTCGCGATGACGCCCTTGTTACCGTGGCGGCCGGCGAGCTTGTCGCCCTCGGTGATCTTGCGCTTCTGGGCGATGTAGACCACGACGCGGCGGTTGACGCCCGAGCCGAGCTCGTCGTCGCCCTCCTCGGCGTTGAACTCCTTGACGGCGATGATCGTGCCCTGCTCGCCGTGCGGCACCTTCAGCGACGTGTCGCGGACCTCGCGGCTCTTCTCGTTGAAGATCGCGCGGAGCAGACGCTCCTCGGCGCTCAGCTCGGTCTCGCCCTTCGGCGTGACCTTGCCGACCAGGATGTCGCCGGGGCGGACCTCGGCACCGATGCGGATGATGCCGCGCTCGTCGAGGTCCTTCAGCAGCTCGGGGCTGACGTTGGGGAGGTCACGGGTGATCTCCTCCTTGCCCAGCTTGGTGTCGCGGGCGTCGACCTCGTACTCCTCGATGTGGATCGAGGAGAGGGTGTCGTCCTTCACCAGCTCCTGGCTGAGGATGATCGCATCCTCGAAGTTGTGGCCCTCCCACGGCATGAACGCGACGAGCAGGTTCTTGCCCAGCGCGAGCTCGCCGTTGTCGGTGGCGGGGCCGTCGGCGATGACCTCGCCGACCTCCACGCGCTCACCGGCGCTGACGATCACACGCTGGTTGTAGGACGTGCCCTGGTTCGAGCGGTCGAACTTGCGCAGGTGGTACTCCTGCGTGCCGCCCTCGTCGAGCATGACCACGACGCGGTCCGCGGAGACCTCGCTGACCACACCGGCCTTGGCTGCGGTGACCACGTCACCGGCGTCGATAGCGGTGTAGCCCTCCATACCGGTGCCGACCAGCGGCGAGTCGCTGCGCAGCAGCGGCACCGCCTGACGCTGCATGTTGGCGCCCATCAGGGCGCGCTGCGCGTCGTCGTGCTCGAGGAAGGGCACGAGCGAGGTCGCGACCGACACCATCTGGCGCGGCGAGACGTCGATGTAGCCGATCTCCTCGGGCAGGAACAGGTCGACCTCGCCGCTGCCGCCGCGGGGGCGCGCCAGCACGTGGCTCTCGACGAAGCTTCCGTCGTCAGCGAGCGGCGCGTTGGCCTGGGCGATGTTGAAGTCGGCTTCCTCAGATGCGGTGAGGTAGTCGATCTCGTCGGTGACCTTGCCGTCGACGACCCGGCGGTACGGGGTCTCGATGAAGCCGAACGAGTTGATGCGGGCGAAGGTCGCCAGCGCGCCGATCAGACCGATGTTCGGGCCTTCAGGCGTCTCGATCGGGCACATCCGGCCGTAGTGCGAGGGGTGCACGTCGCGCACCTCGACACCGGCGCGGTCGCGGCTCAGACCACCGGGACCGAGCGCCGAGAGGCGGCGCTTGTTGGTCAGACCCGCGAGCGGGTTGTTCTGGTCCATGAACTGCGACAGCTGCGAGGTGCCGAAGAACTCCTTGATCGCGGCCACGACGGGGCGCACGTTGATCAGGGTCTGCGGGGTGATCGCCTCGATGTCCTGCGTGGTCATGCGCTCGCGGACCACGCGCTCCATGCGCGACAGGCCGGTGCGCACCTGGTTCTGGATCAGCTCGCCGACCGCGCGGATGCGACGGTTGCCGAAGTTGTCAATGTCGTCGACGGCGATGCGGATCTCGGCCTTCTTGCCGCCGCGGATGCCCTCGAACGTCTCGTCGCCGCGGTGCAGCCGCACCAGGTACTTGATCGTCGCGACGATGTCCTCGACGGTCAGCACCGAGTCGGTGAGCGCGCCGGCGAGACCGAGCTTCTGGTTGATCTTGTAGCGACCCACCTTGGCCAGGTCGTAGCGCTTCGGGTTGAAGTAGAAGTTGTCCAGCAGCGCGCGGGCGGCCTCGGCGGCGACCTGCTCGCCCGGACGCAGCTTGCGGTAGATATCGCGCAGCGCGTCTTCCTTGGTGAGGATGGTGTCCTTGGCCAGCGTCTCCTCGATGGAGGGGAAGCCGGCGAACTCGGTGAGGATCTCCTCGCTGGTCATGCCCAGCGCCTTCAGGAAGACGGTGACCGACTGCTTGCGCTTGCGGTCGACGCGCACGCCGACCTGGTCGCGCTTGTCGATCTCGAACTCGAGCCAGGCACCGCGGCTGGGGATGACGCGCGCGGTGACGATGTCCTTGTCACTGGTCTTGTCGGGCGTCTTGTCGAAGTAGACGCCGGGCGAGCGCACCAGCTGCGAGACGACGACGCGCTCGGAGCCGTTGATGATGAACGTGCCCTTGCCGGTCTGCAGCGGGAAGTCGCCCATGAAGACCGTCTGGGTCTTGATCTCACCGGTGAGGTGGTTCATGAACTCGGCCTCGACGTACAGCGGGGCGGCGTAGGTCTTGCCGCGCTCCTTGCACTCGTCGATGGAGTACTTCTCGGGCTCGAGGTACGGGTTCGTGAACGAGAGCTGCATGGTCTCGCCCAGGTCCTCGATCGGGGAGATCTCCTCGAAGATCTCACCCAGACCCGAGACCTCGGGCACGTCGGTGCGGCCGGCCTTCTTGGCCTCCGCGACGCGCGCCTTCCAGTCGTCGTTGCCGACGAGCCAGCCGAACGACTCCGTCTGCAACGCGAGCAGATCCGGAACGGTCAGTGTGTCGGAGATCTTGGCGAACGAGAGGCGGGAGACTCCGCGGCCGTTCTTCTTGGTGGTGGATGTGGATGCGTTGCGAGCAGCAGCCAAGGGAGTAACCTCCGTGAGCCCGTGCAAGGGGCTGGTCGATTCCTAGACGTCGGTGGAGTGCGCACTCGAATACTCAACGATTGCCGACCACCATATGAGGGCACGGAGAAGCGAGCGCAACTACCAACTATAGGGACGATTTCCCGACATGGCAAGTCGGATCCTTGACCAATCCGGAAAGCTGCGGTATTGGCATCCACTCCCGTCCCCAGCCCGTCTATCTGGCACTCGTGCACGCGACACGCCGGGCGAACCGTACCGCAGCGCCATATAGACGGGTTCGACGGCTGGGTAGTCTCGAGGGATGGGACGAGCACGCGGACGGGATGCCGAGAACCCGCGTGTTCGGCTCGACCACGGCGGCCTCGCGGAGATCGCGCCGAGCGAGTTCACCAGCGGTTTCGAGTTGATCGTCGACGGCACGCCCCAGTCGCACGTCGACCTCGACGACCCCACGCATCTGCACTTCGAGTACATCGTGCGGATGGGAGCCGTGATCGATCAGCTCGGCTCCACGGCATCCGCTCCGCTCAGCGCCGTGCACCTGGGTGCCGGCGCCCTCACGCTCCCGCGCTACATCGCGGCGACGCGGCCCGGTTCGCGCCAGCAGGTGATCGAGTGGGAGGCGCCGCTGGTGGAGCTGGTGCGCGAGCATCTGCCGCTGCCGCGTGGTGCGGCGATCCGCATCCGCATCGGCGACGCGCGCGAAGGACTGCACCGCCTGCCGCCCGCGCTGCGGGGGAACTGCGACCTGGTCGTCTCGGACGTCTTCTCGGGCGCGCAGACGCCGGCGCACCTGACCAGCGTGGAGCTGTATCGAGAGATCGGCGAGCTTCTCGCCCCCGCCGGCGTGCTGCTGGTGAACGTCGCAGACGGGCCAGGGCTGGCGTTCGCCCGTCGTCAGGTCGCCACGGTCTCGTCGGTCTTCGCCGACGTCGCCGTGCTCGCCGACACACAGGTTCTCAAAGGCCGCCGATTCGGGAATCTCGTGGTCGCGGCATCCGCGTCGCCCCTGCCCGCCGACTGGCTGCCTCGGGTGCTCGCGGCAGGCCCCCATCCCGCGAAGATCGCGCGCGGCGAGGAGGTCGCCGCCTTCGCGCGCGGCGCGGCAATCGTGACGGATGCGGATGCCGTGGCCTCCCCGCGTCCCGACGCGAACCTGTTCCTGCGCTGAGCCGGCTCGGGCTCGGCGCGTGCGCGTGCGGCTCGGCGCGGATGGAAAACGTCGGTACGGATGCCTTGGAACCGACGGTTTCCATCCGCCGCGGTGGATGCACGAGTTGCGGATGCCAGGGCGTGCCTCGGGCCGTTCCCAGATCGGCGATGCAGACTGGGGGAACGATCGTGGAGAGGAGTCAGACGTCGTGAATTTGATCCAGGGATACGACCCCGACACTCTTCGTGAGCTGGTCGACGAGCGCGAGTGCGCAGAGCGCCTCGCCGAGATCGAGAGTCAGCGCAGCCTGCCCGTTCTGCTGGAGCGTGTGTGGCTGCTGAAGGTGCTCGACCGGCTCGATGAGGCGCTCGAACTGGCGGAGGAGACGGTGCGTCAGGCGCGCATGGCGGGTACCCGCAAGGATCTTCTGCGCGCCCGAGTGCTGCACGCCACGGTGCTGCAGAACCGCGGTGCGCATGCTGCCGCCGCGCAGGAGCTGGCGCACTGCGCCAATGAGGCCGAAGGCCGCGGCTGGTTCGGAATCGCAGCCTTCGCGCACCAGCATCACGGCCGGAACGCCTACGAGGCGCACGACTTCGACGTGGCGCGTGAGAGCTTCAAGCGCTCGCTGTTCCTGCGGCGCGAAGCCGGCGCCGACGACACCGAGCTCGAGAAGGCGCTGCGCGCCATCGACGCCGCCGAGCGCCGCAGCGCCGAGGCACCCGGCGTTCTCGTCTGATCCGACGGCGACGTCGGTGCCCGGCTCTAGTCTGATCGCATGGCCGATCTGAATCGCGTGCGCGTCTGGGCACAGGCGCTGATCACCATGCACCTCGACGAGTCGTGGAGCTTCGACTTCGATCATGCGAAGCGTCGCGCCGGCCTGTGCGACTACCGCCGCAAGCGCATCACCGTCTCGCGCTATCTTGCCGCTCGCTTCGAAGACGACGAGATCCACCAGACCCTGCTGCACGAGGTCGCCCACGCGATGGCGGGGCACGCCGCGGCGCACGGTCCGGAGTGGAAGCGCATCGCACGTGACCTCGGGTATGTCGGCGGCACCACGCACCACGGCGAGACCGCGACGGAGCTGGCGCCGTGGGTGGGTCGATGTCCGGTCGGCCATGTCACCTACCGGCATCGGCGACCCGCGCGCGAGACGAGCTGCGCACGGTGCTCACGCCGGTTCGATCGGCGCTACCTGTTCACCTGGACGCGGCGCGAGATCACCGCGGCCGATCGGCTCGCCGCGCAGCTCCCCCGCTGAACGCTCCTGGCGATGTGTGGCTCGTTGCGTGCGTCAGGTGCCGGTCTCGCGATCAGGCCTCGGGAGGACGACGGTAGCGGCGCACGAGCAGGGCGATCAGACGCCAGCCGAGCAGGAACAGGCCCAGCACCAGCGACGCCACGATGATGAAGGGCGTCTCGGCGGTGTCACCGGTGGCCAGGCGAAGCAGCATCCCGCCGGCCAAGGTCACCACCCACGCGATCAGTCCCCAGCCCAGCGACCAGGGTCGGCGCGGGCGCATCGGCACGGCGGCGGCGATCAGATGTCCGACGGCGAGCGCGGCCAGGAACGGCCAGCCGGTGAGCAGGAAGCCGACCGGGTTCTCGCCGTGCGAGGCACGGCCGATGACGGCGAAGATCAGCACCAGCACGGCATCGACCACGAAGGCGGGGAGGTACCTCATGCTCCGACTGTATGCGCATCCGTGCGGTGGACGCCACGACGCGCGAGAACAGCTCAGACGAAACGCTCGAAGACGCCGTCTCGCAGCACGGGCACGGCGTCGACGGCATCCAGCTCCCCGCCTCCGCTGTGGTGGCAGGACGGATGCCGAGATCGGCCATCCGTGCGGTGGACGCCACCCCGTCGACCAGTTCCCGGCCCGATCCGCTGGCGGCGATCAGATGGCGGAGCGCACGGCGCAGCGCGCGGAACGACTCTGCGGCGACGGCCCCATCCGGAGCCGAGTGGTCGATGCCGAGATCGGTGAGTGCGGCGATCACCGCGCCCGCCCCGAGCTGATCCTCCACGGCGTACCGCAATGCGCCGGCCGGCGAGCGCTCCCCCGCTGCGATCACCGAAACCGCGGTGCGCGCGGCCCGGTGCTCCTGGAGGGTCATGACGGCACGCGCCGTGGCCGCCGCATTGCGAATGCCACCGACCAGTACGACGGCACCGGTCTCGGCCGCTGCCGCAGCGACCTCTGCGCCGTTGGCAGACCAGATCCTGGCATCCGCGAGTTCGGCACTTCCGCCACCGGCGACGATATTCGCCATCGTCGACGAGAATCGCAGCACATCCACGACCACGACGACGTCTGCCGGCGCGAGGCGCGCGAGGCCCTCGACGCCCCATTCGACGCGGACCTGGTAGTAGGACTGATCGAACGGCGACGGCATCCGTCCAGCCTATTCCCGCCCCTCGCTCCCCGCTCCCCTCCCTCTCTCTTCACCCCTCGCCCCTCGCTTCGGGTGTCACAACACGCGGCTTCCCCACCGACGGATGCAGCGTGTCGCGCCACACGAAGAAGCAGGACCCCACGCCCGGGACGCCCGGAACGCCCGGGACGCCCGGGACGTAGCCCAGCCCCGACCCCGGCCCGACCCCAGCACCTTCCCTTCAGGTGTCACAACACGCGGCTTCCCCACCACGGATGCAGCGTGTCGCGCCACACGAAGAAGCAGGAGCCCAGGCTCGCACCTCGTCGCGACTCCGCTCACTCCGCGGCGAGCGCCTCCACCGGAGCGACGCGCGTCGCAAGACGCGTGGGCGTGACGGCGGCGATCACGGTCAACAGCGCGGTGGCCCCGACGATGATCGCCACGGGGATCCACGGGATCGCGGGATACACCATTCCTGCGGGCTCGTAGTCGGGCAGCACCGGCACCGAGCCGAGCAGCGACTGCGCGGCGATCCACCCGTACGCGATGCCGAGCACCAGTCCGGTCAGAGTCGCTGCGACCGTGATGTGCACGGCTTCCAGCAGCACCATGCGGCGCACCTGTCGACCGGTCAGACCGATCGCGCGCAGCAGCCCGAGCTCGCGCCGGCGCTGCACGACGCCGATGGTCAGCAGGTTCACCAGCCCCACGGCGGCGATCACGGCCGAGACGGCGACCAGCACCATCATGACCGTCGCGAACGCGTCCATCGGAGCGAAGAAGTCCGCCGGCAGATCGTCGGAGTTGCGCATCATCAGCGCCTTGGACGATTCCAGCGCGACAGCGAACATCGTCACCAGGGCGACCCCCATCACGACGCCGATGGCCATCCGGCTCGACCGCTCGGGGTAGCGCAGCGCGTTCTCCGCGGCGAGCCGGCCCGTCGCACCGCCGCCGAACATCCGCCCGGTCAACCGCAGCACCGGCGGCATGATCAGCTCGGCGCCGGCGACCAGCCCGGTGAACGAGAGCACGCCACCGAAGAACGCGACGATCACGCCCAGCGGCGTGCTCAGCCCCAGCACGACGCCACCTGCGAGCAGGGCGCCGCCGACGATCAGCAGCACGAGCGCGAAGATGTTCCTGCCGCGGTGCGCGGCGACGTCGTCGTGGGTGCGCTCGACCGACCCGCCCAGCGCCTGCAGCGGTGTGACCGCGAGCACTCGGCGCGAGCCGATGCGCGCGGCGAGCCAGGTCGTCAGAGCAACCCCGATCGCGGGCAGCGCGATCCCCGGCTGCGCGAGCGTGAACGATTCCGGCACCCGCTCGAGCAGCGCGGAGCCGATCTGCATCCCGACCGCCGAGAATCCGAGGCCCGTCACCAGGCCGACCAGGGCGCCGATCACTCCGACGGCGAACCCCTGCCCGGTCACCTCCGCGCGCTGCGATCGCGCGGAGGCGCCGATCAGCCGCATCAGTGCGATACGACGGGTGCGACCGGCGATGATGGTCGAGAAGGTGTTGGCAGTCACGATCGCGGCGACGTACATCGCGACTCCGGTGAGCAGCGCCGACAGGATCGCGACGACGATCGCGAGCGTCTCGCTGTCGCCGATGAACGGATCGGATTGCAGCGCATCGCCGATGTAGGCGGTGACCTCGACGAGGATCACACCGAAGGCCGCAGCGAGCGCGGAGACGAGGATGCTGGCGCCCATGCCGCGCTCGCGCAGCCAGTCGAGCCTCCCCGTCCTCCGACGGTCGAGAGAACGGATGCCGGAGGCGGGCGAACCGGTGGGCCCCGCTTCGGCTGCCACGGCGCTCATGCCGCCACCTCTGCGGCGAGCATGTGCGCGGCGATCTGCTCGGCGGTCTGCTGCGGGTGATCCGCGGTGATGCGGCCGTCGCCGAGGAACAGCACCCGGTCGGCATGACTGGCCGCGATCGCGTCATGAGTGACCATCGCGATGGACTGCCCATGCTCGCGGCTCGCGGTCGCCAGCAGCTGCAGCACCTCGCGTCCGCTGCGCGAATCGAGGTTGCCGGTGGGCTCGTCGGCAAAGACCAGGTCGGGCGCGGTGGCCAGCGCCCTGGCGATCGCTACGCGCTGCTGCTGGCCGCCGGAGAGCTCATGAGGTCGGTGGCTCAGGCGGGATGCCAGGCCGAGCCGTTCGACGAGACCGTCGATGCGGGCACGTTCGATCGCGCTCGGCCGGCGTCCGTCCAATTCGAACGGCAGCAGGATGTTGCCGAGGGCATCGAGCGTGGGAACCAGGTTGAACGCCTGGAAGATGAATCCCACGCGGCGCCGACGCAGGATCGTCAGCTCCAGATCGCTCAGGCCGGTGATGTCGGTGTCGCCGATCCACGCACGGCCCTCGGTCGGCGCATCCAGACCGGCCATGATGTGCATCAGGGTCGACTTGCCCGAGCCTGAGGGGCCCATGATCGCGGTGAACTGACCGCGACGGATGCCGACGCTGATGTCATCGAGGGCGCGCACGCCGGCCGGGCCCGCGCCGTAGGACTTGCTGAGGTGCTGGACGCGTGCCGCCAGGCCGAGGTCCGAGGTCGTGATCTGCATGCTTCGACGCTAGTTTCGGCATCCGTCCTGCCGCATCGCCCCAGCGGATCATCCCGCCTACATCTGCAGGATGATCCGCTGAACCCGTCTATATGGCGCTGCGGTACGCGACACGCCGCGAGCCCCGTGCACGGGCGCCATATAGACGGGCTTTGGGGGCGGGCCGGTCAGGTCAGGCCGTGCTCGAACGCGAAGACGACCAGCTGCACGCGATCGCGCAGCGCGAGCTTGGTGAGGATGCGGCTGATGTGCGTCTTCACCGTGGCCTCGCTGAGGAACTCCCGGGCGGCGATCTCGGAGTTGGACAGGCCGCGGGCCGCGAGCGCGAAGATCTCCCGCTCCCGATCGGTCAAGTCGGAGTACGTCGGCGGCACCGGCTTCGTCTCGGATGTGAAGTGCGCGAACAGGTCGTGAGTGGCGGATGCCGAGATCACACTCGACCCGGATTCCACGGTGCGTATCGCCGCCAGCAGGAACTCCGGGTCGGCGTCCTTGAGCAGGAACCCGCTGGCGCCCTGCTGGATCGCCCGTGCCGCCGCCTCGTCGAGGTCGAAGGTGGTGAGCATCACGATGCGGGGGCCTCGGGCTGCTTCAGCAGCTCAGCCGTTGCGGTCAGCCCGTCCATCACCGGCATCCTGATGTCCATCAGCACGACATCCGGCTGGGTGCGCGTGACGACCTCGATCGCCTCACGTCCGTCGCCGGCCTCCCCCACGACATCCATGTCTGGTTGGGATGACACCAGCATCCGGATGCCGGCGCGGAACAGCGCCTGATCGTCGACGAGCACGACTCTGATCATCCTGGCCTCCTGTCCCTCACTCCATCCTCGCCCGTGTCGGCACCCGCGATGCACGTGATTACGCCGGCCCCGACCCGAGCGGTTCCGACCCGAGCGACCCCGGCCCGAGGGGCCCTGCGCCGATCGGCATCGTGGCGCGGACGGTGAACCAGCCGGCATCCCGCTGCGCCTGCAGCGTACCGCCCACCAGCTGGGCGCGCTCCCTCATGCCGACCAGGCCGTGCCCGCCGCCCGCCCCGGCGGGTGGGCTCGATATCCGGTTGCGCACCTCGAGATCGACGCGATCCGGCCACCACGACAGCCGCACATCCACATCGCCCTCGCCGTGGCGCAGGGCGTTCGTCAGCGCTTCCTGCAGGATGCGGTACACCGCGAGCTGGATGCTTCCCGGCGGCTCCCCCGGCGGCATCGGGTCGACCGTGACCCGCGGCTCGATGCCGGCCTGACGCACATGCGTGAACAGCGTCTCCAGGTCGGCCAGGGTCGGCTGCGGCCCGTCGCCCTGCCGGTGCCGCAGCTGGGTGAGCAGCATCCGCACATCCGACAGAGCAGATCGGGCGGTCTGCGCGATCGTGGTCATCGCCTCCTGCGCGATCTCGGGCTGTGCCGCCGCCGCATACCGGGCCCCATCGGCCTGCGCGATCACCACGGCGAGGGAGTGCGCGACGATGTCGTGCATGTCGCGCGCGATGCGCACCCGCTCGGCCTCCTCGGCGGCGACCGCCTCGGCCTGCTGCTGCGCTTCGCGAGTCATTCGCCCGTGCAGCACCAGACGCCAGAGCAGGCCGGCGCCCCACGACATGGCCAGGGAGAGGATCACCACGGCAGCGACAAGTGAGCCGAACGCCAGCACTCGCATGGCGTAGCTGCTGTCGTCGATGAGCATGTCGCGGTCGATGAGCGCCACATACAGACCGGCGATCACGCCTCCTGCGACGGCCGACGCACCGCCGATCCACAGCAGACGCCTGCTGCCCCACGCCGCCGTGGCGAACAGCACGGCGAACACCGCGACATTCACAGGAGACGGCCACATGCCGCCTGCCAGCTGCACAGCCGCCCCCACCCACGCGACAGCGAGCGCGATCGGCGGGGAGAGACGGGCGATGGCGGCCGCGCCCCACAGCACCACGGCGACGACGGCGTGGTGCACCAGTGCCCAGCGCGGGTCGGCGATCCAGGAGCCCGTCGTGGAGGAGGCCGTCACGATCAGGCTCAACGGCAGCGTGATCAGCAGACCCAGGATCGCGCCGACGATGTCGAGCACGAGCCAGACGCGGGAGATGGGGCGGATCATCCTTTCACGCTACGGGAAGGCCCCTCGTGCGGCATCCGTCTGCAGATGTATCGGCCCGCCTCTGCGGAGTTGTGCACGGGAGGGCTCTCACACTCGGCAGATGATCTCACCGTGCGGCACCAGGTACCAGCCGTCTCCGTCGGCTGCCCACGCACGCCACGCGTCGCTGATGCGCTGCAGCTCGGCGCGCGTGGCGAGCCCGTCGCGCTCCAGCTGACGCGCCAGCGCGGACTCCAGAATGCGGTCGGCCCACATGCCGCCCCACCACTCGCGTTCCTCGGTTGTCGCGTAGCACCAGACGGATGCCGTCGCCGTGACGTCCGTGAATCCGGCTGCCCGCGCCCACAACAGCAGACGCCGACCGGCATCCGGCTCCCCGCCATTGGCACGCGCGGCCTCGCGGTACAGCCGCAGCCACTCATCCAGCTCGGGCAGCAGCGGGAACCAGGTGAAGCCGGCGTAGTCCGCATCGCGGGCCGCGACGAGTCCGCCCGGCGCGGTGACCCGGCGCATCTCGCGCAGCGCCCGCACCGGATCGTCGACGTGCTGCAGCACCTGGTGCGCGTGCACGATGTCGAAGGTGTCGTCCGCGAAGCTGAGCGCATGCACGTCCTCGACCGAGAAGTCGATGTTCGTCACACCCTGTCCGGCGGCCAGGCTCTGCGAGAGGCTGAGGGCATCCGCATCGATCTCGGTCGCAGTGACGTGAGCCACACGGCGGGCGAAGTCCATGGTGATCGTGCCTGGACCCGCGCCCACGTCGAGCAGTCGCACATCGGCGGTGAGGTGCGCGGCGAGGTAGGCCGCAGAGTTCTCGACCGTGCGGTTGTTGTGCGAGCGCAGCACCGAATCGTGGTGCCCGTGCGTGTAGATCGCCATGCGCGCCAGCCTATGCCCCGTGTTCCGCCCCACGCTCCGCCGCACGCCCCGCTTCAGGTGGCCCGAATGGTGGCATCCCGCGCGTCGAGGCAGCAAAGTGTGCCACCTGAACGCGCAGGTCAGGGGTGGAAGCGCCGGTCAGGAGGGCGGTGGCACGTCGTGGATCATGCGGCGCAGCAGCTCACGGTCGGGCTTGCCGGATGCCAGCATCGGCAGCTCACCGCACTCCAGCTGCACGGGGCGGGCGTGCCTGCCGATCTCCTCGGCCACTCGTGCACGCGCTACCTCCAGCATCCGTGTGCAGTCGCCGCCGCGCACCTCCGCGAAGATGATCGACGCCTCGCCCCACCGCTCATCAGGCATGCCGAGCACGACCGCCTGCTCCAGGCCCGGGACGCTCCGCACCGCTCGTTCCACCCGGTCAAGTGAGATGTTGATGCCGCCGGAGACGATCACGTTGTCGAGACGACCATGCACCTCCACGACGCCGTCAAGGATGAACCCGCGATCGCCCGTGCGGTACCAGCGCTCGCCCCGCTCGTCAGTGGTGAAGATGCGGTCCGTCAGCGCCGAGTTCCCCAGGTAGCCGGTGGCGAGCATCGGCCCGCTGATGCGCAGCTCGTCATCGACCTGCCCGACCCGCACCCCGTCGAGCGGCACCCCGTCATACACGCAGCCGCCGCTGGTCTCGCTGGATCCGTAGGTGTGCACGATCGGCACGTGCAGGTCCATTGCGCGCATCCGGATGCTGTCGGACAGCGCCTGCCCACCGATGAGGATGGCACGGTGGGCGCGAAGTGCGGCCAGCACCGCGGGATCGTCGGCCGCGTCGATCAGCGTCGCCAGCTGCGCGGGGACGAGGGAGATGAAGAGGTCGTCAGCGGCGGCCCGCCGCGTCGCATCGACGAAGGCGTCGGGGGTCAGATGCCCGTCGATCATCGTCGGTTCGGTGCCGGCGAGCATCGAGCGCACCAGCACCTGCAGCCCCGCGACGTAGCCGGCCGGCAGGGCGAGCGTCCACCGCCCCGCACCGATCCGTGCGGCGGTCGCCCCGGCGCTCGCCCGCAGAGCGGCGGCGCTGAGCACGACACGCTTAGGAACGCCGCTCGATCCCGAGGTGGCCACGACGGCGGCGGTGCCGTCCGGCACGACGTCATCGGATGCCGGAGAGAACCCGAGCGCGATCGGATGCCGCCCGTCGAGCGCCGCTGGCAGCGCCTCGCACACCGCCCGCGCATCGGCACCGTCGACCGGATGCAGTCTCATCGTGGGCATCGACCCGCACCGCATCAGAAGTGGTACGGGAACGGCGACCAGTCGGGCTCGCGCTTCTGCAGGAAGGCGTCCCGGCCCTCGACGGCCTCATCGGTGCCGTACGCCAACCGGGTGGCCTCACCGGCGAACACCTGCTGGCCGACCAGTCCGTCGTCGACGGCGTTGAACGCGAACTTCAGCATCCGGATCGCCGTGGGCGACTTGGTCAGCACCGTCCGCGCCATCTTCAGCGCCTCACGCTCCAGCTCCGCGTGCGGCACGACCCGGTTCACAGCCCCCATCTCATAGGCGCGCTGGGCGGAGTACTCCTCGGCCAGGAAGAACACCTCGCGGGCGATCTTCTGCCCGGTCTGACGCGCCATGTACGCGGAGCCGTAGCCGGCATCGAAGCTGCCGACATCGGCATCCGTCTGCTTGAACCGGCCGTGCTCGGCGCTGGCGACCGTCAGATCGCACACCACGTGCAGCGAGTGCCCTCCGCCGGCCGCCCAGCCCGGGACGACGGCGATGACCACCTTCGGCATGAACCGGATCAGGCGCTGCACCTCAAGGATGTGCAGCCGCCCGGCGCGGGCCGGGTCGGCGACCTCGGTGGCGGAATCGGAGTACTTGTAGCCGTCGCGTCCGCGGATGCGCTGGTCGCCGCCCGAGCAGAACGCCCAGCCCCCGTCCTTCGGGCTCGGGCCGTTGCCGGTGAGCAGCACCGCACCGATGCGCGGGTCCTGCCGTGCGACGTCCAGCGCCCGGTAGAGCTCATCGACCGTGTGCGGGCGGAACGCATTGCGCACCTCGGGCCGGTCGAAGGCAATCCGCGCGATGCCGCCGTCATGCGTCACATGGGCGGTGATATCGGTGTAGTCCTCCGCTCCGGGAGCCAGGGTCCACTCGGCCGGGTCGAAGATGTCGGAGACGGATGCTGGGGTCACAGCACTCAGCCTATTCCGGCGATCGCTCGCATACGATCGTCGGGTGCGCACCTCCGTCATCGCCCCATTCCGTCTGCGTGTCCCGTCCCGGCTGCGACTCGCGCTGCTCGCGCTGAGCGCCGCCGCTGCCCTCGCTCTGGCGGGATGCGCATCTGCTCCGGACTCCGGCTCCGCTCAGCCGGGAGGGCAGGCCCCGGCGCCGACGTCCACGGCATCCGACACCTGCACCTATCCGGCCGGCACCCGCACGCCATCGAAGGAGGTCACCGCGCCGCCGGCGGAACCGGATGCCGCCGGCGATGTGCCCGTGACCATCGCGACGAGCATCGGCGACCTCGCCGTGACCCTGGACGCCGACACCACGCCGTGCACGGTGAACAGCTTCCTGTCGCTGGCGCAGCAGGGCTACTTCGACGGGACGAACTGCCATCGCCTGACCACAGAGGGCATCTTCGTGCTGCAGTGCGGCGACCCGACGGGCACCGGCACTGGCGGCCCCGGGTACTCGTTCCCCGACGAGCTGGACGGCACCGAGACCTACCCCGCCGGCACGCTCGCGATGGCCAACGCCGGCCCTGACACCAACGGCTCGCAGTTCTTCATCGTCTACGCCGACACCCAGCTGCCGCCCTCGTACACGGTCTTCGGGCACCTGGATGAGGCGAGCACCTCGACCGTCGCCGACGTCGCTGCCGCAGGCACGGAATCGGGTGGCCCCGACGGCGCCCCGAAGACGCCCGTGACGATCACGGGCGTCACCCGGGGCTGATCCGCCACTCGTCCCGGTCGGTTCCACCGCGCTGCCCGTCCGCGCTACTCGTCCAGGTCGCAATGGTTGTCGCTTCTCGCGCTGAGAAGCGACAACCATTGCGACCTGAAGCGCGTCAGAAGCCGGGAGACGGATGCCGGGAGACGGATGCCGGGAGACGGATGCCGTCAGCCGGCCAGCGCCGCCCGACGGGCCTTGCGCCAGCCGTCCACCGCGTCCCCGACGGTGATGCCGACGATCGCGATGCCGGTGAGCACAGCCAGCACGATCAGCGCGTCCTGATCCACGCCGTTGCCGACGAACACGGTCTGCACGAACTCCGGGTTGAACAGTGCTCTCCGGCCCAGCGCGGTGAGCCCCAGGCTCATCACGCAGACGGCGACCGCCGCGTTGATCCCGGCGAGCGCAGGGGTCCACCGACCGCGGGCGTACACCGCGATGGCGATCAGCGCCTCGGCCGCCAGCAGCACGAAGAGCGCTCCCATGCCCCACGGCCACAGCTCGGGATTCAGCATCGGCAGGGGCGCGTCCGAGGTGGGGACGAATCCGCGGAACCGATCCCACAGCAGCAGCCCGGCGAAGATCGCCAGCATCAGCAGGGACACGATGAGGTCGACGCGGCCGGTGCCCTGATAGGGCTCCTCCGGCAACCGGTCGACAGTCCACTTCCCCACGGCATCCGCACCCGTGCGGTCGAGCACGAAGAACACCAGCGTCGTCCAGAACGCGATGTGCACGACCACCGAGAGCGCGATCCCGATACCCTGCCCGATGATCTGGCCGACGTTCGTGCCATCCAGCGCCTGCGCGATCGCCACCCCGCCGAATGCGCAGGCGGGGACGATCGCAACCAGCAGCTTGAGCAGCCGCCACCAGGTGAGGAAGTACGTCGGGCCGATCAGGTGCAGCGGACGGTCGGCGTACCCGGCGGCGAGCGCGCCCGGGTCGCCCAGGTCGGTGAGCACATCGCGCTCGGCCTGCTCGGAGGGCTCGCCCTGTGCGGTGCGTGCATCGATGGCATCCGCAATCGACGCATGCAGTTCGTCGCGGACCTCGGCCTGCAGCTGCTGCGGCAGGCTGCGCACGGTCGCGGCGATGTAGCGATCGGTCAGTGTGGTGGTCATCTCAGTTCTCCTGTTCACGGAGTCGGTCGCGCAGTCCTGCGGTCGCGGCGGCGATGGCGGCGACCTCCTGGGTGAGGGTCGTGGCGAGACGGATGCCGGCGGCGGAGGTGCGGTAGAACTTGCGCGGCCGTGCCTCGTCGGTGTTCCACTCGCTGTCGAGGTAGCCCTGTTTCTCGAGTCGGCGCAGCAGCGGGTAGAGCGTGTTGGCGTCGGTGGGGAATCCGGCGGATGCCAGCTGCTCGAGCAATCCGTAGCCGTAGCCGGGCGTGCGCAGCAGCTGCAGGCTGGCCAGCACCACCGTGCCGCGCCGCAGCTCCTGCAAGTGTCCGTCGAACTCGCTGTCGTCCATATCGATCACCATATTGTGTGCCACACACCATTGTCAATCACACATCGTTGGCACTGCGCCCCTTAGGCTGGTCGGATGCCATCCGCGCTCGAGATCCACCGCATCGACCCGTTCGACGCTCCTGCTTTCGACGCGTGGTGGGATGCGTACGCCGCGGCCCGCCGCGCCGACATGGGCGAGCACGCCCTGGTCTGGTCGCGCGAGGAGAGCCGGGCCGAGCTGCAGCATCCGTCCTCCACCACCGAGCGCCGGGCGTACGTCGCCACTCGCGACGGCGCTGTGGTCGGGTCGGGTTCGCTGGCGCTGAGCCGCAAGGACAATCTGCATTCCGCCGCGCTCGACGTGACGGTCCCCGCCGAGCATCGCCGACAGGGCGTCGGCTCCGCTCTGCTCGCACACGTCGAGGCCGAAGCCGCCGACGCCTCACGGCGCACCTTCCGCGCCGAGACGGCGTGGCCGGCATCCGCTCCTGCCGACGGCGACGGCGAACCCGGGCGCGAGTTCGCACGCCGACACGGCTATCAGGTGGCGCTGGGCGACCTGCAGAGCCGGCTCACACTGCCCGTGACGGATGCCGCCATCGACGAGCTGCTGACCGAGGCGCCGGCCGATGGCTACGAGATCCGCAGCTGGGTGGGGCGTGTGCCGGAGGAGTTCGTGGCGGAGTGGACGACGCTCGACGCGGTGCTCGACACCGAGGCCCCCACCGGTGAACTCGACATCGAGCCGTCGGCCGCAGACGTCGCCGATCACCGCACCGACGAGGTGATGCTCGCCGGTCAGGGGCGCACCTCGTTCGGGACGGTGGCACTGGCATCCGACGGCCGTGTCGCGGCCTATACGCAGATCGTCGTCTCCCGCGACGACGGCAACGCCTACCAGTGGGGCACGCTGGTGCGCCGCGAGGATCGCGGGCATCGGCTCGGGCTGCGCATCAAGCTGGAGAATCTGCGGATGCTGCAGCTTCGGATGCCCGAGGTGCCGTACATCTACACGTTCAACGCCGAGTCGAACGCGCACATGCTCGCCGTGAACGTGCGGCTGGGATTCCGGCCGACCGGCCGTCACGCCGAGCTGCAGAAGCGCCTGTCCTGACCCCTCCACCCGTCCAACCCCCACCCAAAGCCCGTCTATTTGTCGCTTATGCACGTTTTCGGCCCGTTTCGCGTGCATCAGCGCCAAATAGACGGGCGGGGAGGGTGTGCGGGCATGATGGACGCATGACGCCGTCACTCGCAGACCTGCTCGCCACCGCCCGCGTAGTCGCCCTGCCGATGAACACCCGATTCCGCGGGGTCGACGTGCGCGAGGCGCTGCTGTTCGAGGGGCCGCAGGGCTGGGCGGAGTTCTCGCCGTTCGTCGAGTATGAGGATGCCGAGGCGGCGACCTGGCTGCAGGCGGCGATCGACTTCGCCTGGAACGAGCAGCCCGCTCCCCTGCGCGAGCGCATCCCGGTGAACGCCACGGTTCCGGCCGTCGACGCGGCACGCGTCGCCGAGGTGCTGGCCCGGTTCGACGGATGCCGAACAGCCAAGGTCAAAGTCGCCGAGCGCGGCCAGAGCCTGGCCGACGACATCACCCGCGTGCACGCCGTGCGCGAGATCATGGGCCCCGAGGGTCGCATCCGCATCGACGCCAACGGCGCCTGGAACGTCGACGAGGCTGAGCACGCCATCCACGCCCTCGCCGAGCTCGACCTGGAGTACGCCGAGCAGCCCTGCGCCACGGTCGCCGAGCTCGCCGAGCTGCGCTATCGCGTCAAACACAAGGGCATCCCGATCGCCGCCGACGAGAGCGTGCGCAAGGCCGCCGATCCGCTCGCGGTCGCCCAGGCGAAGGCCGCCGACTTGATCGTGATCAAGGCGCAGCCTCTCGGTGGCATCCGCCGGGCACTCGCGATCGTCGCCGAGACCGGCCTGCCCGCAGTGGTCTCCAGCGCCCTGGACACCGCCGTCGGATTGTCACAGGGCGCCGCGCTGGCGGCATCCCTGCCGGAGCTGGACTACGACTGCGGACTCGGCACAGCATCCCTGTTCGCCGACGACGTCGCCGATGCGCGCCCGGTGAACGGCTCGGTGTCGGCAGCGCGAGTGACCCCGGATGCCGGCGCGCTGGACCGCCTCGAAGCCCCCGCCGACCGCCAGGCCTGGTGGCTCGCGCGCCTGGAGCGCTGCCACCACCATCTCCGTTTCGAATAGCGCAAATTGCTGCTCTGAGGGTGAAATCAGAGCAATTCAAGCGATTCGAACGGCAGGAGAGGCCGCTACAGCCGCATGAGCTCGACCATGCGGCCGAGTGCCTCGCTGCCGACCCGCCGCAGGCTCTCGGGGTCGTCGTCGACCATGGCGCCGCGCACGGTCATCCCCTCCCAGACCACCATCAGCAGCCGGGCCGCCTCCTCGGCATCCATGCGCAGGGCGATCTGACCGGCATCGACGATCTCCTGGATCATCGCCGCGATGCTCCCGACCATCTCGCTCTCCTGTGCGACGTAGGCGGCGCCGAAGTCCGGGTCCCGCAGCGCACGGATGCGGATCTCGCTCATCATCATCACGCCGAGCCGGTCGTCGGTTCCCGAGTCCATGATCTGCTGCACGAGCTCGACGGGGTCGCAGTCATCGAGGCCCTCCGCCTCGACCAGCGCGCTCACCCGCTCGCGCACCGCCGCCAGCCGTGATTCACCGACCGACGCCGCGAGCGTGAGGAACAACTCATCCTTCGTCTCGAAGTTCGAGTAGAAGGCGCCGCGCGTGAACCCGGCCCGCTCGCAGACCGCCTCGACCGTGGCTCCCTCCAGGCCGACCTCGGCGAAGACCTGCGTCGCAGCCTCCAGCAGGCGCGCCCGAGTGTTCTCACGACTCCGCGTCGCTGCTGTCGACATCGCTCCTCCTGAAGCCCAACTCTGCCACGAGATCATCGCTGTTCACATCCCGCGCACAGCATCCGACCCCGCCTCTGTCTTACGATACATCTACGTACTGAATACGTTCGTGTATCGAACTGCTGTGGAGGCCACGTGTCCACTCTTCTGTCATCGCTGGGTCGCTGGTCGTTCCGGCACCCCTGGCGCGTGCTCGTCAGCTGGCTCCTCGTGCTCGGCATCGCCGGCGGCGGAGCGCTCGCCCTCGGCGCCGGCACCGACAACTCCTTCTCCATCCCCGGCACGGAGTCGCAGGCCGGACTCGAGCAGCTCTCCCGCACGTTCCCCCAGGTCAGCGGCACGAACGCGCAGTTCATCGTCGTGGCCGCGCCCGGCGACGACGTGACGGATGCCGACTATCGCGACGACATCGAGAAGACCGTCACCAAGCTGAGCGACCTCGATGACAGCGTGCTCGCGGTCACCTCACCGTACGACGAGAACATCACCGGCATGGTCAACGCCGAGCACACCGCGGCGATCGTGCGTCTGCAGTTCGAGGGCCAGTCCACAGACGTCCCCGACGAGGCCAAGGACGCCCTGCAGAGCACCGTGGACGAGCTCGCCGCGACCCTGCCCGACGGTTCGCAGGTCGCCCTGGGCGGAGACCTGTTCGCCATGTCGATCCCGACGATCACGCTCACCGAGGCGGTCGGCCTGGTGATCGCGCTGCTCGTGCTCATCGTCACCTTCCGCTCGTTCGTGGTGGCGGGCCTGCCGCTGCTGACCGCGATCCTCGGCGTCGGGATCTCGATGGCCGGCATCTTCGCCGCCACCGCCTTCGCATCGGTGTCGTCGACCACGCCGCTGCTCGCGCTCATGCTCGGGCTCGCGGTCGGCATCGACTACGCCCTGTTCATCGTCGCCCGACACCAGGATCAGGTGCGCGCCGGCGTCGACCCCGAGGAGTCTGCGGCACGCTCGGTGGGCACGGCGGGATCGGCTGTGGTGTTCGCCGGCATCACCGTGCTGATCGCCCTGATCGGGCTCGGCTTCGCCGGCATCCCGTTCCTGACCACGATGGGCATCGCCGCCGCCGTCGCCGTCGCGATCTCGGTGGCCATCGCCGTCACGCTCACCCCGGCGCTCCTCGGCTTCCTGAAGGGGCGCGTGGCGGGGCGCGTGCGGCGGGCGCATGGCCGGGCGCGGGCGTCGGGGCGCGGACGCCGGGCCTCGGCATCCGCTTCTGACGCCGCCCCTGCCCAGCGTCGCCGCCCCTCCTCAGTCACGTCGACAGACAGGGGCGGCGACGACCAGCAGGGGCAGCATCCGCTCGCGCAGACGACGGATGCTGCGCAGACGACGGATGCTGCACAGACGACGGATGCTGCACACCAGACGGATGCCATGACCCCGCCCCGCCGTACCTTCTCGGAGCGCTGGGCGGCCGGCGTGACGAAGCGCCCCGTACTCGTCACGATCGCCGTCGTGCTGGGGCTGGGGATCGTGGCCGTCCCCGCGCTGAGTCTGGACCTGGCGCTTCCCAACGCCGGCGTGCTGCCGAAGGCATCCGAGGCGCGGCAGAGCTACGATCTCACCGCCGACGAGTTCGGCCCGGGCTTCAACGGCCCGCTGATCCTGACCGGGACGATCGTCACCTCCACCGACCCGCTGAACCTCATGCAGGACCTCGGCGACGCCGTCGAGCAGCTTCCCGGCGTGCGCGAGGTGGCACTGGCCACCCCGAACGAGGCCGCCGACACCGGCATCGTGCAGATCATTCCCACGACCGCACCCGACGACCCGGCCACCTCGGAGCTGGTTCGCGAGCTGCGTTCGCACCACGACGAATGGCTCGACGAGTTCGGCATCGACCTGAAGGTCACCGGGTTCACCGCCGTGGCGATCGACATCTCCGATCAGCTGGGCGCCGCGCTGCTGCCGTTCGGCATCTTCGTGATCGGCCTGTCGCTGATCCTGCTGACCGTCGTGTTCCGCTCGATCTGGGTGCCCGTCACCGCCGCGATCGGATACCTGCTCTCGATCGTCGCCGCCTTCGGCGTGGTCGGTGCAGTGTTCGAGTGGGGCTGGTTCGCCGACGCCCTGCACGTCGCCCGCACCGGTCCGATCATCAGCTTCATGCCGATCGTGCTGATGGGCGTGCTGTTCGGCCTGGCGATGGACTACCAGGTGTTCCTCGTCTCGCGCATGCGCGAGGACTTCGTGCACGATCGCGCTCGCCACGACCCGAAGACCCGCCGACAGGCCGCGATCGGTGCCGTGCGCAGTGGGTTCGCGGGCTCGGCGCGCGTGGTCACCGCCGCAGCGCTGATCATGTTCGCCGTGTTCGTCGCGTTCGTCCCCGAGGGCGACTCCTCACTCAAGCCGATCGCCCTGGGCCTGGCATCCGGCATCGCGATCGACGCGTTCCTGGTACGGATGACGCTGATCCCCGCAGTGATGGCGATCCTCGGCGATCGCGCCTGGCGCATCCCGCGCTGGCTCGAGCGCATCCTGCCGCACGTCGACATCGAGGGCGAGGCCGTCGAGCGCGAGCGCGCACTGGCCGCATGGCCGGGCGACGACAGCATCCTCGCCGCCGACGATCTGACCATCTCATCCGTCGACATCGAAGGTGCGCACCTGCGCCTCGCACCCGGCGAGTCGCTGATCGTCACCGGCGCACCGCCGCGCGCACTGCGGGCGCTCTCGCTCACGGTCGCGGGTCGGATGAAGGCGGATGCCGGGATGCTGCGCGTCGACGGCCATCTGCTGCCGGGTCGGGCCGCCTGGGTGCGTTCACGCGTCGGCATCGCGATGCTCACGGGGGCGGATGCCGCCGCCCAGGTCGCCGAGGCGCTGCGCGGCCGCACCGCCCTGGTGGTGCTCGACGGCATCGACCGGCTCACCGCGGCAGAGCGCGACCAGCTGGCCGCGCAGCTGCGTGATGCCGGGCCGGGTCTCTCGGTGCTCGCCACCGCGACGGACACCACCACCGCGCAGGCCCTGCTGACCGATTCCGGCCGCTCTCCGGCATCCGTCGTCGACCTGCGCGACCCCACCCCCGCTCTCGCTTCCGCCGAGACCCCCTCTGGTCGCCGAGACCCCTCCGCAGACACGCCTGCAGAGGGGGTCTCGACGGTGGTGAGGGGTCTCGGCGCAGTGATCTTTCCTTCGAGACCACCGAGGTGACCGCATGCGATGTCCTGACCGAACGGAGTGAGACGAAGTGACCCTCTCCATCGAACGCGCCCGCTCCCGTCGGCCGATCACCTGGCTGACCCTGCTCGGTGTGCTGCTGCTGCCTGCTCTGATCGGCGGCATCCTCGTCACCGCGCTGCAGAACCCCACCGATCGGCTCGAGTCGATGACCGCCGCCGTGGTGAATCTCGACGAGCCCGTGACCATCGACGACCAGTACACGCCGCTCGGACGACAGCTGGCCGCCGGGCTGGTGGAGGGCTCCGACGAGGTCGGCTCGAATCTCACCTGGGTGATCTCCAATGAGCAGGATGCCGCGGAGGGCCTGGGCGATGGCACCTACCAGGCAGTCGTCACGATCCCGAAGTCGTTCTCGGCGGATGCCACCTCTGCCGGCGTCGCGCTGAAGGACGGCGACGGCACCGCCGAGCAGGCCACGATCACGGTCACGACCCCTCCCGACGGCCGCGTCGCCGACGACCTGATCACGAATCAGATCGCCTCGGTCGCCGCGTCGACCATGGGCACCATGCTCAGCGAGGCGACGGTCGGAAACGTGCTGGTCGGCTTCACCACCATCGGCGACCAGATCGGGGAGGCCGCCGACGGCGCCGCACAGCTCGCCGACGGCGCACGGAGCGCCGCGGATGGCGCCGCAGCACTGCCCGATGGTGCGACCAGACTCGCGGACGGCGCGGACGGGCTGGCCGACGGCGCCGGTCAGCTGGCCGGCGGCCTGGGCACGATCTCATCGAAGGCGCGGGAGGCGGGCGCGGGCGCGACGCAGCTCGGACAGGGACTGGCCGCGGGGGCTGCTGCGCTCGAGCGCGACGGGCTGGTGCCCGCAGCGCTGACGGATGCCGCAGGCACGGCGCGCGATGTCGCCGGAACAGCAGCGCAGGCCGCCGCCGGGGCGGCGCAGGCTGCCGATGGCTCCGCGCAGGCGAGCGCCGGCGTGGCTCAGGGCCTGGATGGGCTCGCACCCGGGCTGCAGCAGCTCGCCGCCGCATGCGACGCCACGGCACAGCCGGAGTTCTGCGCACAGCTGTCCGATCTGGCACAGGCGGCCGATGGGCTTCGCGCTCCGGCAGGAACCGCGTCCGGCCTGGCGGCCACTGCGGCGAAAGCAGCGGACGGCGCCCGGCAGGCCGCCGAGGAGCGCAGCAGGCCTCAGCCGGTGTCGCCGACGGGCTCGCACAGTTCGACGAGGCCGCCCCGGCCGAGATCGCGAAGCAGATGCGCACGGCCGGATCCGCGGCGACGCAGCTCGGCACAGGCCTCGGCCAGCTCGCCGACGGCGTCTCGCAGTCGGCATCCGGGGCCTCCGCGCTGGCCTCCGGAGCCACCCAGCTCGGCGATGGCGCCTCCGCGCTCTCCGATGGGGCCGGCGAGCTCGCGGGCGGGCTGGACACCCTGGCATCCGGCACCGGCGATCTCGCCGACGGGCTCAAGTCCGCATCCACCTCCCTGCCGTCGTTCGACGAGCAGCAGTCCACCCGGCTGGCATCCGTCATCGCCGATCCGGTGAAGGCCGCAGCGGAGTCGGATGCCATGTTCGGCCCGACCGCGATCCCGCTGCTCTCCGCGGTGGTGCTGTGGTTCGGCGCACTGGCCTCGTTCATCGCGCTGCGCGCGGTGCCCGGCAACCCGCTGACCTCACGGCGCTCATCGTTCGGCATGGTGCTGCGCGGGTTCTGGCCCGCTGCCGCGCTGGGTGCAGGGCAGGGTGTGCTCGTGGCGCTGATCGTGCAGATCATCGCTGCCTACGATGCGGCGACCTGGTGGGGCTTCGCCGGATTCGCGGTGCTCGCGGGCGTGGCGTTCGCCGCGGTCAACCAGGCGCTGGTGGCGGTGCTCGGCGGGATCGGACGCTGGATCAGCGCACTGGTCGGCGTCGTGGCCGTGGCCACGGGACTGATCTCGACGATCCCTGGCTGGCTGGCCGGCCTGGGGGCGGCGATGCCCACGGCTCCCGCACTCGGCGGCCTGATCGTTCCGAACGGCGCGGCCCTGGCGGGCCTGTTCGTGTGGGCCGTCCTGTCGCTCGGCGCCGCTACGCTCGCCGTCGCGACCCGCCGCACCGCGTCTACGAAGTCGGTGCTGGCCACGGCCTGACCCCGACGTCGCTGCTCGCGGTGTGGCCGGGACATGCGCGGCAGTATCTGGCATCCGCGGCAGTATCTGGCATCCGCGGCATCGATCGATGGCGCGGATGCCAGAAAGTGCAGCGGATCCGGAGGGCCGGCCGCGCTCAGTCCGGCTCAGCCCGGAGCCAGCCCAGGGCCGGCCGCGGTCAGCTCAGGCCGGAGTAGGCGTGCAGCCCCTTGAAGAACACGTTCACGATCGTGAAGTTGAAGATCACGGCGGCGAAGCCCGTGATCGACAGCCACGCCGAGGGGGTGCCCCGCCAGCCGCGGGTCGCACGAGCGTGGATGTATCCCGCGTAGAGCACCCAGATGATGAAGGTCCACGTCTCCTTGACGTCGAAGCCCCAGAACCGGCTCCACGCGAAGTACGCCCAGATCGATCCGGCGATCAGGGTGAACGTCCAGAACACGAAGCCGACCACCGCGAAGCGGTACGCCATGTTCTCGAGGCGCTCGGTGTTCGGCAGGGTGCGCAGGAACCCGGGGCCCGCATTCGCGACGCCTTCTGCGACACGGCGCTCACGCCGGGACTGCATCAGCTGCACGACCGACAGTGCGAAGGCGAGCGCCAGGATGCCGACCGAGAGCGAGGCGACGAAGACGTGGATCACCAGCCACACCGACTTCAGCGGGTCGACCAGCGGCTTCACCTCGACGTAGAAGTACGCCGATGCCGCGCCCAGCAGCACCAGGACCAGCCCCGAGATGAACGTGCCGAGGTAGCGCAGGTCGACGCGGGTGAGCATCCCCAGATACACCAGCACGATCAACAGCGTGCCGATCATCGCGAACTCGTAGAGGTTCGCCCAGGGCACGTAGCCGTTGGCGAAACCGCGCGTCACGGTCGCGGTGAGGTGGAACAGCCAGCCGAGCACCATGAGCGATGTGCCGATGCGCGCCATCACGAAGCGCTGGCGCACCGGCGCACCCGCGGCATCCGAAGCACCGCCGGCCACACCATCACCGGCATCCGTCCCAGCGCCACCCCCGACGCCGACCAGCATCCGATCCTCGGCCTTCACCGTCGCCGAGCGTCGCGCGAGATCAAAGCCGTAGGCGATGAATGCGAGCGCGTAGATGGCGATCGCCGTCCACAGGGTCAGTCGCGAGATGAAATCCAGATCGGGCATGTCATGCTCCCTTCACGGGGCGCGGGGGTGCGGTCGCGTCCAGCAGCCGTTCGTGCCCGCGGACGAGATCGTCCACGGCGGCCGCGAGAGTGGGGTCTTCGCCGCGCGCGAGCCCAGCGTACTCCAGGTGGATGGTGTCATCGGATGCCGTCGCCTTGACCCACATGCGACGACGCGGAACGAACAGGGCGAGTCCAAGTCCGGCCAGAGCGAGCAGGGCGAAGGCGAGCACCCAGATCACCGAGTCGTCGTGGTGGATCTGCAGCGACACGTAGCGCTTGACGGACTGAGTGAAGTCCGTCGCACCCGCGGGCGCCTCGTTCTCGAAGGTGACCGTGCCCAGTCCGTTCGGCAGATCGGCGGTCTCGCCGGGCTGCAGCTGGATCGACTTCACATCGGTGCCGCGGCCGTTCAGCTTGGTCATGTCCTCGGTGTCGAGCTGATAGACCGAGACCGGGTTGCCTCCGTCGATGCCCAGATCGCCCTGGTACACATCCAGGGTGAGCAGCGGAAGGTTCACCGCGCCGTGTGCCGAGGTGAATGCGCCGGAGTCGAGCTTGACGACGGTGGGGTAGAAGAAGCTCACCAGCCCGAGCTGCTCGGGCATGCCGTCGGGGATCTTCACGACGCCGAGCGAGGTCATATTGGCGTCCTGCGGCAGGTACTCGACGGCGTCGTGGAAGACCTGCACGCCCTCGGCGTTGCGCACGGTGATGGTGGGCGCGTAGCCGTTGCCGAGCAGATACACCTTGTCACCGCCGATGCTCAGCGGGTGATTCACCTCGACCGCGCCCGTGGTCTTCGACCCGTCGGGCTCGGTGACGCTGAGGTTCGCCTTGAAGTTCCCCGCCTGGCCGGCACCGGGGGCGCCGAAGTCCTCATAGGTCACATCGAAGGAGTTCAGCGTCATGGCGTACGGCTCGAGCGCGTCGTCGGCGACGAAGCGCCCGCGGTTGATCGAGTTGTAGTCGATCAACGAGTTCACGAAGGTCTGCCCCTCGACGATCACCCGCTGCCCGGTGTACGAGAATCCGCCGCCCAGCCCCACCGAGATCAGCACCCCGACCAGCGCGATGTGGAACACCAGGTTCCCCGTCTCACGCCAGTAGCCGCGCTCGGCCGACACCGACCAGGTGCGCCCGCGGTCGTAGCGGGCGACGCGGTAGCCCAGCGCCTTCAGCTGCTTCTCGGCGACGTCGGCGGATGCTGCGGCATCGGCATCCGCGGTTCCCTCGCCCGACGGGTCGCGGGTGACCGACCTGTGGTCCTCCAGCCGCGCCAAACGCGCCGGAGTGCGCGGCGGCAGCGTGCGCAGCGCCTTGGCGTGGTGCCGGATGCGGGGGATGATGCAGCCGATCAGCGAGATGAACAGCAGCAGGTAGATGGCCGAGAACCACGGCGACGAGTACACGTCGAACAGGCTGAGCTTGTCGAGGATCGGGAAGAGGTCGGGGTTCTCGGTGCGGTACTTCAGCACGCCATTGGGGTCGGCGGAGCGCTGCGGGAACACCGACCCCGGCACGGCGCCGATCGCCAGGAACAACAGCAGGATCAGCGCGACCCGCATCGAGGTGACCTGGCGCCAGCCCCAGCGCAGCCAGCCCACGATCCCGAGCCTGGGCTGGGCGACTCCGTCGTCGGCAGGTGTCGCGGAATCGATGTGGTCGGCGGGGCGCAGCGGGTCGGATGCTGCGGATGACCCGTCCTGCGGGTTCTTCTGCCGGTCAGAGCGGGAGGACGACACTGCTCATCACCGCCCCGATGCGTGACATGAGCTGGGTCCACACGCCGGTGACCATCAGCAGGCCGAGCAGGATCAGCAGGGCGCCGCCGATGATGTTGACGGTGCGGATGTGGCGGCGCATGAAGCTCGTGGCGGTGGTCGCCCAGCCGAAGCCGAGTGCGACCAGCAGGAACGGGATGCCCAGGCCCAGCGAATAGGCGACGCCGAGCAGCGCCGCCCGCCACGGATCGCCCAGGGTCCATCCGACGCTGATGATCGCACCGAGCGTGGGGCCGGTGCACGGCGCCCAGCCGATCGCGAGCGTGATGCCCAGCAGCGGCGCGCCGATCAGCCCGGTGGTGGAGTTGACCTGCAGCTTGTACTGCCGCTGCGCGAACCCGAAGAAGCCGAGGAAGACGAGCCCCATGGCGATCACGACCACGCCCAGGATGCGGGTGATCAGCTCGCCCCACTGCAGGAAGAACACGGATGCCGTGCCGCCGATCACCGTGTAGGCGACGAAGATCACCGTGAAGCCCGCGATGAACAGCAGCACGCCCAGCAGCATCCGTCGACGGCTGGATGCCTGGGCTGCCGAACCTGCCGAGGCGGCGCCCCGGCCTGTCGATGCCCCGGCCGCTCCCCCGATGAACCCCAGGTACCCGGGCACGAGCGGCAGGATGCACGGGGAGAGGAAGGAGACCAGACCGGCGAGCAGCGCCAGCGGGATGGCCAGCCAGAGAGCGCCGGCGCCGATCACGGCATCCGGGGTCACGCCTGCTCCTTCAACGCGTCCTTGATCAGCGTCGACAGGATGGACGTGTCGATCGGGCCGATGATGCGCGCGGCGACGCGCCCTGCTTGTCGAGCACGAGCGTCGTCGGCGGGGCCTGGATGGGGGCGACCTTCGCGAAGGCGAGCTTGGCCTCGCCGGTGTCGGCGTCGATCAGGCTCGGGTAGGTCACGCCGTATTTCTCGGCGAAGGCCCGCGCGGTGTCGGCCTGGTCGTAGATGTTCACGCCGATGAAGGCGACGCCATCGTCCTGATGCTCCTGCCAGACGGCTTCGAGGTCCTTCGCCTCGATGCGGCACGGGCCGCAGGTGGCGTACCAGAAGTTCACCACCGCGACATCGCCGAGGATGTCGGCACTGGAGAATGCCTCGCCCTGATCGGTCGTGCCGTCGAACTCCACCGGCTCGCCGCGCTTGTCGGCCGGGATCTCCACCCAGCGGAAGTCGTCGATCGTGTACGCCTTCTGATCGCCGTTCAGGTAGGCCTCGGTCCCGGGGTCGGGAGCGCACGCGCTCAGGCCCACGGCGAGCACAGCGGCGAGCGCTGCGGCGGTGATGCGCCAGGCGCCGCGACGGGAACGGACGGGCGAGGACACGCTGAGAATCGTACGCACGTTTCCTATGGGCGCTCTGAAACGGGTTCAAGCCGTTCGAATAGCGCGAATTGCTGCATTCCGGGCAGATTCCGAGCGATTTGCGCTCTTCGAACGTCAGACTGCCCCGAGATCGATCCCGCTCGCGGCCGGCTCGACGTAGTCGACCTCGCGCCACACGTCGCCCACGCGCTCGAAGCTGGTCACGCTGGAGAGCGCGCAGCGCCGGGTGCGAGGGTCGTGGCGCAGGGGCAGGCCGGCGACCGCGAGGTGCGTGATCCAGATCGGCGCCTGATGCGAGACGAACACGAGGTCGCCGGCATCCGTCGCATCCCACCGCTCGTCCATTGCCGACAGCATCCGATCGGCGATCGCGCGGTACGGCTCCCCCAGCTCGGCGTGGACGGCCGGCGCAGATGCCACCAGTTGACCGGGTTGCGCAGCGCACGCGACATCCGCCTGCCCTCGAAGACGTTCGTCGGCTCGATGATGCGCTCGTCGAGCTCGGGCGTGAGCCCCAGCAGCTCGGAGAAGGGCGCGGCCGACTCCTGGGTGCGTTCCAGCGGCGAGCAGCGCAGCTCGGCCACCGGCCGATCGAGACCGGCCACATGCTCGGCTGCGGCCAGGGCCATCGCCCGGCCCGCCTC
Organism: Microbacterium suwonense; assembly: GCF_030296555.1. Lineage (NCBI taxonomy): Bacteria > Bacillati > Actinomycetota > Actinomycetes > Micrococcales > Microbacteriaceae > Microbacterium > Microbacterium suwonense. Next base: position 1,928,187 of record NZ_AP027728.1, read on the forward strand.
GCTGAGGTGGTAGTCGGGCAGCCGCCCGTACAGCACGCGTTGCGGGTTGTGCACCTCGCCGTGACGCACCAGGTGGAGTCGGGATGCAGGCATGCGGCCAGTCTAGGAGCCGGCATCACCCATGATCGCGCGGAGGGCGCCCATATGCCGCTCCAGCGCCCGTCGCCCCTTCGCGGTCGCCGCCACCCAGGTACGCGGCCGTGTTCCCACATAGCCCTTGGTGACCTTGACGTACTCGAGCTTCTCCAGATGCGCGATGCCCTTCGACACCACCGAGTCGTCCGCCTCGATCAGATCGCGCAGGCTGGCGAAGTCCAGCTCGATGTCATCCGACAGCGCCGCCAGCAGCGACAGTCGCACCGGCGTCATCAGCGCCGGGTCGAGATCATGCCTCGGGTGCGACATGGCCGCGGCCGGGACGAAGAGCGGATGCCGCCAGCGCTGCCGCCACGATGATCCCGGCGACGACGGCGACGGCCGGGGTGACGAGGTCTGTGGCGATGAGGAGCACGGCGAGCAGGAACATCACCGTCGCTGCGACGGCGAATGCGATCCACTGCGGCGCCGCCCACTCCCAGCCGGTGCGCATGATCCCCCACGACGCCGTCTGCGCGGAGAGCACGACGATCAGGCCCAGCATCCCGATCATCATCACCACCCAGGTCGCGACGGGCATGAACAGCGTCGCGCACACCGCACCGAAGTAGAGGGCCAACAGCAGCGTGACGGCTCGGGGCCCTGCGGAGAGCGGTTCACGCGCATCCGCCGTCTCCTTCGCCGCACCGGACTCGCGCAGCAGCACCGACAGAGGCCGAGCGCCGAAGAGCACGATCGTGAGGCCGGCGGACACCAGCGCGAGCCACCACGGGTAGCCCTCACCGACGATCCCCCAGACCACGATGCCCACGAGCAGCGCCAGGAAGACGCCGATGGCCAGCCAGTGCCGACGTGTGGCCCGCAGTCGTCCACCGTGCCGCTCGGCCGCACCGCTCACCAGCCCGGTGGAGGCGATCATCGGCGGCAGCACCAGTGCCATCGTCGTGCCGCCGAATATGCTCGCGCCGCCCTCGTTCGACCCGGTGTAGACGAACAGCGCCATGTACGCGGCCAGCATGACCGAGTACCCCAGCTGCAGCGTCGCATGTCCGCGCGGCAGGGAGGCGGCACGCGCCCGGATCGCATCGACCGAGCGCAGTGCACGGTCGGCTTCGGCTCGCTGCATCTCCGATTCACTTTCCATGTGGAAAGAGTATGCCGGATGGCAAGTCTCGTCAAGACCCACCCCCGTAGAATGGCGGGGTTCCCTTTCCCGATCAGGAGGAAAATCCGTGCTTCGCACACACACGGCAGGCTCCCTGCGAGCCTCGCACATCGGTCAGACCGTCACCCTCACGGGCTGGGTCGATCGTCGCCGCGATCACGGAGGCGTCGCGTTCATCGATCTTCGGGATGCCTCGGGCATCGCCCAGGTCGTCATCCGCGACGAAGAGGTGGCACATCCGCTGCGCAGCGAGTTCGTGCTGCAGGTGACCGGCGAGGTCTCGCGCCGCCCCGACGGCAACGAGAACCCGAACCTGCCCACCGGCGAGATCGAGCTGATCGCATCCGACGTCGTCGTGCTGAACGAGTCAGCGCCGCTGCCCTTCCAGGTCTCCAGCGGACTGGCCGAATCCGACCCGATCGGCGAGGAGGTGCGCCTGAAGCACCGCTACCTCGACCTGCGCCGCCCCGCGCCGGCCGCTGCGATGCGCCTGCGCTCGGACGTGTACAAGGCCATCCGCGACGAGCTGCACGAGCGCGAGTTCGTCGAGGTCGAGACACCGACGCTGACCCGCTCCACACCCGAGGGCGCCCGCGACTTCCTGGTGCCTGCTCGTCTGCATCCGGGCAGCTGGTACGCGCTGCCGCAGTCACCGCAGCTGTTCAAGCAGCTGCTGATGGTGGGCGGCGTGGAGAAGTACTTCCAGATCGCCCGCTGCTACCGCGACGAGGACTTCCGCGCCGACCGTCAGCCGGAGTTCACCCAGCTCGACATCGAGATGGCCTTCGTCGACCAGGAGGACGTCATCGAGATGATGGAGTCGCTCGTCGTCGCGATGTGGAAGACCATCGGCGTCGATGTGCAGACCCCGCTGCCGCGGATGACCTACGCCGAGGCGATGGCGAAGTACGGCTCCGACAAGCCCGACCTGCGCTTCGGCCTGGAGCTGGTGGAGGCCACCGACTACTTCTCCGACACGCCGTTCCGCGTGTTCCAGTCGGAGTACGTCGGCGCGGTGCTGATGCCCGGCGGCGCCTCGCAGCCGCGCAAGACGCTGGACGCCTGGCAGGAGTGGGCCAAGCAGCGCGGCGCACGGGGCCTTGCCTACGTGCTGTTCAACGAGGACGGCACGCTCGGCGGCCCGGTTGCCAAGAACCTGTCCGAGACCGAGCAGGCGGGCCTGGCCGAGCTCGTGGGCGCGAAGCCTGGCGACTGCGCGTTCTTCGCCGCGGGGTCGACGAAGGACAGCAGGGCGCTGCTCGGCGCCGCACGCGTGGAGATCGGCCGTCGGCTGGGACTGCTCGACCCAGACCAGTTCGCCTTCACCTGGGTGCTGGATGCGCCGATGTTCGAGCCGGCGTCGGATGCCGTGGCATCGGGTGACGTGGCTGTCGGCGCGGGCGCGTGGACGGCTGTGCACCATGCCTTCACCGGTCCGAAGCCGGAGTTCGCCGACACGTTCGACACCGACCCGGCATCCGCTCTCGCCTATGCGTACGACATCGTCTGCAACGGCTCCGAACTGGGCGGCGGATCGATCCGCATCCACCAGGAGGACGTGCAGAAGCGCGTCTTCAAGGTGATGGGCATCACCGAGGAGCAGGCCGACGAGAAGTTCGGCTTCCTACTCGAGGCGTTCAAGTACGGCGCTCCCCCGCACGGCGGGATCGCGCTGGGCCTGGACCGCGTGATGCAGCACCTGACCAAGACGGAGTCGATCCGCGAGGTGATCGCGTTCCCGAAGTCCGGCAACGGTTTCGACCCGCTCACCGAGGCCCCCGGAGCCATCTCGGCCGAGCAGCGTGCCGAGGCCGGCGTGGACTTCGTCCCGGAGGATGCCGAGGACTGACCACTCGCAAGCATCGCCGCCCCTGCTCAGCTACGCCGCCCCTGCTCAGCTACGCCGCCCCTGCTGGTTTACGTGAATCAGCAGGGGCGGCGTAGCCCGGCAGGGGCGGAGACGTGTGGCAGCTGCGTCACGCGATCAGCGCGGGGGCGATGTTCTCGCTCCAGACGTCGAGGCCGAGCTTGCCGATCAGCAGCACGACGACGATCAGGAACACCACGCGGATGAAGGTCGATCCGCGGGCGATGGCCATGCGCGAGCCGAGATAGCTGCCGACGACGTTCGCTGCTGCGAGCACGATGCCCAGCACCCAGAGCACCGAGCCGTGCGGGATGAACAGCAGCAGCGCACCGGCGTTGGTCGCGAGGTTCACGATCTTGGCTTTCGCGCTCGACTGCAGAAAGTCGTACCCGAGCAGCGCCACCAGGGCGATCACGAGGAAGGTGCCCGTGCCCGGTCCGATCAGCCCATCGTAGAAGCCGATCACCAGTCCTGTGACGCCCGCGGTGACGTGGTGCCGCCGCCCCTGGAATCGCAACCGGGTCGCAGCGCCCAGCTGCGGCTTGAAGGCCGTGAAGACGGCCACGGCGAGCAGTGCGACGACGATGATCGGTTTGAAGGCGGATGCCGGGAGCACGATCGCCACCGCGGCTCCGCCGAAGGAGCCGGCCAGCGCGATCGCCGCCATCGGCAGCGCGGTGCGCAGGTCGGGCCTCGCCCGCCGGTGATACGTGCCGGCGCTGGTCGCGGTACCGGCCAGCCCGGCGAGCTTGTTGGTCGCCAGCGCCTGCACGGGGGCGATACCGGGGATCAGCAGCAGCGCGGGAAGCTGCAGAAGTCCTCCGCCACCGACGACGGCATCGATCCAGCCGGCGCCGAACGCGGCGACGACGACCAGGACGAGCGTTCCCCAGGTGAGCTGCTCGAGTCCCACCAGTGAGCCGATGTCCATGCGTTCAGAGCATCGTGGCGGAAGAGAGCATCATCCTCCCAGTCAACCAGCAGAGGGGGCAGCGCGGTGTCGCGACGCGACGACACCTTCTTCGCTCACAGGTCGACGATTCCGTGCTCCCAGACGAGTCGCGCGAGATCGAGTGTGGTGCTCGCCACGCGGCCCAGAGCGGCGGAGCCCGTGGAATGAGCGCGGAGCCGCCCTCTTCCGCTCGGGCGAGGTTCGGGCTAGCGTGAGCGGTGGAGCGATGAGGCTCCATTCCCGGGAGGAAGAGGTGGCCATCTATGGCAGGCAGATTCGAGCTCTATGAAGACAAGAGCGGCGACTGGCGGTTCCGGTTGAAGGCAGGCAACGGCGAGATCATCGCGACCGGCCAGGGCTATGCCTCCAAGTCGGGAGCCGTGAACGGCATCGACTCCGTTCGCCGCAACGCCGCAGACGCAGAGGTCGTCGAAGTCGAGAACTGATCGCGACCCCGAGAACGAAACGGAGGGGCGGATGCCGAACAGCATCCGCCCCTCCTTCTGTCCGAACCGGTCGGCCTGAACGCGTCAGAGCACGCGCGACAGGAAGTCCTGGGTGCGCGGATGCTGAGGATTCGCCAGCACCTCGCGCGGATCGCCCTGCTCGAGGATGTACCCGCCGTCCATGAAGATCAACCGGGAGCCGACCTCACGGGCGAAGCCCATCTCGTGCGTGACGACCAGCATCGTCATCCCCTCGTCGGCCAGCTGGCGCATCACCTGCAGCACCTCGCCCACCAGCTCGGGGTCCAGCGCCGATGTCGGCTCGTCGAAGAGCATCATGTCAGGATTCATGCACAGCGCGCGGGCAATGGCCACGCGCTGCTGCTGACCGCCGGAGAGATGGCTGGGGAAGGCATCGGCCTTCTCGCTCAGCCCCACCCGGCTCAGCATCTCGCGGGCGACCTGCTCGGCCTCCTCCTTGGAGCGCTTCTTCACCCGCCGCTGGGCAATGGTGAGGTTGCCGAGCACCGACATGTGCGGGAACAGGTTGAAGCTCTGGAAGACCATGCCGATGCGCTGGCGCACCCGGTCGATGTCGGTCTCCTCGTCGGTGACGTCGATCCCCTCGATGAGGATGTGCCCGCCGGTGGGTTCCTCGAGCAGGTTCACCGAGCGCAGCAGCGTCGACTTGCCCGAACCGGACGGTCCGATGATGCAGACCACCTCGCCGCCGACCACCGTCAGGTCGATGCCCTTGAGCACCTCGTTGTCGCCGAAGCTCTTGACCAGACCCTGGATGTCGATCGCAGGCGCGTGGACGTCGATCAGATCCGTGCTCATCTCTCCTCGCCATCCTTCGCTCCAGCCACGCGGTGAAGCGGGTGAGCGGAATCGTCACGATCAGGTACAGCAGCGCCGCCATGATCAGCGGCGTCGCGTTGGCATACATGGTGTTGGCATCCCGCGCAAAGCTGGTGAGCTCCTTCGACCAGATGAAGGTCCCCGCGATGAACAGCAGCGAGGTGTCCTTCAGCAGCAGCACGAACTCGTTAGTCAGCGGCGGGATGATGATCCGGAACCCCTGCGGCAGCACGATGAAGATCATCGTCTTCATCGGCGACATGCCCAGCGACCGCGACGCCTCGGACTGTCCCTTCGGCACTGCCTGGATACCCGCCCTGATCACCTCTGCCATGTACGCCGAGGCGACCAGGATGAGTCCGATCAGCCCTGCGCCGACCGGACCACCCGGCGGTTTGATGCCGAACGCGATCGGCAGGATGAACGCCATCGCGAAGATGGTCAGCAGCGCCGGCAGCCCGCGGAACAGCTCGATCCATCCGGTTGCGAACCAGCGGAACGGCGCGATGACCGACAGCTTCATCAGCGCGAACACGATGCCCAGCAGCAGACCGCCCGCGAAGGCGATCAGCGTGAACAGCACCGTATTGCGCAGTGCGACGATGACGATGTCGGGGAACAGCTTCGCTGCGACCTCGAGGTCGAAGAACTGCTTGCCGATCTTGGCCCAGTCGGTGAACAGCACCACCAGCACGACCACGGCGAGGAACACCGCATACATCGAGTACCGGTACAGCCGACTCCTGGTCCTCCGCTTCAATGCCATCGGACGGACCTCCTATCTGCCTGCGGCGCTCACTTCGCGGCGAAATAGGTGTCGTAGATGGTGTCGTAGTCGCCGCTGTCGCGCAGCTCCTGAAGAGCCTTGTTCACGGCCTCGCGCAACTCGACCTTGTCGCCCTTGGCGAAGGCGAAGCCGTAGGACTCCTCAGTGTCGTACTCCTCGACGATCTTGTAGCCGTCGTCGGCCTTCTCGTGCTCGATGTTCACCGGCTGGTCCTGCAGGATCGCGTCGATCTGCCCGGCCTGCAGCGCCGGCCACAGCTCCGCGTCGCCCGGGTACTGCACGAGGGTGGCGCCCTTGGCGTGCTCGGTGGCATAGCTCTCGCCCGTGGTGCCCTGCTGCACGCCGACGTTCTTGCCGTCGAGGTCGCCGATGCTCTTGATGCCCGAGTCGACGCTGGTCAGCAGCGACTGCAGCGAGTCGTAGTACGGGTCGGAGAAGTCGATGTTGGCCTTGCGCTCCTCGGTGATGGTCATCGCCGAGGCGCCCATGTCGCAGGTACCCGCGATCAGGGTTGTGCCCGACTGCAGACCGTCGAAGCTGACATCCTGCACGCTCAGCTTCAGGTCGAGCTTCTGAGCGATCGCGTAGGTCAGGTCGATGTCGAAGCCGGTGTAGCCGGTGCCGTTGTCGCCACCCTCGAACTCGAAGGGGACATAGGGGACCTCGGAGCAGATGGTCAGCGTACCCGCATTGACCAGACCGTAGTCCGGGCCGGAGGGCGCCGTGTCGCCTCCGTCACTGCTGGAGCCCGGGTCGCTGGCACAGCCGGAGAGGGCGAGCACAGCGGCCGCCGCGACAGCGGTGCCGAAGAGAAGAGGACGACGATTCATAGTCACTCCTATGTGACGGGGCTTGCGCCCGGGAACAGGGTACGCCCATCATCTTGACACGCCCGCGGCCGCATCGCGGAATGCAGAGGCGCCTGAGCGGATCACGGTTAGGTTGCGAGAGTGCGCACTTCTGCGGGGCACTCTGTTCAGAATTCGACAACTCTGCTCAGAAGTCCTGCACAGAAGTACGGATGCCGAGTTCTGCTCAGAATTCGAAGTCGACCGCGACGCGCGATTCGACCACCGAGCGGAGGTACGCGCCGACCTCCTTGTGAGCCGGGTGCACCTGATAGGCCTCCAGCGCCTCGAGCGAGTCGACGTCGGCGACGAGGGTGACATCCCAGTTCGCATCCGGATGCGCCACATTGGCACCGGCCGACACGGCGCGCAGCTCGGGCACCACGCCCATGAGGGCGTTCAGACGGCGTGCCACCTCGGCGGCCTGCTCGCCGCGCAGTGCGGCGTCGGGTTCCGCCAGCTTCCAGCTCACGACGTGACGAATCACTTCGACTCCCTCCGGTCGCTCAGCACATCGCACTTCGGCTCCCTCCGGTCGCTCAGCACATCGCCCCCGACAGCACCCTTGAGGGCACTGCTCAGGCGCTCCGGCGAGACGCGCCAGTGCGCATGCAGCTCGCCGTCGATGAGCACGACCGGGATCTTCTCCCACCAGCGCTCGTACAGCGCGGGGTCGTCGTTGATCGACTGCTCGACGATCTCGATCCGCTCAGCTGCAGCATCCGGGAGCTCCGCGACGACGGCGTCGACGACCTCGCTCGCGATCTCGCAGAGGTGGCAGTCCGGCTTGCCGATCAGGGTGAGGGTGGTCACTTCTCCACCGGATGCCCCTGCGCGATCCACTCGCCCGTGCCGCCGTCGACGTTCGTGGCGTCGTAGCCGCGCGCCTCCAGCGCCTTCACGGCGCGCGCAGAGCGGCCGCCGGCCTGGCAGATCACGTCGAAGGCCTCACCGGGAAGCTCTTCGAGGCGGTCGCCCAGCTCCGAGAGCGGCACGTTGACCGCGCCGGGCACGTGGCCCGCCGCGTACTCATCGCGCTCACGCACGTCGATGAGGGGCACTCCCTGGCGCGCGGCGAGCTGCGTGATGTCGATCGATTTCATGGCATCCATTATCCCGCGGAACACACGAAGCGCCCGTCCGAAGACAGGCGCTCGGTGTCGTGCCGCTTACTTCTTGTTGCGGCGCTGGTGGCGAGTCTTGCGAAGCAGTTTGCGGTGCTTCTTCTTCGCCATGCGCTTGCGGCGCTTCTTGATGACTGAACCCACGGAAACCTCACTAAGTCAGGGGCTGGATGCCACGAAGGCGGGCACCCGGGTACGGGCACGGAAAATGCCTCAGGCGATTCTAGCAAACGGTCGGGGCACCCCGAACCGCGCACTCCCAGCATCCTACGTCGACGATGGTCAGCCCACGTCGGCGATGGGTCGCTGCAGAGCCTCCGCAACAGCGGATTCCGGCACGCGATAGCTGCGCCCGAAGCGGATCGCGGGCAGGTCACCGGAGTGGACGAGCCGGTACACAGTCATCTTGGACACGCGCATCAGCTCGGCGACCTCGGCCACCGTCAGGAATCGAACGTCTTGAACATCGGGCATCCCCCGTACCCCTTTCTGCTGATGCACAGCATATGGGGTAGCTGCGACACCTGTAAACCGCTGTGACTGATGTGATCGCCGTGACCGGGTCAGTTGCCGAGTCGCCGCAGCGCGGAGGTGACCACGTACTTGGCGGATGCGGCAGCCCTGCCGACCACCTCGGCGGCGTGCGCCGCCCCGTCGTTCAACGGAGCGCCGGGATAGTCGATGTCGGGCGCCTGGTCGCCGTAGGCGTCGACCAGGAAGGGCACCAGCCAGTCGTCGATGGTCTCCAATGGGGCGACCGACAGGCTGTAGAAGCGGCGCTGGCCGTCCTCGCGGACGGTCACCAGCTCCGACTCGCGCAGCACCTTCAGGTGCTTCGACACCGTCGGCTGACTGACGCCCAGCTCGCTGACGATCTCGGTCACGCTGGTACCGGCATCGCCGTCCGTCGAGCGACGCAGCAGCAATTGGAGGATGTCCCGCCTCGTGCCGTCCGCGATCACGTCGAAGATGTCCGTCATGCCATCAGGGTAGTCGGGATGCGTTTCCTGTCCTAGTCCGAGCACAGTGCGCGGCCCAGTCCGAGCACGGTGCGCGGCCCAGTCCGAGCACGGTGCGCGGCGCGCACCACGTCGCCTGCGCCGCGTGCGGAGTACCATGTCTCAAGCTCGGCGGGCGTCGTCGGGCGGCGGCGCACAGCGGCAGAAGGGGGATCGATGTCGGGCATCGTGTCGGCATCCTCCCCGCGCAGCAGCGTGCGGGCCGTGATCCGGCGGATCAAGCACCTGGTCACCTCCTCGCCGTCGCGGTTCGCGATAGTGATCTTCGCCGCACTGATCCTGCTGTTCACGGGTCTGCTGTCGCTGCCGATCTCCTCCTCCGACGGTTCCGTCACACCGCTCAGCGATGCGCTGTTCACCGCCGTGTCGACGATCTGCGTCACTGGCCTGTCGACCGTGGACATGAGCACGCACTGGTCGTGGTTCGGCCAGATCGTCATCTTCACCGGCGTCAACATCGGTGGGCTGGGAGTGCTGACCCTCGCCTCGCTGATGGGGCTGGCGATCTCCAAACGCCTGGGTCTGAGCGCCAAGCTCATGGCCGCCGGTGACAGCAACCCGCTGCGCGCGCACGGCGGAGTGGTCAACGAGGGCCAGACCGTGCGCCTGGGCGAGGTCGGCCAGCTGCTCACCACGGTTGCGCTGTCGGCGCTGATCATCGAGGCCGGCCTGGCGATCCTCCTCTACCCCGCACTGGTGATGGCCGGCGTCGACGCGTTCTCCGCACTGTGGGAGGCCCCGTACTTCGCCGCCATGTCGTTCACGAACACCGGCTTCGCCCCGAACGCCGGAGGTGTGGCCATCTTCGGCGACGACTACCTGGTGCTGATCCTGCTGATGGCGGGGGTGTTCCTCGGCAGCATCGGCTTCCCGGTGATCTACACCCTCGCCAAGCACGCCTGGCACTTCAAGCGCTGGTCGCTGCACTCCAAACTGACCATCGTCACCACCGTGCTGCTGTTCTTCGCCGGCGCCGTGACGTTCCTGCTGCTGGAGTTCGACAATCCGCGCACCTTCGGGTCGATGGACGCGACCGATACGACGATGCAGGCCTTCTTCCTGTCGGCGATGACGCGCTCCGGCGGGTTCGACGTGATCGAGATCTCGGAGCTGAACGGCTCGTCCATGCTCGTCGCATGCATGCTGATGTTCGTCGGCGGCGGCTCGGCATCCACCGCCGGCGGCATCAAGGTGACCACCCTCGCCGTGCTGGCCATCGCCGTCTGGTCCGAGGCCAGAGGGCGCCAGTCGGTCGAGGCGTTCGGCCGCCGCATCCCCTCGGATGTGCAGCGGGTCGGTCTGTCGGTGGTGGCGTGGGGCGCGACCATCGTGGCGCTCTCGACGGTGGTGATCACCCAGATCACCAAGCAGCCGGTCGTGGACGTGCTCTTCGACGTCATCTCCGCCTTCGGCACGGTCGGCCTCACCTCAGGGGTCACCGAGGCGCTTCCGGATGCCGGCTCGTACGTGCTCGCCGCCACCATCTTCATGGGGCGCGTTGGTACAGTGACACTCGCCGCGGCGGTCGCCGCGACGTCCCGTTCGCAGCTCTATGCGCTGCCCGTGGAAAGGCCGATCGTTGGTTGAGATGGTTCGCGGCGACGCGCCGGTGCTCGTGATCGGACTCGGGCGCTTCGGCGCCGCCTGCGCAGGAGAGCTCGATCGGCTCGACCGCGAGGTGCTCGCGATCGACGAGAACCTGGAGCTCGTGCAGAAGTGGTCGGATCGCGTCACGCACACGGTGCAGGGAGACGCCCGCAACATCGACGCACTGCGCCAGATCGGCGCTCAGGATTTCCAGGTCGCAGTCGTCGCGGTGGGCTCGCTGATCGAGGCATCCGTGCTGATCACCGCCAACCTCGTCGACCTGAAGGTGCCGCAGATCTGGGCGAAGGCGGTCTCGCAGTCGCACGGCAAGATCCTCGCCCGCGTCGGCGCGAACCACGTGATCTACCCCGAGCGCGAGGCCGGCGAGCGCGTCGCGCACCTCGTGAGCGGACGGATGCTGGACTTCATCCGCTTCGACGACGACTTCGTGCTGGCCAAGATGTACCCGCCGAAGTTCATCCGCGGCATCGGCCTGAACGAGTCCGGCGTGCGCACCAAGTACAAGGTGACCGTGGTGGGCGTGAAGAGCCCGGGCAAGCCGTTCCGCTACGCCGAGGCCGACACCGTCGTGACCAACCACGACCTCATCATCGTCTCGGGCACCAACAGCGACATCGAGCGCTTCGCGAGCCTGGATCGCTGAGCCGAGGCTGCGGATCAAGCGCCCGCGGCGAGCTCCTTGGCACGGGCGAGGGCGGCAGCGGTCGCCCGAGCGAACACGTCATCCAGTCGTGCTTCCTGCAGCACGGCGATCGCGCGCTCGGTGGTGCCCTTCGGGCTGGTGACCCGTCGCCGCAGCTCGGCGGGCTCCTCGCCGGATGCCGCCAGCAGCGCCGTCGCACCGATGAAGGTCTGCTCGGCCATGAGCCGGGCATCGGCATCCGAGAATCCCATCCCGACGGCCGCCTTCGTCAGCTCCTCGATGAACAGGAACACGTAGGCGGGACCGGACCCCGACACCGTGCTGAGCGCATCGATCTGCGACTCCGGCACCTCGATGACCGCACCGACGGTCTCGAACAGGGCGCGCACCACGGCCACGTCCTCCAGAGTTGCGGCGGGCCCGGCGGCGATGCCCGTGACCGCACGCCCCACCGTCGCGGGAGTGTTCGGCATGGAGCGGATGCTGTGCACCTGCGTGCCGAGGGCCTCCTCGAAGGTCGCCAGCGTGACGCCGGCCGCCAGGCTGACGACGATCGCGTCCTCGCGCAGCGACGGAGCGATCTCGCGGAGCAGATCGGGCACCATGGCCGGCTTCACCCCGACCAGCACGATGCGGGCGGCGGCCGCAGCATCCGCGTTCCCCGTCGGATTCTGCTCCAGCGCGATGCTGGTCACCCCGGGCAGCGATGCCAGAGCATCCGCCTTCTCGCGGGTGCGATTCGTCGCGACGATCCCGCCGTCCACAGCCACGCCCGAGGCGACGACCCCCTGCAGGATCGCACCCCCATCGAACCGGCACCGAGGAACGCGAGCGAGGAAGTGAATCGACCATGCGGCCATCCTACGAGCCGGTTCCGACACGCCGCGCCGCGGTCCGCGCATTGTCCGAGCCGCTGGAAGTCCGGCCCCCGCCGTGTCCCCTGGATCGGCTGCGGGCTCGCCGTAGACTCATGGCATGAGCGCATCCGGTGGCAGCAAGGCGATCATCGCGGCATTCGTGGCGAACATGGGCATCGCCCTGGCCAAGTTCATCGCGTGGGCGCTCTCCGGCTCGGCCTCGATGCTCGCCGAGGCCATCCACTCGGTCGCCGATTCCGGCAATCAGCTGCTGCTGCTGCGCGGAGGCCGCAAGGCGAAGAAAGAGGCCGATCGCGAGCATCCGTTCGGCTACGGCCGCGAGCGCTACGTATCGGCCTTCGTCGTCTCGATCGTGCTGTTCTCGCTGGGCGGCCTGTTCGCCGTCTACGAGGGCGTGCAGAAGCTGACCGACCCGCACGAGATCGACCGGGCGTGGTGGTGGCTGCCGCTGGCGGTGCTGCTGATCGCCATCGGCCTGGAGTCGTACTCGCTGCGCACTGCGATCAGGGAGAGCAACGCGGTACGCGAGAAGGGCCAGTCCTGGATCTCGTTCATCCGCCGCTCCAAGGCGCCCGAGCTGCCCGTCGTGCTGCTGGAGGACACCGGGGCGCTCACCGGTCTGGCCTTCGCACTGCTGGGCTTCGGCCTGACGCTGCTCACCGACAACCCGGTCTTCGATGCCCTCGGCACCCTGATGATCGGTCTGCTGCTGATCGTGATCGCCCTGATCCTGGGCGTGGAGACGAAGAGCCTACTGGTCGGCGAGGGCGCGAACCGCAAGGACCACGACCTGATCGTGGAGGCGATCTCGAGCGGTCCCGGCGTGCAGCGGCTGATCCACATCAAGACGCTGTACCTGGGACCGGACGAGCTGATGGTGGCGGCGAAGATCGCTCTCAAGTCCGACAAGTCGGTACGAGATGCCGCTGCCGACATCAATGAGATCGAGCGACGCATCCGCACCGCCGTTCCCGCTGCGCGAGTGATCTACCTGGAGCCGGACATCTACCGTCCCGCGCTCGACCCGGAACCCCCGACGGATGCGTTCGTACTGAAGTCCTCCGACTGAGCGTCCGCGTGATCGATGAACTGCGCGCCGAGCTGGCGCGACCCGACCTGCCGCCCGCCACGCAGCAGAAGCTGAGCACGCTGCTCACGGTGCTGGAGAACGACCCGCAGGCGCACCTGGAATCGCTGGCGATGGTCGATCCCGGGCCGCACGCCGTCATCGCGTTCGGCGATGTGGACTCCGCCGATCTGATCGTCTTCCTGTTGCACGGCATCGAGACCGACCTCGCGCAGTTGCCGGGGTGGGCGGATGCCGCACAGCGGCTGTGCGCCGACATCATCCGCTCCTGCGTTGCACGGGGCGAACCCCGCCAGGTCGCAGTCATCGCCTGGTTCGCCTGGGACTCGGGTACGCACGTGTCGGCGCTGGCCACCAAGCACGCCACGGTCGGCGCCGCACGACTGGCCGTGGACATCGACCGGCTCGAGCCGCGCAACCCGCATGCGCACGTGGCGCTGGTCACGTACTCGTACTCGTCCACATTGCTCGGCGAGGTCTTCGCCATGAACCTCGGCGAGGACGTGCGCACCGCGTTCTCCATCGCATCCGCCGGCGTCACGCACGCCGCACGCGTCGCCCTGACGGATGCCATCGCCCGCGGCGATCTGGTGCTCTACGCCACCGAGGGCGCCAACGACAGCATCGCCCCGCTCGGGCGGCTCGGTCAGCATCCGGTGGATCCCCGTGACATCCCGGGCGCGATCGTCTACGAGTGCGACGGCGGCGAGGCGCCCGGCGTCGACGGCGGCGCGGTGATCGGCGCCGCCGTCGAGGGGCACGCCTCGCAGACGTCCGTCGACGATCATGGTCGCCACATCGGCTACTTCGACGAGCATGCGCAGGGCTATCTCACCCTGGTCGCGCGCCTCGCCGACGCCGCCGTGACCAGGCCCCACGCGTCTTAGCCCGCACGATCCCTTCACGGGCCTCGCGTAGGTGATCTCTCACGTGTCGGTCCCTTCACGGATGGGGCCCTTCACGTGGCACGCCCTTCACGTGGCACGCGCAGGCGATCCCTTCACAGATCGATCCCTTCACGTGGCGCGAATGGCCGCCTCAGCGCGCTGGAAGCAACCACCTGCGACCCGCGAACCCTCAGCCCCCGCAATTCCTTCACGTGGCACGAATGGCCGCCTCAGCGCGCCGGAAGCAACCATTCAGGACCCATGAACCGTCGGAGATGATCCGAGGGACGGGGACGTCAGCGGCGGGACTCGAAGAAGGCGCGGAGCAGGGCCGTCGCCTCGTGCTCACGGATGCCACCGATGACCTCTGCACGGTGAGGCAGGCGCCGATCGCGAAGCAGGTCGTACATGGATCCGGCGGCGCCGGCCTTGTCGTCCCATGCACCGAAGACCACCCGGCCGATGCGTGCCTGCAGGATCGCACCCGCGCACATCACGCACGGCTCGAGGGTCACGACGAGAGTGTGGTCCTCGAGGTTCCAGCCGCCGTGCGACTCGGCCGCCGCACGCAGTGCGACGATCTCGGCGTGACCGGTCGGGTCAGCCGTGACCTCGCGGACGTTGCCACCCTCCCCGACGATCGCGCCGGCTTGGTCGAGCACGACTGCTCCGACCGGCACGTCGCCCGCAGTTCCGGCTGCGGCGGCGAGCTCGAGCGCGCGGCCCATCGGCTCGTCATACCCAGTGGTCACGCGGTCGAGCCTACTGCGCGTCGCCAAGACGTACCGCGGCGAAGACGGCATCCCAGTAACCTGTATCCATGCGCGTTCATGTGGCCGATCACCCGCTCATCACTCACAAGCTCACGGTGCTGCGGGATGAGAGGACCTCGTCGCCGGTCTTCCGCCAGCTCACCGAAGAGCTCGTGACGCTGCTGGCCTATGAGGCGACGCGAAACGTGAAGGTCGCGCCGATCGAGATCCGCACGCCGGTCACGACGACCACCGGCGTGAAGATCGCTGAGCCGCGCCCGATCGTCGTGCCGATTCTGCGGGCCGGACTCGGCATGCTGGAAGGCCTGGTCAAGCTCGTCCCGACAGCAGAAGTCGGATTCCTCGGCATGGTGCGCGACGAGACGACGTTCGAGCCCACCACCTACGCCGAGCGGCTGCCCGCCGACCTCAGCGACCGGCAGTGCTTCGCCATCGACCCGATGCTGGCCACCGGCGGCTCGCTGGGTGCGGCGATCCAGTTCCTCTTCGACCGCGGCGCGAAGGACGTCACTGCGATCTGCCTGCTCGGCACTCCGGAGGGCGTCGCGGCGATCGAGAAGCTTGTCGGTGACCGCGATGTGACCCTCGTGCTCGGCGCGTTGGACGAGCGTCTCAATGAGAAGGGCTACATCGTGCCCGGTCTCGGCGACGCCGGCGACCGCCTGTACGGCACGGTCTGACCGCCCGCACCGAACCAATTCCGGATCGCCGCCGGTCGCATCGCATCCGCTGCAGTTCCTGGCAACCGCTGCACCGAACATTGCCGCGGATGCAGGAAAGTGCCGCGGATGCCAGAGACTGCCGCGGATACAGGAAACTGGCGCAGATGCCACACACAGGCGCGCACGACAACGGCGCCCCCGGAACCGCTGCAGTTCCTGGCAACCGCTACACCGAACAGTGCCGCGGATACAGGAAAGTGCCACGGATGCCAGAGACTGGCGCGCACGCAGGAAACTACCGCAGATGCCACACACAACCGCGCACGATAACGGCAGCCCCAGAACCGCTGCAGTTCCTGGCAACCGCTGCACCGAACATTGGCGCGGATGCAGGAAAGTGTCGCGGATGCAGAAGAGGGGCGGCCTAATCGAGCTCGAGAACGTAGGAGTGCTCGTCGCCGTAGTGCGCGAACCCGGCTCGGGCGAGGATCGGGGCGGATGTCGACACGCGTCCCTTCACGAGAGCGGTTGTCGCGCCGAGCTCCGCGCCGACGCGCAGCCGTTCGGCCAGCACCGCCCGGTATGCGCCGCGCCCTCGGGCCGAGGGCAGAGTCGCCGCACCCCACAGCCGCAGGAATCCGTCGGCGACCGTGCAGCCACCTGTGCTCACCGCGACGCCGTTCAGGCGGCTGAGCACTCGGAAGCCCTCTCCGGATTCAAGTGCTGCGGTCACCTCGGCGAGTTCTTCCTGCAGTCCCTGTTCGCTGAGCGGCTGCTGTTCCCAGACCGGGACGTTGACGGCATCCACCTCGCGCACCTGCTCGAGAGTGCGCACGACCTCGGCGGTGACGCCCGGCGGAACCTCGATGGGCGCCCCATCGATCGGCCGCGCCAGCACCGCGACGGTATCGGTGTGCACCGCACCGCGACGCTGGAGCTCCTGCTCGATGTCGGGATGATCCGAAGCACTGGTCCAGAACGTCAGATTTGTCTCGCCCCATGCGCGCGTGCGCTCAATCGCGTGGTCGATCACGGCAGCGGCGTCCAAGGCCGACGCCACCTGCGACGCCTTGACTCCGCCACCGAACCGTGCGGGGTGGCGCACCAGCTGCAGTTCGGAATTCTGCTGGTCACTACCGCGAGGAAACCATACCCACGCGGCCGATGCACCCAGGATGTCGTCGACGCTGTGCACGGTCAGCGCCCGCCCTTCCGCGCCCGGAGAATATCATCAGGGCTGTCGACCCGCGCGCCCTCGAACCGCCCGAATTCACGCTCGAATGTGACGATGCCGGCGCGATGCTCGGCAGCGATCGCCGCAAGGTGAGTGTCAGCCACGATCCGCCCCGATCAGATGTGCGAAGGCGCTCAGGCGGGCAACCCCTCGGGTCGCCACGGCAGCTCGTCGAGCAGTGCGGGCGAGTGCACGAGATAGGCCGCAGACTTCGCACGGGAGATCGCCACGTTCAGGCGATTCTGCAGCAGCAGGAAGTCGGAACCGCGTGGCGCATCCCGGCCGCTGGACGCCGCCAGGGATGTGATGGAGACGACCGCCTCCTTGCCCTGGAAGTTGTCGACGGTGCCGACAGCCACTCCGCCCAGCCCTGCTGTCACGAGCTCATCGTGGATGAGCTGCTTCTGTGCGTTGTAGGGCGCGACGACGATGATGTCGGACTGCTTCAGCGGCCAGGGCCCGGCATCCGCCATTCCATCCACATAGTCGCGGCCGACCAGGTCCCGCACGATGCGCACCACCTCGGCCGCCTCCTCGATCGACTGGGTCGCATTGCCACGATGTCGCACCGGCACGATATGAAGGCCCGGGTCGACTCCGTCGATGAGGCGGCCGTCGGTGCCCGGCGCGGAAGCCAGCCGGCCCGCGTACGACAGCTGCGACACGGGAGCGGCCACCGACGGATGCATCCGCCAGGACTCTGCGAGGAAGTAGCCGTAGGCGGGATCGATGACCGAGGATCCATCCATCACCCAGCCCAGCGCCGAGGTGTTCACCGGCTCGGGATGAGTGCCCTGACTGACCTGCGGCAGCTGCTGCGGGTCGCCGAGCAGCAGCAGGCGCTTCGCCGAGGCCGCGACGGCGATGGTCGAGGCGAGAGAGAACTGGCCCGCCTCATCGATCACGAGCAGGTCGAGCCCCTTCCGATCCACGCGACGGGTGTTGCTGAAGTCCCAGGCGGTGCCTCCCACGACAGCGCCGCCCAACGCGTGCTCGGCCAGGAATGCCGACATGCCGTCCTTGCGGATCACGGTGAACGCATGCTGGGCGTCGTCGTCCTTGGGCTTCTTCGCCACCTTCGCCGCCGGGACCCCATCGGCGACGATGCGCTCCAGCAGGTTCTCGACGATGGCGTGCGACTGCGCCACCACCCCGACCCGGTACCCGTGCTCGTTCACGAGCCGTGCGATCACCTGCGAGCCGGTATAGGTCTTGCCCGTCCCCGGCGGACCCTGCACTGCGAGATAGCTCGAGTCGAGATCACGGATGCCGCGAACGATCGCATCGATCCGGTCGTCACCGGCATCCGGCAGCGGTGCACCCGAGACAGTACGCGGGGCGATCCTGCGCAGGATGTCGGTGGCCGCGTCGGCCGGGAAGCCCGGAGCGGCATGGTGCACGGATGCCGCCCACTCCTCGATCGCGCCCTGCTGGGTCGCGGCGTTCGGCGGGGCCGCCGGCGCGAGAGCAACCGGCAGATCATCCCAGGTCTGACCGCCGACCGTGCGCTCACGCACGACATACCCGTCATCGAGCACCTCGAGCACCTCGACCTCGTGCGGGACGTGGATGACCCGGGATGGCGCAGACGTCGAGAACGGCGCCGGCATCGCATACAGCGCGAACGGCCGCGCCCCGGCACCGATCGTGCTGCCGGGTGCGACCTCGCCGCGCAGGCTCAGCAGCCGGGTCTGCGTGCGCTGCCCCTCGCCGATACCCCAATCGTCGTCGATCGTGCTCGATCCGCTGTCGATGCGCAGCACGTCGCGCGTGGACTCCCAGATCGAGACAGGTTCCCGCAGTCGCTGGAAATGCCCCTGCCAGAAGCTCTTCGCCTCGCGCGGGTAGTAATCGATCGCGGCCGCGGCCACCCGGAACTCCTCACCGCTGCGCCCCTCCGCCTGGGCGTGCTGCGCCTCCGCCTGCAGCGCCAGCGAGAGCGGAGTCGGCTCGTAAGCTCGGGTCTCTGGGTCGTCGGGCGGTGCCGGCAGCACGCCCTCCGCACGTGCCAGCCCGATCAGCCAGTTCCGCAGCCGCCGGGTCGACACACAGTCATAGCGGTTGTAGTCGGCGAGATCGTCGAGGATGCTCTGCGCCTCGGCATCCGCTCCGGCGGCCGCCAGTGCGCGCGCCTGCACGTACTGCACGATCGAGTCGTCGCCCTTCTGCACATCGCTGGTGCGCACCTCGTCGCCCATGTACAGCGGCTCGAGCTTCTTGATCGAGTACGAGCGCGAGCCGATGCGCACCGAACGCAGCACGATCGGATACAGATCGACGAACACGCCCTCGCGCAGCAGCCGATCGACATCGGCCTCACCCACCCCGTACCTCGCGGCCATCGCCGCCAGATGCGAGGTCTCGTACGGGGCGTAATGGTAGATGTGCATGTCCGGATGGGTCCGCCGGCGCAGCTTCACGAACTCGAGGAAGTCGAGCAGCGCTCGCCTCTCGTCGGCGAAGGTGTGCGCCCACAGCGCTGTGTACTGCTCCTGGTCGTCGGTCCAGCCGAACAGATAGTCGATACCCCACAGCGGCTTGTCCTCGGCGGAGGCGACCGGCTCGGTGTACAGCGGATCGCCCTCGAAGTCGAAGAACAGGTCGCCGCGGTTCGGACGCGGCATCATCCCGATGGCGTTCGCCGAGACGAGCTCGTAGGGCGGCACGTCACCGGGTTCCAGCGCGACGCCGGCCTGCAGCCGCGCCTGCGCGCGCAGTGCTGTGAAGGTGTCGAGATTCATCCCGTCCGGAGCGGCGGATGCCGCGGCCAGATCATCGATCGTGAAGACGCCCGCCGCACGCAGCCTCTGCCGCTGCGCGGGTCGCATCCTGGCGACCATGAGCAGGTCACGATGCGCGGTCACCTGCTCTTCGCACGTGGCGCAGCGTCCGCAGGCGGCGACCTGCAGATCGTCCCGATCGTCACCCCAGGCCAAGGGCTCCCCAGCCGGTCCCTGCTCGATCGCACGGTCGGCGATCAGCGCGCGCAGGCGTGCGCGCCGCACGTGGAACAGCGGCAGGATGTCGTCGACGCGGTGCGTGCTGGTGGTTCCGTCGCCAAGCAGCAGGTCGACCTCATCGGAGCGACGGATGCCGAGACGATCGAGCTGATCGACGTATGCCGCCAACTGCATAAGAGCGGTGGATCGCGCCGTGCGGGCGAGTTTCGAGTCCTGCACGCGCCAGAGGCCGTCCTCGTCGTCGCGCCGCAGGAAGTCCGCGAACCCGACGAACTCGGGCGTGGAGAAGGCGGCCTGGAAGACGACGGATGCCGATGATCGCAGCGCACGTTCGGTATCGGCCACCACGGAGCGCAGGGCTTCGGCATCCGTCGACGACACTTTCGGAAGTGCGACGACCCCAGGACCGCCAGCAACCGACTCCCCGAGGTCGGCCAGGTATCGGTTCAGCACAGCGACCTCGTGCACATCGCCGAGCTTCGCGGCGCGCGCGAGTGTGGCGTCCTCCGGATCTTCGACGGCCGGCACCCGACCGAGCTTGGCATCGATCGCTCGCATCCAGGCGAATTCGCACTCCGCGGCCGCCTTCAGGTCGCTGGCGCTCCAGACCACCCGGTTCTCTGCTGCGATGACCCGCACGTCGTTCCTCTCGCTTGCCTGCCTCAGACACTATCCCCGGCCGCCGACATCCCGATCGTCACGAGCTCGCCCAGCCTTCCGCGACCACTTCCCCGGGCGCGCTGCCCTGCCTCACGGGTCGCGAATCGCTGCATCCGGCCGCGGGAAGCAACCACCTGCGCCACACGAAGCATCACAACGGCGCGGCACGGCGCGCGCGGCGCGCGTGGCGATTACGACGAGCGCCACCAGGCGTCGGCGGGAGTCACGGGCAGGTGACGCTTGTGCCGGGTCGCGAGGTACTTCTGCTCGATGCGCGCGGCGATGTCCCCCGGCACCGCGCGCCCCTCGAGATAGTCGTCGATCTGCTCGTATGTCAGGCCCAGCTCATCTTCGTCCGCACGGCCGGGAGTGCCGTCGAGCAGGTCGGCGGTGGGCACCTTCTGATACAGCCGCTCGGGTGCGCCGAGGTGCTGCAGCAGCATCCGTCCCTGTCTTTTGCTCAACCCAGCCAGCGGCACGATGTCGGCCGCGCCGTCGCCGAACTTCGTGTAGAACCCGGTGACGGCTTCTGCGGCGTGGTCGGTGCCGATCACCAGGAGCCCGTCGTGTCCCCCGAGCGCATACTGCGTGACCATGCGCAGGCGCGCTTTGATGTTGCCACGATTGAAGTCGGTGATCTGCTCGCCGATGCCCTCGGCGATGTCCTGCTCCAACCCGTCGACGCCGTGCTGGATGTTGATGGTCACCGAGCGGTCGGCGGCGACGAATCCGAGCGCGGCCTCGGCATCCGCGGCATCCGCCTGCACCCGGTACGGCAGCCGCACCGCGACGAAGCGCGCCTCGCCGCCCGAGGCGCGCACCCGCTCCACGGCAAGCTGTGCAAGCCGCCCGGCGAGGGTCGAATCCTGCCCGCCCGAGATGCCCAGCACGTACCCCTTCGCACCGGTGGCGCGCAGGTAGTCAGCCAGGAAGCCGACCCGCGCGTCGATCTCACCTGCGGGGTCGATGTCGGGCTTCACGCCCAGGTCTTCGGCGATCTGTTGCTGCAAGGTCACGGCGGCCTCCTTCGTCGGGCTTCCAGTCTCCACCTGCGAGGATGGATGCGTGAAACTTCTCGTCGCAGCGCTGGATTCCGAGCTCCAGGCGTTCCCCGCAGAACTGCCCGGTTTCGACCGACTCGTCACAGGCCCGGGCAAGCTGATGGCCGCCGTCGGGCTCGCCCGTGCACTGGATGCGCGCGGCGCAGATCTGTACGACGAGATCGTGGTCGTCGGCACGGCGGGCGCGGTGAGCGACGAGGTGGAGTCGGGTATCTACGAGGTCGGCGCCGCGATCCAGCACGACGTGCAGGATCTCGACGGCGTGATCGGCCGGCATGTATCGCTCCCTGCGCGCGTGGAGACCGATCGGGACGGCGTGACGATCGCGACCGGCGACATCTTCGTCGACGACGCGGATGCCGTGGCCCGGATCCGCGCGCTCGGTGGCGTGCTCGTCGACATGGAGACCTTCGCGTTCGTGTGGGTGGCGCAGCAGTTCGGTGTGCCGATCCGAGTGCTACGCGTGGTGTCGGATCGTGCGCAGGACGGCGCGACACAGGTGTGGGACGACGTGGTCGCCGCGTGCAGCGCGCAGCTGTGGGATCACCTGCAGCGCGAGTACGCCATCTGATCTTCTCGCGCGCCGATCAGCCGCGCGGTGCGTCGATCACACTCGGGCCATCGGGCAGCGCGCGGACGGTGAGCTGAGCGGGGATCTGCTCCTGCATGGCCTCGACGTGGCTGATCACGCCGACGGTGCGGCCGCCCTGCCGCAGTTCGTCGAGGGTGCGCATGGCGGTCTCAAGGGTGTCGGCATCCAGGGACCCGAATCCCTCATCGATGAACAGCGTGTCCAGACGGATGCCGCCGGCGCGCGCTGTGACGACCTCGGCTAGTCCCAGGGCGAGCGCGAGCGAAGACAGGAATGTCTCACCGCCGGAGAGCGACTTCGCTGGCCTGGTCTGCCCGGTGAAGGCATCGAAGACGACGATTCCCAGGCCGGAGGCCGCACCCCGCGCTGCTAGCGCATCGGAATGCTGCAGTTCGTAGCGTCCGTCGGACATGTCTCGCAGCCGCAGGTTGGCGGCGGCGACGATCTCTTCCAGCTCGGCAGCGAGCACGAAGGTCTCCAGGGTCATCCTGCGCGTGTTGCCGGCTCGGCCGGCCAGCGTGTCTGCGAGACCGCGAAGCACCTCGAACTCCTCGGCATCCGATGCGGATGCCGCGTGCTCGGATGCGGCCGCGTCGACGGTCGCCGTCAGACTCGTCTGCACTCCGCGGGCACGGCTGTCGTCGTCGACCACGCTCAGCCAGGCGGCCCGCGCAGCAGCGGCCTGCTCCTGTGCGACGGTGAGGTCGATCGGCTCCTCGGGGAGGGCGCGCAGCTCGAGATCGAGCAGCAGCGCCCGCTCCTTCTCCCGCGCGACGCGATGCGCCGTGACGCGCTCATCGAGAGCGGCGATCTCGGCGGCGCCGAGCAGAGCCTGCTCGGCTTCGGCGAGCGTGTCGAAGAGGGAGTCCGCGATGGCCCGATCCAGCTCCGCCCGCGCGTCGCTTGAGCGTTCGGCTGCGGCGACGTGCGCATCGATCGCATCCGCAGCGGCGATCGCGGCTGTGATCTGCCGCTGCGCTTCGGCGGCGCGTTCGGCGACGGTCGCGTACTCACCGCGAGCGGCGGCGATCAGCCGTTCGGCGTCGGCGATGCGCTGTTCGATCAGCGACAGCTCGGTGCGGGCCGCGCTGCGGGACTCGGATGCCGCGATCCGGCGCGTCTCGAGGTCTGCAGCGCTGTTCTGCAGCACGTCCAGCTCCGCCGTGAGCGTCGCCGCGCGCTCGGCGGCTGCGAGCGCCGCATCGTGCGCGCTGCGCGCTTTCGCCAATTCGGCTTCGGCCCGCTCCGGCTCCAGCCCGGTGGAGCGCTCCAGAGCAGCCGCGTGCGCGGCGGTCAGGCTCGACAACTCCTTCGATGCCGCGCGCTCGACGGCGGCTGCGGCATCGCGTTCGGTCTCGGCCGCGGCGATGTCGGCGGCGGAGACCGGATCGGAGTGCTCGGCGGGGGACGGATGCTCGGTGGAGCCGCACACCGCGCAGGGCTCTCCGGCAGTGAGCGCGGATGCCAGCTCGCCCGCATAGCCGTCGAGGCGACGCTTGCGCAGCTGGGCGAGCGCTTCCTGCGCGCGCGTGTGCGCGTCTGTCGCTTCGGACTCGGCACGGGCCGCATCCGTGATCGCGGCGGCAAGGCGTTCTGCCTCGACGGCTCCGGCCCGGCGCTGTTCGGCGGCAGCGACGGTCTGCGCGGCGCTGTCGGCGCGATCGCCGTCACGACGCGCCGTGTCGCGCTCGGCGGTGATCTCGGCGATGCGAGTCGGCAGGGTGTTGCGTTCCGCCTCGATCGCAGTGAGCTCAACGGATGCCGATTCCTCGGCAGTTCGTGCCGTCGCAAGCTCTTCGGCCCGCCGCGACGCCTGGGCTTCGAGTTCGGCGGCGCGCTGCCAGCTGCCGCTCTCCCGCGTGCGATCCGATGCCCAGGAGCGGAAGTGGGCGGGCGAATGCGGTTTAGGAACCGGCACCGCCAGTGCCAGCGCGTCGCCCAATGCCTGCTTCTCAGCCTGTGCGGCCTGCTCGACAGCGGTCGACGCGCGACGCGCAGCGGTGATCAGACTGTGCAACGGCTCGGCGGCCCGTCCGCGATCGCGCCGATCCGCGGCATCCGCGATCTCCGCCTCCTGGGCGTCGAGCGCGGCGAGTGCAGCCCGCGCCCGGTCGCGATCGTGCTGCCCCTGTCGCTGTTCTTTGAGGGCGGTGAGTGCGGCATCCGCCGCTGCCAGTGCCGTCTCGGCCGCAGTGCGCTCCTCTGCGAACCGCTCCACCTGGTAATCGGCGCGAGCGATCGCACGGCGGAGCCGCTCGATCCTGGCATCCGTCGTCTGCGGCGTGACTTTCTCGTCATCACCCCACAGTTCGGATTCGCCGACGAGTCGCTCCGCCTCGTCCAGTCGCGCGTCGACCGCGGCCCTACGGCCGGCGAGTGCCTGCTCGGCGGCACGGCGCCGCTCATCGAATCTCGCCTGATAGTCCGAGAAGCGCTCGGTTCCGAACAGCCGCCGCAGCAGCGCCTGCCGCTCTCTGCTGTCGGCGAGCAGGAAGTCGGCGAACCGGTTCTGCGCGAGCAGGATCACCTGCAGGAACTGCTCCTGGCTGAGCTGCAGGATCTCATCCAGCTCGTGCGCGACGTCGACGGACCGCGCTGCCAGGCCTGCCCACTCGCCGTCGACCAGCCTCTCCAGCAGGGCCGAGGGCTGCTGCGTGGTCATCCCGCCACCTCGCTTCGCCGGCCGCTCGTAAGCGGGCGAGCGCGTCACCCGGTAGCGTCCGGCGACGGTGCTGAACTCCACCACGACCTCGGTCGGGTCGTCGGGCTCGCAGTGGTCGCTGCGCAGCCGCTTCTCGCCGCCGTCGTAGCGGGGCACTCCCCCGTACAGGCCGAAGCAGATCGCGTCGAGGATGCTGGACTTGCCCGCGCCGGTGCGCCCGGCGATCAGGAAGATGCCGTCGTCGGCGAAGGCATCGAACTCGACGGATTGGCGCGTGCGGAACGGGCCGAACCCGCACACCTCCAGGCGATGCAGCTGCATCAGACGAGCGCCTCGGCGCGCACCCGCTCATCGAGCACCTCGCGGATCAGCTCGGTCTCGCGCTCAGTCGCCCCCTGCCCAGAACGGACGTGCTCGAGAAAGGCCTCGATGCGCTCCGTGTCCGTGACGGCCCCTCGCAGTCGCTGCGCATAGGAGCGCTCGTCGCCGGCATCCGCTCCTTCGGGCTGGTGCTGCACCAGCGCGCAGAACGGAAGGCGCTCGCGCAGCCGACGCATCGGCTCATGCTGTGTAACCGGATCGGTGTAGACCGCGCAGACCCAGTCATCGGCGTGGGCCGCGGCGTTCTGGTCGGAGAGGATCTCGTCGAGCGCGCCGGTAAGGGTCACGAGCGCGCGCGGCACGGGCAGTGACAGCCACTGGGTGCTCGCCAGCCCGTCGGCATCGAGATCGACCAGCCAGGAGCCGCGCTCCTTGTGCTGCTCGCCGAAGCTGTAGTGCAGCGGCGCACCCGAGTAGCGCACCCGTTCGCTGAGCTGCTGACGACCGTGGATGTGACCGAGCGCGACGTAGTCGGGTCTATCGAAGGAGGCCAACGGCACCATGTCCAGACCGCCCTGACGCACTTCGCGTTCGAGACCCACCGTGGCATCGACACCGGCTGCGAAGCAGTGCGCAACGGCGACGGAGCGCCCCTGGTGCGCGACCATCCCCTCGCGGACCAGCCCCATGGCGTGCTGCATCACCTGCGCCTGCGTGCGCAGTGCGGGCGCGTTCCCCTCGGCATCCGTCCAGTGCTGGCGCACGATCGCCGGCTCCAGGTAGGGGATGCCGAAGAAGTGCACCGGGCCGTGCACGTCGTGCACCGTGACCGGAGTGGCGATCGCGAGCGGATCGGTGAGCACGTGGATGCCGTCGCGCAGCAGCCGGGAGTGAAAACCGAGCCGCGCGGCGGAGTCGTGATTGCCGCTGGTCATGATGACCGTCGCGCCGGTCTCGTGCAGCGCCAGCAGCGTCTCGTCGAGCAGGGTATAGGCGGATGCCGCGGGGGTGGCCGAGTCGAACACGTCGCCGGCGACGATCACCACGTCGACATCATGCTCGCGCACCTGGTCCACCAGCGCACCGAGCACCTCGGCCAGAGCCGCGAGCGTGGAGTGCCCGTGGAACGTGCGGCCGATGTGCCAGTCGGAGGTGTGCAGGATTCGCATGTTTCCAAGGTAGGCAGGGCCTCCGACATCGCGGTCGAGGCGTGCCGCACGAGGGGCGCACCACCGCTTCGCGGGGCGCGACACGCCGCATCCGCCGCGTGGAGGCGACCAGGTGCGCCACCTGAAGGCCGACGGCGAGCACCGAGGAGCACCGGCGAGGAGCGGAAGGTCCCCTGACCCACCCTCGTCGTGACGACCGGCACGTGGTGATGCGGACTGCGCTGTGCGCGGTCACGGGTGCGGAATGCGGGGCTGCGTCATGCGTGGTGATGGGCTGCCCTCCGCCCGTACTGGTCGACTTGCCCCGCCGACCAAGGGGTTGTGCCCGCTTCGTCTCGACTACCGACTTCCGCTGCCTCGTCTATTCGTCCAGGTCGTGCCCCCAGTTCGCCTGCTGGATCCGACCGTCCAGTTCTCGAAGCTGCCGCGCCACGTCGTCGGCCCGCGCGCGCAGCTCCGCGACCGGCAGCGCGGCGAACTGGCGCAGCTCCGAGCGCATCTGGCGCATGAAGCCCTGATCGGTGCCGGATGCCGCGGTGGCGGCGTCCGTGAGAAGCGAGTGCCGCATCCGCAGCACGTCGCGTGTCGCGAGGGCATCCGTCATCGTGCCGTCGGCGCCGAGGTCGACCCGGCTGTTCGTCGTGTTGATGCGGCGGATCAGGTCTCGCAGCTGATCGAGCGCGGCATCGGCCTCGACCAGCAGCGCGGCGGCATCCTCTGCGGGCTCCTCGCCCTCCTGATAGCGCGCATTGCCGGTGATGCGGGAGCGGAGCTGTTCGATGCGGCGCTGAAGATCTGCGCGCGCCGCGAGCGCCTCGGCGAGTCTCATGCCCTCATCCTGACAGCCGACGGCGCCGATGTCACCGTCGGCGCTGCAGGTGCTGCTTGTCCGGATGCGCGTCGAACCAGTCCGCGACGTACCAGCACACGGCATCCACCTTCCGATCTCCTCTGGCCTCGATGTCGGCGACGGCCCCGGCAACCACCTCGGCCGCATAGCCGTTGCCCCGGAAGGCCGGAACCGTGAACGCCCGGGTCAGCGCGATGGTCCGGCCGTCATCGCGATAGTCGAGCACGCTGACCAGAACGCCGTCGCGGGTGAGGCTGTAGCGGGAGGAATCCTTCTCGTCAGCGAACGCATATCGAGAGGCACGAGCAGGAGAGGTCATGCAACCACGTTACGTCGTGTGACGGCTCGGAGATCGACACGTTTTGACACGGCGGGTCATGGTAGGAAATAATCAGCCCCATGACCACCAACGCAAGCCCTTTGTCCGCCCAGGAGGCGAACAGGACTGCCGGGATGATGATGCCCGGTCGCGTTGGCATGTGTTGCCGAATGTGTTGCTAAGGCGCAACCACCCAGATCGACCTGTTGTCTCCCTTCATCTCAAGGGCCAGGTCTCTGAGCGCCCACCCTTCGCGCTCATCCCCCACCGGCTCTCCCGGTCATCTCGTGCAACGCATTCCGAGCCCGCCGGCTCGCATCCTCCAAGGACCATCATCATGTCGAACACCGCACTTCTCGAGCGTCCCGTCACCGCCCCCGTCCGCATCGTCTCTCCGACGGATGCCGCCGCAGACCTGCCTTCGATCCGCTCACCCCGCGGCTTCGCCCTGTACGTCGGCATCGACGA
This sequence comes from Microbacterium suwonense, assembly GCF_030296555.1. NCBI lineage: Bacteria > Bacillati > Actinomycetota > Actinomycetes > Micrococcales > Microbacteriaceae > Microbacterium > Microbacterium suwonense. The sequence continues at coordinate 1,956,186 of NZ_AP027728.1, forward strand.
GATCAAGGCGGCCGAGGCCGGAGTGAGCCTGCCCCTTCTCGTGGACGCGCTGCGCCGCACGCTCGCCGAGCTCGCTCCGAGCGCTGAGACCCACGCCACCGTCGCGCTCGCTCCGCAGTCCGCCGGCGGCCGCGACCTCGATGTCGTGCGCCTGGCACTGCACGAGCCCGGCGCCATCGCCCGCGCGCAGGCCGCCGTCGAGGAGGAGAAGGACGAGGATGCCGGCGTCGTCGTCGACATCTCCCGCAAGCGCGTGCTGCTGGACGGCGAGTCCGCCGCCTTCACCTACAAGGAGTTCGAACTGCTGCAGTACCTGGTGCTGCGCGAGGGTCGCACCATCGAGCGCTCCGAGCTCGTCTCGGCCCTGTGGCAGGCGTCGTCCGAGGAGGACGCCCCCGGCGAGCGCACCATCGACGTGCACGTGCGCCGCCTGCGCGCCAAGCTCGGCCGCCACGAAGACATCGTGCGCACCGTGCGCGGCGTCGGCTACCGCTTCGACCGGCACGCCGATGTCACGATCCGCTACGGTCACGGCACGCCTTCGCCCGACCGCTTCTGAGGTCTCGAGGCGGCTCTGCGGCTTCGCATCCGCCGCCGTTCTCGAGGTCGAGCGCCCGCGGCCGTTTCCTGCAACCGCGCCAGTTTCCTGCAACCGCGCCAGTTTCCTGCAACCGCGGCCGTCTCCTGCAGCCGCGGCACTTTCCTGCAATCGCGCCATCGATCGATGCAGCGGATGCCAAAGAATGCAGCGCACCGCGGCAGTTCTCAGCAACCGCGGCAGTGCTCAGCATCCGCGGCAGTTTCCCGCAGCCGCGGCAGTTTCCCGCAGCCGCGGCACTTTCCTGCAACCGCGCCATCGATCGATGCAGCGGATGCCAAAGAATGCAGCGCACCCGCACGGGTGGGCCGCGCCCGGGCCGTTCATGCGAGCAGCGCGCGAAGTCGGGATGTCGGCGGGGACGCGTAGGGTTCCTGATATGACCCTGGTGACGGATGCTGCGCCCACGGCGGCACGCGAATCCGTCTACCGTCCGCGGCATCCGCTCGATCTGATGGCGACCGTCGGGATGCTGCGCCGCGGCGGCACCGACCCGACGATAGTCATCGACGGCGGACGCCTCTGGATGGCGTTCCGAACGGATGCCGGCATCGCGTCCCTCTGCCTGCGGAACGTCGGCGACGAAATCCACGCAGCCGCCTGGGGCTCGGGCGCCGGGGAGGCGCTCGATCGGGTTCCTGCGCTGTGCGGTGCCGACGACGATTCGACCGGGTTCGATGTCTCCTCGCATCCGAGGCTGGCGGAGGTCGCACGCCGCAATCCCGGCATCCGGATGACGCGCACCGGACGGGTCTTCGACGCACTGGCCTGCGCGATCATCGAGCAGAAGGTCACCGGCATGCAGGCTTTCGGTGCCTGGCGGCAGCTGGTGAGCAGCTACGGCGAACGCGCGCCGGGCCCGACGCCCCGTCCGATGTTCGCAGCACCCTCCTCGGAGATGTGGCGCTCCATCCCGTCCTGGGCGTTCCACCGTGCGGGAGTCGAGCCATCGCAGGCCCGCACGATCGCGCGCTCCGCGATGCGCGGGCCGAGCCTCGAACGCGCCGTGCTCTCGGCATCCGATGGCCCCGCTCGCGAGCGGGTGCTCACCAGCCTTCCCGGGATCGGCCCGTGGACATCGGCCGAGACGCGCATCCGCGCCCTCGGCGATCCGGATGCCGTGAGCGTGGGCGACTTCCATCTGGCCCACGAGGTCGGCTACGCCCTGACCGGCAGTCGCACCGACCACGACGGGATGCTCGAGCTGCTGGCGCCCTGGGCGGGACACCGCCAGCGCATCATCCGCCTGATCTTCGCCGCCGGCATCCGCGAACCCCGCCGCGGCGCGCGTCTGGCCCCAGAGGACCACCGCGCCCGCTGAGCCCCGCCCGCTCTTGCCTGGTGCCCGCTCCTGGATCGAGGTCGACCGTCTGCACGCGATCGCCACGGATGCCGGATGGACGGCGGTGCGCGAGCCGAAGCCGTATCCACGGTTCAGCGACGGTACTGCGCGTCGTTCGTCGAGGATGCCAGCGGCATCCGCCGGGAGTTCGTGCACAATCCACCGCGGGAGACCGCCGAGGAATGAATGGCTCTTGCCGGTGTCTGTGGTCGGGCGCAGAATGCAGTGAGCCGGCGACGACGTCGGCATCCGACCGGAAGGCGAACCGATGGCTGTGCTGACCCCTTACCTCTCGTTCCGCGACAACGCCCGTGAAGCGATGACGTTCTATCAATCGGTGCTCGGCGGCAAGCTCGACCTGGTCGAGTTCTCGTCGTTCCCCGACATCATGCAGGATCCCGCCGACGCGAACAAGATCATGCACTCCTGGCTCGCCACCGACGACGGAATGGTGCTCGCCGGTTCGGACACCCCTACCGGCATGGACTTCCGGCCGCCAGAGAACATCTCGATCTCGGTCAGCGGCGACGACGAAACCCGGATGCAGGCGATCTGGGACGGCCTCAGCGACGGCGGCACCGTGACCATGCCGTTCGACTCCCCGCCGTGGGGCGGACGGTTCGGCATGCTCGTCGACCGCTATGGCATGTCCTGGATGGTCACGGTCCACGCGGCGTAGCCCATGCGGCTCGGCCGGATGTCGGTGGCAGGCGCCACACTGTGGGGATGGCGACATTCGATCACCTCGGCATCACCGTCGACGACGTGCCCACGGCATCCGCCCAGTTCAACCCGGTCTTCGAAGCGCTCGGATACACCCGCGCGTACGACGCGGAGGAGCATGCATACTGGCGCCGGACCGATGAGCCGGAGATCCTGCTCTACAGATCGCGCGAGTCCGGTCGGCATGTACACGGCCGGGTCGGCTGGCAGCATCTCGCCTTCGCCGTCGATTCCCGCGACGAGGTCGATCGCATCCATGCGATCGCGCTGACCGCAGGCTGGGCCGAGGTGAGAGCGCCGAAGGAGTACCCGCGGTTCACCGACCGCTACTACGCCGGCTTCATCGAGGACTCCAACGGCATCCGCCTGGAGATCATGCACAACCCGCCGCGCGACGACGGCTGATCACAGCCCGGTCCGCGTCAGGGGATGTGCGTGCGCACCGCATCCATGAACCCGGCGGGGTCGTCGACCGAGATCCGCAGCGCGGAGACGGTGACCTCGCCCTGTGGCAGCCGCAGCGGCGTGGGCCCTTCGAGTGCGATCTCGATCTCTGAGTGGTCTTGGATCACGTGGTTGAGCACCTGCTCGTCGCCGACTCCGGTCAGGCTCAGCTGCGGCGCATCGGTCAGCGCGTGGCGCCGTCGCTCGACCGAGGCGACGACGTCCCAGGGCAGGTCGATGTCGACCTCGCCGCCGTGTCGGACCCGGATGCCCTCAGGGCCCACGGCATGTGGGCGGGTGAGGTAGCCGAGCAGGATGCCGAGCGTCGTCACCACACCCCACACCCCGAGGGCGATGAAGGGCCAACGCAGCCACGGGATGCCGTGGACGAGCAGATCGATCACGGGGATCTCCACTGCTGAGAGCCCGATGAACACGATCAGGATCGTGCGCACCGGCTTGTCATAGCTGAACCCGCTCGCTCCCTCGGGAACATACGGCTGGCGCGAGGCCCAGCGCCAGATGCTGCGATAGCCGGCCAGCTCCAGCTCGGAACCACGACGGATGCCGTGACGCAGCTTCTCCGAGCCGTGACGCTCCGGCCCGATGCGCCGGGGCTCCCTGGCATCCACCTCGGGGCCAGCCTGCGGCATCATCGCTCCTCTCGTCACATTGCATTCGTAATGTAACTGGCGGGCTTCTACGTTGTCAATACGACTGCAACGTGAAAACATGAGTGCATGCCCAAGGTCGTGGATCACGCCGAACGACGCGCGCAGATCGCGGAGGCGCTGCTCGCCGTGATCGGACGCGAAGGCCTGGCGGGCGTCAGCCTGCGACGGGTCGCAGCCGAGGCCGGAGTCACCGCCGGAATGGTGCAGCACTACTTCGCTTCCAAGGACGAGATGGTGTCGTTCGCCATGCAGTCTGCCGGCGCGCGGTACGAGGCCCGAATCCGGGCATCCGTCGAGGCGCTGGGACCCGACGCCACACCCGCTGCCACACTCCGAACAGTGCTGACCAACTACATTCCCCGATCGGATGACGAGCTGCACGACGGCCGCATCAGCCTGGAGTTCCAGTCCCATGCGGGCGGACGCGCCGACCTGAGCCGCTCCCTGGGCACGGATGAGGCTCCGCTGCTCGGCTGGTTCACGATGCTCGTCGCTCAGGCCTGCGGCATACCGGACACCGACGCCGCACCCCGGGCACTGGGCCTGTTCGCCACCGCGGAAGGCCTGGGCCTGAAGGTCATCAGCGCCGCACTCTCCCCCGCCGATGCGCTGACCGCCCTCGACGTGCAGCTCGAGCTCAACGGCATCCGCTGACCGCGCCGAAGGTGCCGTTGCGGACGGCAATGGCAGGCATCGAGTTCCGAGACACGGAGGCCTTCATCGATGAGATCCCGCAGGCGTACGAGCCGATCGACACGATGATGGCGGATGCCGCCGACTTGGCGTCGAAGGTCGAACCACGCCACTGCATCTGCGAGCTCGATCAGGATCGCAGAGCGGCGTCTATGAGCACCTCGGCAGCCGTACGGGCCTGCTCCGCGGCCGCGGGGTCACCGGAGATGGCCGCAGTGCTCTGGGCCCCCTCCGCCAAGATCGACAGCTGCGCCGCGAGAAGCTCCGATCCTCCGATGCCGGCGACCAGCGTGCTCATGTAGCGCTGGAACGACTTCTTGTGCTCACGCACGATCTCGGCGATCTCGGGGTCGGTGCCGCCCAGCTCTCCGAACGCGTTGATGAACGCACAGCCGCGGAAATCGTCCGTGCAGAACCAGTCCTGCAGGTAGGCGAAGACCGCGATCAGCTGCCCACGAGCATCAGGCCCCGCCGCACGAACACGACCGCCCAGGCCCTGCTCCCACTCCTCGTGTTTGCGCGCCAGCACCGCCTTCACGATGTCGGTCTTGGAAGGGAAGAGCCCGTACAGCCGGCGGAGTGACACGCCGGCGGCGGTGCGCAGCTCATCCATCCCGACCGCCGCGTAGCCCTTGCGGTAGTACAGCCCCTCGGCGGCGGTGAGAATCCTCACGTGTGCCTCGTCATCGTTCATGCCACCATCCTACTTGACACGAGAACGACCGTTCTCTACAGTTGTGATCACCGGCTGAGAACGAGCGTTCTCAAGTCGGATTCGAAAGCTCATCCGAACTCTCCGAAGACAAGGAACAACATCATGGGATACATCACCGTCGGAACCGAGAACAGCACCGACACCGAGCTCTACTACGAAGACCAGGGATCCGGCCAGCCGGTCGTCCTGATTCACGGGTACCCGCTCAACGGACACAGCTGGGAGCTGCAGACCCGCGAGCTCCTCGCCAACGGGTACCGCGTCATCACCTATGACCGCCGCGGCTTCGGGCGGTCCTCGCATGTGGGCACCGGCTACGACTACGACACGTTTGCCGCCGACCTCAGCACCCTCCTCGAGACGCTGGATCTGCGCGACGTCATCCTGGTCGGCTTCTCCATGGGAACCGGTGAGCTCGCCCGCTACGTCGGCCGCTACGGGCACGAGCGCATCGCGAAGCTCGCTTTCCTCGCCTCACTCGAGCCCTTCCTCCTCGCCCGCGACGACAACCCCGAGGGCGTCCCGCAGCAGGTCTTCGATGGCATCATCGCCGCGGCGAAGGGCGACCGCTACGCCTGGTACACGGACTTCTTCGCAGATTTCTACAACCTCGACGAGAACCTCGGATCCCGAATCAGCCAGCAGGTCGTGGACGCCAGCTGGAACGTCGCCACCTCCAGCGCGCCCGTCGCCGCCTACGCGGTCGTCCCCACCTGGATCGAAGACTTCCGCAGCGACGTGGTCGCGGTCCGCGAGAGCGGCAAGCCGGTGCTCATCCTGCACGGCACCGCCGACCGCACCCTGCCCATCGATGCCACCGCACGCCGCTTCCGCGCACTCGTCCCGGACGCGGAGTACGTCGAGATCGAGGGCGCCCCGCACGGACTGCTCTGGACTCACGCAGCCGAGGTGAACACCGCCCTGACGGCCTTCACCGCCCGGTGAGCCGTGCCCGGGAGCGGGGAGAGATCGGCAGATCGCTCCCCGCTCCCCATGCACAGAGGTCGTGACAGCGGATCAGATCGCCGCCGCGACCTCCACCGCCTGGTCGGTGAACGCCCGTTTCGGCACGAAAGCCAGCAGCACGGCGGCGGCCAGTGCGGTGACGCCGCACACGATCCACACCGTCATGTAGCCCGAGAGCGAACCGGCGGTCGCCTCGGCGGCATCCGCCCCGGCGCCCACCACGCCGTTCAGCAGGGCGATGCCGAATACGCACGAGGCGATCGCACCGCCCACCGTCTTGACCGAGTTGGTCAGTCCGGTCGCCACGCCGGTCTGGGTGGAGGGAGCAGCGGATGCCGCAGCTGCCGGCAGCGCGGCCACCAGCGCCCCCGAGCCGAGGCCGACGATCACCATGTTCACGATCACCTGCAGGTAGGTGCCGTGCAGGGGCAGGAACAGCAGGAAGCCGACGCCCACCAGCACCGAGGCGCCCATCAGTGTCAGCCGTGGTGCGGTCAACCGGGCGATCACGGGGAACAGCAGCGCGCCGGTGATCATCGCGATCAGGTAGATGCCGATGATCAGCGAGGTCGCGAAACCGGTCGTGCCGAGCCCGTAGCCGTAGACGTCGGGATCGGTGCGCGCGAAGGTGGACAGCGGCGCCTGTGCGCCGAGCACGCTCACTCCGAACAGCCCCGCGGTCAGAAACACCGGTCCCAGTGCCGGCGAGCGGAACATCCGCACGTCGATCACCGGGTCGTCGTGCTTGAGCTCCCACAGCACGAACGGGATCACCAGCACGATGCCGAGCAGCACCACGCCCCACGACCAGAAGCTCGTCAGTCCGCCGGGCAGGCGCAGCAGGCTGAGCCCGCCGGTGAATGCGATCAGTGCGAGCGAGATGAGCGTGATGCCGACGGTGTCCAGCCGTCCTCCGGTGAGTTCGGGCGACTCCTTCACCCCGAACAGGATGACGAAGAAGCACACCACGATCAGCACGGCAGGCACCAGCAGCACCACGGTCAGCGGCAGGATGTCGATCAGCGCCCCACCGACGAGGGCGCCGATGATCGCGCCCGCTTCGAGTGCCGCGACGAGCATCCCGGCGGCCCGTGCTGTGATGATCGACCGGTTCTCCATGGTGCGGGACCGCGACCAGATCAGTGCGATCTCCAGCGGCAGCCAGACGACATAGAAGCCCATCAGCGCCCAACCGATCAGGAACACGACGAAGGAGTCCGTGAATGGCAGCACCAGTGCGGCCGCTGCCGTGAGAGCCGTGGAGACCAGCAGCATCCGCTTGTGCCCGATCATGTCGCCGAGTTTGGCGAAGGCGGGCACGACGAGTGCCGAGAGCATCAGCTGCGCACCCTCGAGCCAGTTCACATCGGCGTCGTGGATGCCCAGGTGTCGGGCGATGTCACTGAGCATCGGGGTGTAGTACCCCTGCAGCACCCCGCTGGTGAACTCGACGAAAGCGAGAAAGCCGACGACGGCGGCGAGCGCGCCCAGAGTTGCTCGCGCGGTTTCGGTGCGCGTCATCGCGCCTCCTGTCCAGGATGTTCCCGCGGGCCCCATGCCCGCGGTGCGGCTGAGATCACCCTAGCTGTTCGATGAGCGCGCGATGGAACCGCTCGCCCCGCACCAGCGCCTCGATCTCGACGCTCTCGTCGACGCCGTGGATCGACGCCCGCTGCGCACTCGACATCTCCAGCGGGGCGAAGCGGTAGACCGACGGCGAGAAGCGGTGGAAGTGCCGCGAGTCGGTGGCGGCCATCATCACATACGGCACGGCGGGCACCCCCGGATGCGAGATGCTGAGCGCCTTCTCGAGCAGCCCGAACGGCGCGCCATCGGTTGCCGACTCCGGCGAGGGGCCGGTGCCGTCGAGCACCTCGATCGCCACCAGCGGGTCGCGGATGCGATTGCGCACCCGCAGCACGGTGCCGTCGACGCTCTCACCGAGGGCGAGTCGCAGATTGATCGTGGCGGATGCCTGCGAGGGGATCACGTTCGCCGCCGTTCCCCCGGATTGCATGGTCGCGGCGATCGTGGTGCGCACGAGGGCGGCGGGTTCGCCGCCGAGGCGGGCGAACAGCCGAGCGGTGAGAGCCGGCATCCGGCTCAGCATCCGCAGTGCAAACCCGGCCGCGCCCGGTGTGCGCAAGGCGAACAGCGCCAGCATCCGTCGGATCGCCTTCGGCGTGCGGGCGGGGAACATGGACGGGTCGAGGCGATCCACCGCGCGCGCGATCCGCCGCACCGCGGTGAGGGTCGGCGGTGTGGATGCGTGGCCGCCGTCGCCACGGGCGGACAGGCGCAGCGTGACGATGCCCTTCTCTCCCACGCCGATCATCGCGGCGCTGCCGGGCACGAACGGCAGCGGTGAGTCGACCACCGCCCCGCCCTCATCGACCACCAGCCACGGCGTGATGCCGCGCTCGCGGAAGATGTCCGAGATGGCCAGCGCCGCATCGCCGAAGGTCTCCTCATTGCCGCCGAACGACAGGTACACGTCGCGGGCGGGCGTGACCCCGTCGGCGAGCAGGTTCTCGACCGCCTCGATCACGACGATCAGCGGGCCCTTGTCGTCGAGCGCACCGCGCCCGTAGACGCTGCCGCCGGAGATCCGCCCCTCGAACGGAGGGAACGTCCACGGGTCGGACTCATCGACGGGCACGACGTCGTAGTGCGCCATCAGAACGACGGGATCGGATGCCGGGTCCCGCCCCTTCCAGTGGAACAGCAGCCCGAAGTCGGTGTGGCGCTCCAGTGTCAGGTGCTCGTGCACGAGCGGGTACTGCTCGGCGATCAGACGCACGAACGCCTCGAAGGGCTCGTGGCCGCGTTCCTCGAGTTCGGCGGAGACCGTGGGCAGCTGGATCATCTGCGACAGCCGCTCTGCGATGCCGGGTCGGACGGTGCTCATCCGCTCAGCCTATTGTCGTCCGGGCCCGACTCCGACGCCCGACGTCGATGCAGAACGGGGGCCGACACGCCAGATGTCGGACGGATGCCGCAAAAACGGCCTACATCTGGCGTGTCGGCCCCCAGAATGCAACGGGCGGAACGGGCAGAACAGGGGCCGGAGGACCGAACCACGACGTCAGACGTCACGTGCGCGCAGCACGAGGTGCGAGGCGATGCTGACGTAGAGGGTGAACAGGGTCAGCACGCCGATGCCGACGAGCGGCGGCACGCCATCTGTCGCGACCACGGTGTATCCGGCTTGTCCGGCCGTCGTGGGCCAGAACCTGGCGACGGTCTCTCCCACAGCCCCGGGGAGCGCCGGGAGCAGGGCCGGCGCAAGGAGCGCGATCGCGACAATGATGCTCAACGCTCCTGACGAGGAACGTGTGAAGATGCCGAAGGCGAGCCCCAGCAGCGCCGTGAGCGTGAGATAGAGCGCTGCACACAGCAACGCGCGCGTTACCGCCGGGTCGTCGAGGGGTGCTGCCGGCAGACCTGCCGCGCGGATGATCGCCTGACCAGCGAGGAACGACGCGGTCACGGCCAGAATAGAGGCCACTGCTGCGATCGCCGCTGTCACTGCAGCCTTCGCCGCCAGCAGTCGGCTGCGCTGCGGCACGACCGAGAGGCTGGTGCTGATCATGCCTGTGGCATATTCGGACGTGACGGCTGCGGCACCGAGCATTCCGAAAAGCAGCTGCCCGACGAGGATGCCCTTCAGGCTGATCGCCGTAGGATCCCACCCCTCGGGGAGTTCCGTGTGCCAAGACTCGAGCAGACCGGCGATGCCGAGCAATCCGATCGCGACGGTGGCGAACACACCGGCGATCGCCGTCAGCCAGGTACCACGGATGCTTCGGGCCTTGATCCATTCCGACGCGAGCAGATTCATGCGCGCAGCTCCTTTTCTGTCGAGGCGGCGGTCATGCGGAGGAAGACGTTCTCAAGGGAATCCCTGCGAGTGGTGAGTTCAGACACCTCGATACGCGCGGATGCCGCGATGCTGCCGATCCGGTCGGTGTCGGCATCACCCACGACGAGCTCATCGCCGTCGCCCGGCGCGACGCGCAACCCGGCATCCGAGAGCGCGGTACGCAGAAGCTCACGCTGCGGGGAGCGCACGATCGTCCACTGCGACATGCGCGCATCAAGGAAACTGCGGAGTGGCTCGTCGGCGACGAGCCGGCCGTGATGGATGACAAGCAGATGGTCGGCGGTCAGCTCCATCTCGTTCAGCAGATGGCTGGAGAAGAGCACGGTGCGGCCCTCGGCGGCCAGGTCCCGCATGAGGCCCCTCGCCCAGCGGATCCCATCAGGATCGAGCCCGTTGAGGGGCTCGTCGAAGATGACAATACTCGGCTCGCCGATCAACGCCGTGGCGATTCCGAGTCGCTGCATCATCCCCAGGGAGTAGTCGCCGGCCGGTCTTTTCGCCGCAGCTGCCAGTCCGACCCGTTCGAGGGTCTCCTCGACGCGAGCTCGCGGGATGCCACCGAGTCGGGCGAAGGCCTGCAGGTGATCGAACCCGCTGCGACGAGGATGCACCGCATGCGCATTCAGCAGCGCACCCACCACCCGCATCGGGGTGTGGAGCTCGGAGATCCGTCGTCCGTGGATGGTCGCGATCCCGGCGCTCGGCCGGTCGAGTCCGAGGATCATCCGCAATGTCGTGCTCTTTCCCGCTCCATTGGGCCCGAGGAAGCCCGTGACGACACCGGGACGCACCCGGAAGTCGAGGCCGTCCACGGCGGTGATCCGGCCGTAGCGCTTGGTGAGTTCGTGCACCTGCAGAGTCGGCGCCTCTGCAGGCGGAGAGATTGATAGATTCACGAAAAGTACACTACACCGTGTCGTGTAGTTCTGCACGGTTCGGTGTAGCCTGAGGTCAGGAGATGATGTGACGCAGACCACCAAGACGACTCGGCCGGGTTCGGCGACCAAGCGCGCGGCGATCCTCTCCGCTGCGCGCCAGCTCTTCATCCGCAACGGCGTCGACCGCACGAGCATGGATAGCGTCGCCCGGCACGCGAACGTGTCAAAGCGCACGGTGTACGACTACTACGGCGACAAAAGGGGGCTGCTCCTCGGCGTGATCGAAGAGTCGGGGGAAGCCCTGCTCGCCTCCCTGCGAGCCGGCATCGATGCTCACCTCTCCGACGACACGAAGATCAGCGACATCTCCGACCTGGAGGCGGCGCTGACCGCTTTCGCGATGCAGGCCGGTGCATCACTCGTCGAATCCTCCGACTACTCCGCGACCGTCAAACTCATATCGGAGAACGCCGCTGCGCTCCCCGAACTCGAGGATCATCCCCTGGACAGAGCACACCGTGAGGTGCTGGCCGAACGATTCGCACACTTCGCTGAGCGAGGCATGCTCGATATCGACGACCCGCAGCTGGCTGCGGACCAGTTCAATGCCCTGACCACCCTTCTCGCCTACACCGATCGCCAGGGTGAATCGCTGAGCGCCGCCCGTGTCGCGACGATCATGCGCAGCGGCGTCCGCACGTTCGTGCGCGCCTACGCCCGGCCCTGACGCTCCGCCGCCGATACAGATCGGGGGCCGACACGCCAGATGTCGGACGGATGCCGCAAAAACGGCCTGCATCTGGCGTGTCGGCCCCCAGAATGCAACGGGCGGCAACGGGCGGAACGGAGAACGGCGAGAACGGGGACCGGAAGACCGGACCGGGGTGGCGTCAGCGCAGGGCGTGCTGCTCGATGAAGGCGCGCAGCGCCTGTTCGTCGTCGGCCATCTCGGTGACGTGCTGCGGGGCCTCCAGCATCTGCTGCAGCTCCGGTGAGAAGTCCAGGTCGACGCCGATCGCCTCGGTGATGGTCTCGGCGAACTTCTGCGGCTTGGCGGTCTCGAGCACCAGCATCGGCACATCGGCCTCCACGAAGGAGCGCGCGATGGTCACGCCGTCGGCGGTGTGCGGGTCGATGATCTCGCCCGTGCTCTCGTGCACGGAGCGAATCGTCTCCAGCCGGTCGGCATGCGTGGAGGTACCGCTGACGATGCCGAACTCGCTCTCGAACCGGGGCTGCTCGGCGGAGAGGTCGAAGAACCCCTGGGAGTCCAGCTCTGCCCACGCGCCCACCACGCGCTCCGGGGAGCGCTCGAGAAGCTCGAAGATGAAGCGCTCCAGGTTGGATGCCTTGGAGATGTCCATCGACGGGCTCGAGGTGGCGTGCGTGTCGGCGGCCGACCGGGGGCGGTAGATGCCGGTGCGGAAGAACTCGTCCAGCACATTGTTCTCGTTGGCGGCGAGCACCAGGCGGCGGATCGGCAGGCCCATGTTCTTCGCGAAGAAGCCGGAGAGGATGTTGCCGAAGTTGCCGGACGGCACGGTGAACGACACCTCGAACCCGTCGCGGAACTCCGGCTCCACAGCATCCGTCACCCGCAGCCAGGCCCAGAAGTAGTAGACGACCTGCGCGGCGATGCGGCCCAGGTTGATGGAGTTCACCGCGCCCAGGTGCTGCTCCCGCTTGAAGTCGAGGTCGCCGGAGAGCTTCTTGACCAGGTTCTGGCAGTCGTCGAACACTCCCTCGACAGCGATGTTGTGCACGTTCGCGTCATCGAGGGAGTACATCTGCGCGCGCTGGAACGAGCTCATCCGACCCTGCGGCGAGAGCATGAACACCGAGACGCGCTCCTTGCCGCGCAGCGCGTGCTCGGCGGCCGAGCCGGTGTCGCCGGAGGTGGCGCCGACGATGTTCAGCACCCGGTCCTTCTTCTCCAGCACATAGGCGAGCACCTGGCCCAGGAACTGCATCGCCATGTCTTTGAACGCCAGCGTCGGGCCCTCGGAGAGCCCGACCAGCGCGATGCCGTCACCGATCGATCGCAGCGGCACGACATCGTCGGGGAAATCTGCGTAGGCGGCTGCGGTCATGCGGGCGAGGTCCTCGCGGGGAATGTCTGTGGCGAACAGCCCGAGCACCTCTGCCGCGAGCTGCGGGTAGGTGAGCGCACGCCAGCGCTCCAGCGTCTCGGCGTCGACAGTCGGCAGCTGCTCGGGCACGGCCAGGCCGCCGTCGGGGGCGAGTCCTTCGAGCAGGGTCTCGCTGAACGGCTGCGGCTGCATGCCGCCGCGGGTGGAGATGTATCGCACGCTGAACTCCTCGGGTCTGCCGCTCGGGGTTTCCATTCTCGCAGGGACAGCCCTCGGCCGGGGCCGCATGACACCTGGCGGCGGTAAGACTGAAGAGAGGTATCGCACGGATGCCGAAGCCGGAAGGAGCATCATGACCAGGATCGACATGGCCCGCACGAACAAGCTCGGTTACGCCGCCGTCATCGGGATGGAGGCGTATTCCAGCAAGGCCGTCGAGAAGCGCCTGTACGAATTGATCAAGCTGCGCGCGTCGATCCTGAACGGCTGCGGATACTGCGTCGACATGCACGCCACGGACGGGGCGAAGCGCGGCATCCCCCAGCGCACGCTGCACGCGGTGGGAGCGTGGCAGCATGCGAAGAACCTCTTCGAGCCGAAGGAGCTCGCGGCTCTCGCGCTGACGGATGCGATCACGAAGCTGGGCCCGGACACGGTGACCGACGAGATCTGGGATGCCGCCGCGGAGCACTTCTCGGAGAGTGAGCTGGGCGGAATCGTGATGGCGATCTGCACCATCAACGTGTGGAACCGCATCGCGATCGCCACCGAGATGGCGCCGCCCGTCGACGAGAAGAACCCGATCGTCTGATGGCGCTCAGCCGAGCAGGTGCCGCAGATACCGGCCCGGCCCATCGAGGAACGATCGCCAGTGCCTGACGAGTTCCAGATCGTCCCACTCCGTCTCGCGGAGACCCCACTCCCCGACTTCGAGGATCCGAGCTCCGGGCAGGGCCGCGAGAACGGGCGAGTGGGTGGCGCACAGCACCTGTCCGCCTTCATCGGCGATGCGCTGCAGCACCGAGATGAGCGTGAGCGTGGAGCTGAACGACAGCGCCGCTTCGGGTTCGTCGAGACAGTAGAAGCCGGGCTCGTCGAAGCGTGTGTTCAGCACCTCGAGAAACGACTCGCCGTGACTCATCTCATGGAACCGTGAGGTGTCCCACTTCGACGGGTTCTCCTCGAGGTAGGTGTAGAACGAGTGCATCGTCTCGGCGCGCAGGAAGAATCCCCACCGACTGGCGCCCACACCGCGCTGAATGCGCAGCCAGTCCGACAGTGGAGACTCCGTGGCCCGAGTGCGGTGCTGCGCGCCGCGCGAACCGCCTTCGGGCGACAGTCCGTAGGCGATGGCGACGCCCTCGACGATGGTCGACTTGCCGCTTCCGTTCTCACCGATCAGGAAGGTCACCCCCGGCCCGAACTCGATCCCGTCACGCAGCACCTGTGCGACGGCCGGGATGCTCATCGGCCAGCGTCGGCTCGACACGGGTGCATCGTCGTTCGGATGCACGGCGACGACAGGATGCTGGCGCCGCGCTCCCGTGGATTCCCAGTACGCCGTCATGCTGACCTCCCCGTCGCTACCCGCTCAGAACAGCGCGGCCGGCAGAGCCCCCTCGTGCTCGAGCAGCCAGCGCTTGGTCAGCAGGCCCTCGCCCTTCGCGCCGCCTGAGTAGCCGCCGAGTCCGTCGCCGGCGATGACGCGATGACAGGGGACGATGAGCGGGACCGGATTGGCGCCCATGATCGCGCCGATCCCCGTGCCGGCACTGCCGTTCCACTGCGCGTGGCGAGCTGGCCGTAAGTGACGGATTCGCCGAAGGCGACGGTATCGTGCAGTGCGGTCAGCACGGCATGCGTCGCCTCGGTCTGTCGCCCGAGATCCACGGGGAGATCGAATGAGGTCAGACGGCCGGTGAAGTACGCGTCGAGCTGCGACAGCGCCTCCCGCAGCAGCGGATCGTCACTGTCGGCCCGAGGACCGGCAGCATCCGTCTGCCAGAACACGCGTGTGATCGCCGCACCATCGCTGACCACGCTGACGCGACCGACCGGGGTCGAGATCGCGCTGTGGAACGTCATGCACCGAACCTACCCGTCCCCGCTCGGACAGATACGACAGCGAATCGCGCTCGCGCTGCACTTTCTGGCGGGCGCGCCAACGATAAGTGCAGCGGATGCGGAAAACTGCAGCGCGCGCAGGACCGAGGCCAGGTTCGCCTGCGCCGGCCGTCGACGAGAAGAACCCGGTCGTCTGATCGTCACTTCCCGCCCGGGCCACCGACCCGGATCCGACCGGGCAGGAAGGGCAGCACCGGTGCCCGGTACTCGAGCGAGGGCGCATGGTCGGGCTGGAGGACGGCCTCCGCCTGCCCGAAGCGCCAGATCCGGTTGAAGAGGAACACCCCGATGGTCACCGGCTCGTCGACCGGCACCTGCCAGGTTCCGATCCCCCACTGCACCGGCTGACCGCGACCCGCGAAGACCAGCGTCGGCCGGATGAACCCGTACAGCGCGAAGCGCGGTTTGCGCAGCACGATCTCGACGCGGCGGACAGGCTGTGCGGTCATGCTCCGAACGTACCAATGGCGCAACTGGTCGGTGGTCGGCCCGTCACATTCCGGCATGCCCGTTGTCGGGCGCTGATGGCTGCTACGCGTGCTGGGTCAGAGCAGGTAGTGCAGCAGCAGCTCGTCACCGGCGCGGAGCACGGATGCCAGCTGCGCGCCCGCCGGAGCGTACGATCCGCGCGCGATGCGGCCGGCGTCGCCGGAGTCGAGCGTCGGAGCGACGGTCAGATGCAGCGCGTCGACCGCGCCGGCGGACAGCAGCGAGCCGAGCAGGTGCGGCCCGCCCTCCGAATGGATGCGGTGCAGCCCGCGGGCAGCCAGATCATCGCGAAGACGACCCAGATCGGCATCCGTGTCCCCCACCGTCACGACGTCGGCGACCATCGCCAGCGCCTCACGGCGCTCGGCAGGAGCGGATGCCACGGTGTAGACGATCGGTCGCGCGGGAGCCTGCGTGAACAGCGGCGAGGCCGGATCCAGCGACAGGCCGCGGCTGACCGTCGCCAGCACCGGGTGCGGCGGCATCCCGGCATCCGTTCGCCACGCGACCGAGGCCTCCGAGACCCGCAGCCCGTCATACCCCTCTTCGCGCAGCGTCCCCGCCCCGACGAGCACGACATCGGCGGGCCGGCGCAGCAGTTCGAACAGCCGACGGTCCGCCGCGTCGCCGAGACCGCCCGACAGGCCGTGTCTGGTCGCCGCGCCGTCGATGCTCGCGACGAAGTTCGCCCGCAGCCAGGTGCGCCCCTCGGGGAAGGCGGTCTGCGCCAGCAGCGCCTCATCGTCCAGATCGGATGCCGGATCGGGCCAGATCCGGTCGATCGTCGCGTCATCGGATGTCATGGCGCTGCTCAGACATTCCTCGTCGGATGGGTGTTGTGCTCGAGTCGCACCGGCTGCCGCCAGCCGAGGATCGCCTCGATCATGCGCACCGCGTCGACGGTCTCGGGGATGTCGTGCATGCGCACGATCCGCGCGCCCTTGAGGACGCACGCGGTCATCGCCGCCAGCGATCCTGGCAGCCGCTCCCCCTGCGGCCGGTCGATCGACTCGCCGATGAAGTCCTTGTTCGAGACCGCGACCAGCAGGGGCGCATCGATCGAGGCGAGCTCATCGAGCCGGCGAGTGATCTCGAGCGTGTGCAGGGTGTTCTTGTCGAGGTCGTGGCCGGGATCGATGATCAGGCGGTCGCGCGGCACACCGGCCGCCTCGGCGCGTGCCATCCGCTCCACGAGGAACGCGCGCACCTCGCCGACGACGTCGTCGAAGTGCGCGGCCGGCTTCTCGGCACGGGGAGGTCCGACGCTGTGCGTGATCACGACGTGCGCGTCGCTCGCCGCCAGCACCTCAGCCATTCGCAGGTCACCCAGGCCGCTGGTGTCGTTGATCACGGCGGCGCCAGCCGCGATGGCCTGCTCTGCGACGTCGGCCCGGTTCGTGTCGACCGAGATCACCAGCTCTGGCCGGGCCGCGGTGATCGCCGCCACCACGGGCACGACCCGCTCGATCTCCTCTGCCGTGCTCACGGCGGGACCGCGACCGAACGGCACTCCGCCGACATCAACCCAGTCCGCGCCCTGATCTGCCGCACGCAGTGCGCTCTGCACCGCGCGGTCGAGGGCGAAGGTCGCGCCCTTGTCGTAGAACGAGTCGGGGGTGCGGTTGATCACCGCCATCACCGCGACCTGTTGCGAGAAGTCGAAGTCGCGGGTGCCGATGCGGCGCAGCATCCGGTGGCCGGCGGCGCCGGCATCCGTTCGCGTCGCCGCCCGCTCGGCGTCCGTCCCCTCGACGCCCGTCACCGAGCCGTCCCGACGCTGTCCCGGACGGCGTCGGAGGCGTCCCAGTCGTTGGCGTGCATGGCCGCGCGCACGGTGCCGGCCTTGACCCAGTAGGCGCGGAACGCGCCGCCGTTCGCGACGTCGGTGTCACCCTCGATGTCGACGCGGTCGTAGCCGTCGGGGCCGACGCTGCCGAAGTACTCCATGCCCAGATCGTACTGATCCGTGAAGAAATACGGCAGGTGCGTGTACGGCTCGGCGCCGCCGATCAGGTTGTGCGCGGCCACCTTGCCCTGCTCGATGGCGGTGTCCCAGTGCTCCACGCGGATGCGCCGGCCGAGCACCGGATGCTGCTGATTGGCGACGTCGCCGATGGCATAGATGTCAGGATCCGAGGTGCGCAGCGTCGCGTCGACCAGCACGCCGTGATCGACGTCCAGCCCGGCCTTCTCGGCGAGTTCGGTCGCCGGGATCGCACCGATGCCGACCACCACCAGGTCAGCTGCGGCCATCGCAGCCTCGTTCACCGGGGTGCTCAGCCGCAGGTCCACACCATGGGCGCGGTGCAGATCGGCGAACAGCTGGGCGACCTCGGGCCCGAGCACGCCGATCAGCGGCAAGTCGGCGACCTCGTAGACGGTGACCTCGGCATCCTTCTGCCGTGCCGCGGATGCCACCTCCAGACCGATCCAGCCGGCGCCGACGATGACCACCTTCGCCCCGGGCGTGAGCGCCTCGAGCAGGCGGGCGTTGTCCTCGACCGTGCGCAGGTAGACCGGGTTCGCGACGCGGTCGGCCACGTCGAAGTGCCGGGGCGAGGCGCCGGTGGCCAGCAGCAGCTTCTCGTAGCCGTGCTCGGTGCTCTCCCCGCCGGCGACCGGCTCGGCGCGCAGCGTGTGCGCGGCGGTGTCGATGGAGACGACCTTCACGCCGCGCTCCAGACACACCCTGTTCTCGGCATACCAGGACTCGTCGTGCACCCGAGCCTCGTCGACCTGCTTGGCGCCGAGCAGCACCTCCTTCGACAGCGGCGGGCGCTCATAGGGAAGGTGGTCTTCGGCGGAGTAGATCACGATGTCTCCGTCGTAGCCCTTCTCCCGCAGTTCCGTGGCTGCGGTGGCTGCCGCCAGCCCTCCGCCGACGATCGCGATGCTCATATGCTCATTCCTTCCCGATGGTGGTGATAGACGGATGCCGATGATCGGCGCGCGCGCTTCAGTGCGCGCGATCCGCGGCGAGCGCGAAGAACTCCGCACGGGAGCGCGCGTCGGTGCGCAGGATGCCGCGCAGTGCCGACGTCGACGTCTTCGAGCCGGTCGCGCGTGCGCCGCGCAGGGTCATGCAGGTGTGCGTCGCCTCGATCACGACGCCGATGCCGCGCGGCTGCAGGCGGGCGGCGAGTGCGTCGGCGACCTGCACGGTGAGCCGCTCCTGCGTCTGCGGGCGGCGCGCGTAGTGGTCGACCATGCGCGGGATCTTCGACAGCCCCACGACGCGGTCGGCGGGCAGGTAGGCGACGTGCGCCACGCCGGTGAACGGCAGCAGGTGGTGCTCGCACATCGACTGCACCGGGATGTCGCGGATCAGCACGAGCTCGTCATAGCCCTCGTCGTTGGCGAAGGTGGTGAAGTCGAACGGCTCGGGCGAGAGCAGTTCGGCATAGGCCTCGGCGAAACGTCGCGGGGTGCGGGCGAGGTCGGGGGTCTCCGGAGCATCCGGGTCGATGCCGAGCGCGCGCAGGAACAGCCGGCCGGCGTACTCGGCCGCCACGAGGTCGACCGGCCGCGGGGCTGCTTCGACTCGCGTACGAGTCGGGGCCGTCGGCTGGGGCTGGGTCTCCAGCGCGTCACCGTCTTGGACAACCGTCATCGTCATGCCGAACCTCCTGTGCGTGTCCTCCCATCAGACACCCGTTCGTTTCTAAATGCAAGTGCAATTTATTTTAGAGATGAGAGGGGAGGTTGGCGGCATCCGACTCAGACGAGCTCGCTCACCAGTTGCTCGATACGGGTGCGGATCTCGTCGCGGATGGAGCGCACCGCCTCGATCCCCTGCCCCGCCGGGTCGTCGAGCTGCCAGTCCTCGTAGCGCCGGCCGGGAAAGAACGGGCAGGCATCTCCGCACCCCATCGTCACGACGACGTCCGAGGCCTGCACCGCATCGGCGGTGAGAACCTTCGGCGCCTCGGCGGTGATGTCGATGCCGAGTTCGGCCATCGCCTCGACGGCGATCGGGTTGATCCGGTCGGCGGGCAGAGACCCCGCCGACCGCACCCGGATGCGGTCGCCGGCGATGTGGCGCAGGAACCCGGCAGCCATCTGCGAGCGCCCGGCATTATGCACGCAGACGAACAGCACCTGCGGCGGGGTCGTGTCGCGGTCTCGTCGCGCGCTCATCGGACGTGAATCGACGATTTTGACGCGGCGATGTGCATGCCCCGACTCTACGACGGATGCCGAACCGCAGGCATCCGTTCCGGATCACGTCGGATCGTGGTTCGCTGCTCGATGCGTCGCCGGCCGAGCGGGCACGTCTCCAGCGGGTGCGGCTATGTTGCCCTGATGAAGTGGATTCTCTATGACGTCGGCGGCGTGCTCGAGATCGTCGATGACGACACCTGGCCGCAGGAGCTGGAGGAGAGCTGGAGTGCCCGCCTCGGCTTGCCTGTCGTTGAGCCGATTCATGATGCGGACGGAGTCTGTCGCCTCATCGAAGATCGAACGCATCACCGCCTCTGCGACCGATTACGCGAAGGCGCTGGCAGGCAACCGCTCGAATTCATCGGCGACAAGCATGGTAGCCGCCAGCACTGCCTTGCATTCGCTTGTGACCGATGTCGGTGAGAAGGGCAGGTTCGCACTCAATGATCTGCTCAGGGCTCATCATGCGCTGATGCAGGCCGATCCTCTTGAGGCGGAATATGCGGGACGTTTGAGAGACATGCAGAACTGGATCGGCGGCAGCGACCACTCACCGCGCGACGCACTGCATGTCCCCCCAGCCCCGGAGCGCGTGCCCGCCCTGATGGACGATCTGATCAGCTATCTCAACCGTGATGACGTTCCGGTGATCGTGCAGGCTGCGATCGGGCATGCCCAGTTCGAATCGATCCACGGTTTCACCGATGGAAACGGTCGCATCGGCCGCGCTCTGGTATCAGCCGTGCTTCGCCGCCGCGGTGTGACGCGGAACGCTGTCGTGCCGATCACGAGCGGCCTGCTGGCCATGCGGGACGAATACTTCGCTGCTCTGGGTGACTACCGTCAGGGGCACCCGACACGGATGATCGATCTCTTTGCTCGGTCCACGCGAGTTGCGGCGGTGTGCTCTCGTGATTCCATCGCCCGAATCAAGGTCCTGCCCGAGACGTGGATCGCCGAGCTGCGACCACGCGCGGGATCCGCCGTTGCTGCACTGATCCCCGCGTTCTACGACCATCCCGTCATGACAGCCGCCGCGATCGAGCAGCAGTCCGGATCATCGGCTCAGCAGACTTATAAAGCCATCGTCCGCCTCGAAGAAGCCGGTTTCATCCAGGAGATCACCGGCCGCAAGCGCAAACGCGTCTGGGTCGCATCCGAACTGATCGCCGAGCTCGACGATCTCGACCGACGCATCCAGACCGCCATGGGTCTGTGAGGTTCACGCCCAGCCCCGCAATGAAGATCGTCTACGCCACCGACGCGGTGACGGCGTGTACCAACGGCGCCATCGCGAGCCGGTCACGACAGGTGCTCCGCGCGGGCATTCGATTCCGTTCTCACACCGGGCGCTGCTGAGCGGTCGCCGCCCACGCCGCAAGACCGAAGTACGCCAGCGCCGGTGCACGCCGGAGCACGCGATACCCCGAGAGGCGAGAGCCCATCAGCCGACCCGCTCCACCGGCGGCAAGGCAGTAGAACACGTCGCAGAGCAGACCGATGGCCGTGAACATCACACCGAGCGCGAGCAGCTGCGGCCACACGGGTCGAGACGGGTCGACGAACTGCGGGAGGAACGCCAGGAAGAAGAGGATCACCTTCGGGTTCGCCACTCCGAGCACGAAGCCTCGTGCATAGGCACGATGCCATGACTCCTGCGCCGCCGCGGGCTGCTCCTCGGCATCCGGGCGCAGACGCAGGCTCCGGATGCCGAGCCAGACCAGGTAGCCGACGCCCACCCACTTCAGCAGCTGGAACAGGACGGCACTCGTCGCGATGATGACACCGAGCCCCGCGGCCGTCGTGACGGCGAACAGGAGCGTCGCCGTCTCCACGCCCAGCGCAGAGCGCCATGCCGTCCGCGGCCCACGAGTGAGAGAGGTCGTGACGAGGAACACGACGTTGGGACCGGGCATCAGTGCCAGGCCGAGGACTGCGAGACAGAACACCGCGACGTCGGAGAGGGACATCCCTGGCATCATCGGCGAGCCTCGTTCCCTGTCACGTCATGGGTCTGTTCGGTGAGTGTCCACGCCGTGAAGGCTTCGACACCGTCGACCACGGCCTCGAACCTCGGCGAGTGGAACACATCAAAAGAGTGCTGGCCGCCGGGGAGTTCGGCATAGACCACGGTGTTGGCGCCTCCCCCGCGAGTCAGCTCCGCGAAGTGCCTGGCCGCCTCGACAGTGCCCCAGCCATCATTCGTGCCGTGCGCGATGAACAGCGGTGGCGTGCGACCCGTGAAGTGGCCCTGCGGCTGGAGCACCGATCCCGGCTCGTCGGGAGCCGCACCGAAGTAGTGCCCGTAGTACCCGTACAGCAGGATCGCGCCGCTGACCGTCGTGTCGGAACGCTCGAACCCGGGCTGGAAGCGGGGGTCGTTCGAGGTGAAGGCGCAGAGCCCTGCCAGGTTGGCTCCGGCAGAGCTGCCCGCTACGAACACCTTCGTCGGATCGATGCCATAGACGTGCCCGTGCTCACGAGCCCAGGCGATCACCTTCTTCGCATCGATCTGGTGATCGGGAAAGTCGACCTCAGGGCGCAGCCGGTAATTGGCGCTGATGCACACCCACCCGCGGCTCGCCAGCCGGGTCAGGAGTGGTCTCGCCTCGTGGCTCTTCCTGCCGCTGGTGAAGCCGCCCCCGTGGAAGTAGATCAGCACGGGTGCGTTCGACGGAGCGTCGTGGCGGCGGTAGATGTCCATCAGGTTGCGCCGCCCGGCATCGCCGTAGGAGACGTCTTTGATCCGTTTCACATCGGGTCGCGCCAGCCAGAACGGGATCAGCAGGATGCGCAGCCACGGCCGATGTCGAGGCAGCGGCGACGTCACGCGACCTCGCCAGCCGGCACCCAGCCCACGGTCCAATGCACGCGCGACAGCGCGGTCGCTGCGCACCCCTCGCCAGGCCACGATCACGAGGCCTGCGAGCACCACACCGGCGAATCCCGCCGCGATGCGACCGGACGGCGAGTCCAGATCACCCTCGGAAGCCGCGAGGGCGGTGGAGGCGATCAGAAAGTAGATGGCCAGGAACGGGACCTCGTTGATGACCATGCCGAAGAACCAACTCGACTTCGCGAGCAGGTCCGGGCGGCGGGGTGCGGCGGATGCGAAGAATGTGCACCACGCGAGGACCACCACGGTGATGATGTATCCGACCGGCCAGGTCATGGTCGCCTCTCTTGCGGCGTGGCTTCATCGCCGGCGCGTCGGTAGTCACGATGGTGCTCCACGAGCCTCTGCAGCAGGGTGACCAGCTGGCGCCGTTCCTTCGGCGAAAGCGGTTCGAGCAGTTCGTCCTGCGCCGCGGAGGCGGCTGCCTCGAGGTCGGCCAGCGTCATCCGGCCGCCGGGCGTGATCTCGACGGTGTTGCGACGGCGGTCCTGCCGGTCCTGCTTCCGCGCGATCGAACCTTCCGCCTCCAGTCGCTTGAGGATGGCGACCAGGTCTCCGAGATTGATCCCGAGACGGCGGCCGAGGAGCGCCTGGCTGATCGCACCGTACTGGGCGAGCCCAGCCAGGACCGCGAAGTCGGTGCGCCCGGTGGAGTTTCCGAAGGCCTTCACCACGAAGCGCCGAGCATCCACCGCTGCATGCCCGAGGAGCCACGTCGCCAGGGCCCAGAGCTTCTCCGGGGGCGACGCGGCTTCAAGGGATTCCGTCTTCGTCATGACAGGCACCCTAACAGATCATTTGCGGCACAAACGATTAAACCTTCCCTCCACGTGAGACCAGCGATCGCGACATCTCACGCCGGCCGATCGATCAGCAGGTCGGCGACCACTTCCGGAGCTTCGCGCATCGCGTTGTGGCCGGTCGGGATGTCGCGCACCCGCACCTACGCGCTCTGCAGCGCGGTCTCGTCCATGGGAGTGATCGGCATCCCCGTTCCAGTGGTGATGAGCATCCGCAGACTCTGGAGCGCATGACGCGACCAGCCCACCGAACAGCCCTCGAAGCATTCCAGTTCCGGGGTGAGGCCGACGTGGGTGAAAGTCAGCCGTGTCCCACCTTCGACCGGCTCGATGTCGAAGGCGATCTGGCTGCCCGCCCACTCATCGACATCCGGCGAGGAGGCGAACCAGTTCTCGAGGACCCGCCAGACGACTCGTCTGCTCGGCGTCAACTCGACGACCCGCGCATGCGTGCGGTGGATTCCGGGCACCTCGTAGACGAACTCTCCGAGCCGATCCGTGTCTCCGGTGATGCGCTGCGACCACCAGCCGCGCACGTCGGTGACCGCGTCGTAGACCTCCCCAGGAGACTGGGGCACGTCGTAGGAGAAGGTGTAGTCGATTCCGGTCATGATCATCGGTCCATTCGTCAGCATTCGTCGTCGGTACTTGCATCATGCAAGGCTCTACTGTCGCACGCTCGCTTTCGTGATGCAAGTATTCCGGTAGAATCGGATCATGCTGGGCAGAACATACGACGACGAGGTGTGCTCCATCGCGCGGTCACTGGAGGTGATCGGTGAGCGCTGGAGCCTGCTGATCATCCGCAACGCCCTCTTCAGCGGCACGACCAGGTTCGGCGACTTCCAGCAGCGACTCGGCATCGCGACCAACGTCCTCACCTCGCGACTGGACGGCTTCATCGCCACCGGACTCATGGAGAAGGGCAGTGGCTCAGCGGGCGCGGAGTACCTGCTGACCGAGAAAGGACGCGACCTCCGAGGAGTGCTCGTCGCACTCACCGACTGGGGCGACCGCTGGGCGGCACCCGACGGCCCGCCGATCATCTACCGTCACGACAAGTGTCCGGGCCAGGTGCACAGTCAGCTCGTCTGCGACAGCTGCGGCGCAGACGTCAGCACCGCAGCAGCCTCACGCGGACCGGGCATGCCGGACGAGCGCTGGACGGGCACGATACGGTGACGCGGGCCTCAGGCAGAGGTTCGCGTCCATGAGATCGCCGGACAACATGCGACCCCACAAGATTTCCGTAACCAAACCTTTACATTCGTTACCGCGCCGTTATACACTCATCACACGGTGAATGTTTGCTGTGGCATACACCGCATGTGATTGCAGGACACTCTTGGTGCAAGGGACAAGGGCCGGCCGGAAGCCTCTCCGACCGGCCCTTACTGCGTCCCACGCTGGATGTCCCCACCCGCGGCTACGCTGATGTCCATGACCGATCGTGAACTCGCCCTGCGCGCCTGGGAGAGTCTGTTCCGCGCGCAGCACGAGCTGTTCACCGAGATGGTGGGCGACTTCGACGGCTCCGGCCTCGCACAGGGCGAGTACGACGTGCTGCTGACTGTGGTGCGCTCGCGCGGCATGACCGCACGCCTGCGCGACATCACGGCGAACATGCTCATCAGCCAGCCCAGCGTCTCGCGACTTGTCGATCGGATGGTCGCTCGCGGACTCATCACGAAGGCGGTTGATCCCGACGACGGGCGCGGTGCGGTGATCACGGCGACGGATGCCGGGGCCAGCGCGTTCCGTCGGGTCGCCACCGTGCACGGGCGCTCGATCGCCGAGCGCATGTCGCGACTCGACGACGCAGAGCTGCAGACCTTGCATGCCCTCACCGAGAAGCTCCGCGATCGCTGACGCTCACGATCGGCATCCGACCATGATGCCGACACAGCGAATCTGGCAGAGTTGACCGCAGAGCCCTAACCGGGGGACAACAGGGAGGTCACCTATGGAGATCGCTGGTGTAATCGGCATCCTCATCATCGTCGGAGTCGCGGTCGTCGCGGCCATCATCATCGGACTCATCCTGCTGCTGTTCGCACGCAGCTGGATCAAGGTCGCCCGCGCCGACGAGGCGCTGGTCATCTCGGGTCGCAAACAGAAGGTGCAGCGCACCACCGCCGCAGTCCAGCCCGACGGCAGCGTGTCGAGCACGCCCGAGATCGTCGAGTCCCCCGTCACCGTCATCGTCAACGGCAAATCGCTGGTCAACCCGATCACCCAGCGCCACGAGATCATCTCGCTGCGCTCGCGCCAGGTGTCCCTCAACGCCGAGGCACAGTCCCTCGACAGCGTGACGCTGAACGTCGACGGCGTCGCCATCGTGAAGATCGGCTCCGACCCGCTCTACGTGCGTCGCGCCGCCGAGCGCTTCGCCTCTCAGGACAAGGCCATCGAGCAGTTCACCACCGAGCAGCTCGAGGGTGCGCTGCGCGGCATCGTCGCGACGCTGTCGGTCGTCGAGCTCATGCGCGACCGCAAGAAGTTCTCCGACCAGATCGCCGCCGACGTCTCGCAGGACCTGGCCGAGCAGGGCCTGATCCTCGACTCGTTCCAGATCAAGGGCATCACCGACAAGGTCGGCTACATCCAGTCGCTCGGAGCCCCCGAGATCCACGCCAAGCGCCAGGCTGCGGAGATCGCCCAGACCAACGCCGACCGTGCGATCAACCAGAAGAACATCGCCAACAACGAGGCAAACCTGATCGAGCAGACCGCGCTCGACACCAACACCGCCAACGCGAACGCCGGCATCGGCCGTGCACGCGCCGAAGCCGAGCAGGCCGAGCACCTCGCCCGCGCCCAGGCCGAACAGGCCGTGCTGCAGCAGCAGGCCGAGAACCGTCAGGCCCAGCTGGATGCCGACGTCAAGCGCGTCGCCGACGCACAGCGCTACGAGGCCGAGACCCGCGCCCAGGCCGACCTCTTCACCCGTGAGAAGGCGGCCGAGGCCGCCGCGATCGAGCAGGTCAAGCAGGCCGAGGCACGCACCCGCATCGCCGAGCAGCAGGCCGAGGCCGACAAGGCACGGGCCGCCGGTGAAGCCGCCGCGGCCGAGTCCATGGCCAGTGGTGAGGCCAACGCGCTGCGCGCCAAGGCGGATGCTGAGGCCGAGGCACGCCGCCTGCGCGCCAACGCCGAAGCCGACGCCATCCGCGCCGAGGGTGAAGCCCGCGCCGCCGCCGTCGAGGCCGAGGCGAAGGCCATCGCCTCGAACCAGGAGGCGTTCCTGTCGCAGCGCGTGCTCGAGGTGCTGCCGTCGATCATGTCGGAGTTCGCCAAGGGCTACTCGGCGATCGGCAACGTGTCGATCATCGGCGGCTCCGGCGAGGACGGCGCCTCCAGCGTCGTCGGCAGCGACAACGCCAAGGCCATGCGATCGGTGTTCGACAGCGTCACCGCAGCGACCGGTCTCGACCTCGCCGCGATCATCCAAGGTCAGGCCGTCGGTCGCGGCTTCGGCTCCGGAGTCGCCCAGGCGACGGATGCCGCACCCGCAGCACCCGCAGCATCCGCACCATCCGCGCCGAAGGCTTCCAAGACCGCCCCGCAGAAGCCCGCCCCGCAGGAGCCCGCTTCGCCCGAGCCGGCCGCGAAGTAACCCACTCGCCGCCCCTGCGCAGCTGCGCCGCCCCTGCCCATCTACGCAAATGAGCAGGGGCAGCGTCGCTCAACGGGGGCGGCGAACGCCCTGACCGCGCCAGACTGGAGACATGATGTTCGACCTGGCGCGGATCGGTGAGGGGCTGTCGTTCGCATCCGCCCTCGACGATCTCACCACCGCGCTCGACGCAAGCACGTCCGCCGTCGTCAGCGCACCCCGGGCACCGGCAAGACCACGCTCGTGCCACCACTGCTGGCATCCCGTCACACCGGTCGCGTGATCGTCACCCAGCCGCGCCGCGTCGCCGCCCGTGCTGCGGCCCGCCGGCTCGCCCAGCTCGACGGCTCGGCGCTCGGCACCCGGGTCGGCTTCACCGTGCGCGGCGAGCGCAGCGTCGGCCCACAGACCCGCGTCGAGTTCGTCACGGCGGGGGTGCTGCTTCGCCGGATGCTGGATGATCCCGGACTCGACGGTGTGGATGCCGTGATCATCGATGAGGGGCACGAGCGGGCCATCGAGACCGACCTGCTGATCGGCCTGCTCGGAGAGGTGCGTCAGCTGCGCGACGATCTGACGCTGGTCGCCATGTCCGCCACCCTCGACGCCGATCGCCTCGCCACAGTCATCGGCACCGACGACGCGCCCGCCCCGATCGTCGACCACACCGTCGCAGCGTTCCCGCTCACCGAGCGCTGGGCTCCCAGCCCCGCACCGCGCATGGACGAGCGCGGTGTGACGTGGGCTTTCCTCGACCATGTGGCGCGCACTACGGCATCCGCCGCCGGGGAGCTGACCCGCAGCGATCCGACGGCCGACGTGCTCGTGTTCGTGCCGGGAGCCCGGGAGGTGTCCGAGATCGCCCGGCGTCTGCGCGAGGCGACGGACGGGTTCGACGTGCGCGAGCTGCACGGGCAGATCCCCCGGCCGAGCAGGATGCCGTGATCCGTGGCCGCCGCACCGATCAGCCTCCGCGCATCATCGTCACCACCTCGCTGGCGGAGTCCTCGCTCACCGTGCCGGGCGTGCGCCTGGTGGTCGACAGTTGCCTGGCCCGGCATCCGCAGCGCGATGCGTCCCGTGGCATGAGCGGACTGGTGACCTCCGCGGCATCCCGCTCCTCCTGCGTGCAGCGGGCCGGGCGTGCCACCCGCCAGGGCTCGGGCACGGTGATCCGCTGCGTCGACGAGCGCACCTACGCGGCCGCTCCCGCACGTCCCGCACCCGAGATCGCCACCACCGACCTCACCGATGCGGCGCTGCTGCTGGCCTGCTGGGGTGCACCGCAAGGCACCGGGCTGCGGCTGATCGACCCGCTTCCCGCCGACAGCCTGGCCGACGCCGTCACCGTGCTGAAGAGCCTGGGGGCCGTCGACGACGACGGGCGGGCGACCGACGACGGGCGGGCTCTGGCACGCATCCCCACCGATCCCCGCCTGGCACGCGCCCTGCGCGATGGCGGCCCGCTGGTCGGCTCACGTCTCGCCGCCGAGGTGGTGGCGCTGCTGGGCGGCGACCTGCGGCTCACGGATGCCGACGTCGCCGGCGCCATCGTCGCGCTGCGGAATGGGCGCAGGCCGGATGCCGGGCGCTGGGCTCGCGATGTCACCCGGCTCCAGCGGCTTGTCCCCTCCGCTCCGGGCATCGGCGCCGGCACCGACGCGGTCGGCCTGGTCATCGCCCTGGCCTACCCGGAGCGGATCGCGCGCCGCATGGAGCGCTCGGCAGACGGGGCGAGGTTCCTCCTGGCATCCGGCACTCGTGCGGGAGTGCGCGGATCCCTGGCGGATGCCGGGTGGCTGGCCGTCGCCGATGTCGCACGAGCATCCGGACGCGCAGCGGCGGGCTCCGGGGCGATCATCCGTGCTGCGGCGGTGATCTCCGAGGAGCACCTGGAGCAGGTGGCCGGACCGTTGATGACGGATCGTGTGGAAGCGCAGTTCACCGATGGTCGCGTGCAGGCGCGCCGCGAACGCCGCGTCGGCGCGATCGTACGATCATCGGGGCCGGTGCGCGCGACAGCCGATGAGGGGCGGGATGCCGTGCGTCGCGCTCTGCGGACGCACGGACTCGACGTCTTCACCTGGTCGGATGCGGCGGATCAGCTGCGCCGCCGGCTGGCGCTGCTGCACCGCGAGCTGGGTGCGCCGTGGCCGGAGGTGTCGGATGCTGCGCTGCTCGCGGACCTGGACGGCTGGCTGTCCCCCGAGCTCGATGCCCTCGCCGGTGGCACACCGGCCGGACGGGTCGACCTGGCATCCGCTCTGCGTCGACTGCTGCCGTGGCCGGCGGCAGCACAATTCGACGCACTGGCACCGGAGCGGCTCGAGGTGCCCAGCGGCAGTCGCATCCGCATCGCCTACCCGCCGGTCGACGACCCGGGTGCGCGTCCCGTCGTCGCTGTGAAGCTGCAGGAGTGCTTCGGCTGGGCGCAGACGCCACGCCTCGCGGACGGCCGGGTTCCCGTGCTGTTCCATCTGCTCTCGCCGGCTGGTCGCCCACTCGCGGTCACCGATGATCTCGCCTCGTTCTGGTCGGGGCCCTATGCGCAGGTGCGCGCCGAGATGCGCGGGCGCTATCCGAAGCATCCGTGGCCCGAGGATCCGTGGCAGGCCGCTCCCACGCGCCACACGAAGAACCGTGCCGCCCGGGGCTGAGCCGCACGCACTCCCCACCTGCCACGCCTTGCCCAGGTGGCGCATATGGTCGCATCCGCTCGCGGGAAGCGACCAGATGCGCCACCTGAAAGGGAAGTTTGGTGCCAGACAGGAAGTTCCACGAGCGGGGAGTGCGCGCGGCATCCGACTCCATTCCCTCAGGTGGCGCAACACGCCGCATCCGTGCTGCCGAGGCAGCCATACATGACACCTGAGTGAGAATGTCGGAGGTCCAAGATCCCACGGCGGGCGCTGGGTGCGTCCCTCTTCCCGCCCGCCTGCGTCACCCCTCCCATTCGCTCGCGTGGCGCAACACGCGGCATCCCCACGGGTCGTTGCGGCGTGTTGCGACCCGCGAAGCCAGGGGGCGCGCGACCCGAGGACCCACACCTACGGTGTGCGACGGCGCAGAGTGAGCGGAGCGAGCACCAGGAAGGCGACGGCGAACGCCGCCACGATCAGCAGCGGCGCACCGACGT
The DNA here is from genome assembly GCF_030296555.1 of Microbacterium suwonense. Taxonomy (NCBI): domain Bacteria; kingdom Bacillati; phylum Actinomycetota; class Actinomycetes; order Micrococcales; family Microbacteriaceae; genus Microbacterium; species Microbacterium suwonense. Next base: position 1,986,414 of record NZ_AP027728.1, read on the forward strand.
CCCACCCCTCGTCCCCGGCTGCGACCGCCTGGATCGCGTCGATCGCGTGGCTCAGCGGCAGCCAGTCCGAGATGGCGTAGAGCACGTCGGGCATCTGATCGCGAGGCATGAACAGTCCGCCCAGGATGATCTGCGGGAACACCAGGAGAGGCATGAACTGCACGGCCTGGAACTCGGTCTGGGCGAAGGCGCTCGCCAGCAGTCCCAGCGCGGTGCCGAGCACCGCATCCACCACGGCCACCGAGCCGAGCTGCCACAGCGGGCCGTCGACGGTCAGCCCGCACACGTAGACGGCGAACACCACCGTGATCACTGCCTGCAGGATGGCCATGAGCCCGAAGGCGAGCGCGTAGCCGAGGATGAAGTCCGCCTTGCTCAGCGGGGTGGTCATGAGCCGCTCGAGGGTGCCGGATCGGCGCTCGCGCAGGGTCGTGATCGACGTCACCAGGAACATCACGATGAAAGGGAACAGCGCGAGGATCGGTCCGCCGAAGGTGTCGAACACGCCGTCCTGATCGGCGAACAGCCAGGCGAACAGGCCCACCAGCAGGCTCGGCGCCACCAGCATCAGAGCGATCGAGCGCGGATCGTGGCGCAGCTGCCGCAGCACGCGCGTGGTCGTGGCGAATATGCGGTTCATCGCTCCTCCCCTCTCCGGGAGCGCCGTGTGTCATGGCCGACATCGCGCTGGATCAACGTGAGGAAAGCAGACTCGGCATCCGTCTGACCGGTGTCGTCGAGCAGCCGCTGCGGCGTGGTGTCGGCGATGATGCGGCCGTCGCGCATGAGCAGCAGCCGGTCGCAGCGCAGCGCCTCGTCCATCACGTGGCTGGAGACCAGCATCGTGGTGCCGCCGTCGGCGATGCGGCGGAACAGCGCCCACAGCTCGGCACGCAGCACCGGGTCCAGGCCCACCGTCGGCTCGTCGAGGACGACGAGTTCGGGCGAGCCCAGCAGTGCGACGGCGAGCGACACGCGATTCAGCTGTCCCCCGCTGAGCGCGTCGACCGACTGATTCGCATGGGTGGTCAGCCCGACTTCGGCGATCACCCGATCGACGTCGCCGCGCGGGGCGCCGAGGACGGATGCGAAGTAGCGCAGGTTCTCGCGCACGGTCAGGTCGTCGTACACCGCCGACCCCTGCGTGCCGTAGGAGACCCGGCGACGCAGGGCAGGTGCCCCGGCCGGTTCGCCGAAGACCTCGACGGTGCCGCCGTCGGTGCGCTGGACGCCGACGATGGAGCGCATCAGCGTGGTCTTGCCGCAGCCTGACGGACCGAGCAGTCCGATCACCTGGCCGCGGGGGATGCGCAGGTCGATGCCGTCGAACACCACATGGCGCCCGCGCTGCACACGCAGGCCGTCGATCACCACCGCATCCCCATTATTCATCATGTGTTGAATTATTCATCGGAGCGGATGCCGCGTCAAGAGCATGCCGGACCGCTGCTGGCGTGGCGCAAATAGTCGCCTCCACGCACGGGATGCAGCAATACGCGCCACACGAAGAAAGACGGGCGGCCAACCTTCACCCCACCACATTCCTCACGTGGCGCAAATGGTCGCCTCCGCGCACAGGATGCAGCAACACGCGCCACATGAAGAAAGCAAGAAAGGAAGCGGGAAGGGGCGCTACTCGAACAGGTAGCGCTGGATGGTGGGGGCGATGCGTGCCACGAGCTCATCGACCGGCGCGTCCGCGATCCCCGGAAGCTGCACGACATAGCGGGCGATCAGCATCCCAGCGATCTGCGATGCCACCAGCGATGCCCGCAGCGCAGCATCCGGGGCATCCAGCTCCGCGGCGACGCGCGGCAGCAGCTCTCGGGAGAGGAACCCCTTCACCAGCGGAGCGGTCAGCTTGCCGCTGATGGCGGTGCGCAGCACGATCACCCCGCGCTTGCGCACCTCGGGGCGCTCGAACGACTCCAGCACGAAGCGCACGATGCGCTCCCCTGCCTCCTCACGCGGGCCACGCAGGATGCGGGGCACCTCCAGATCCGGACGCAGCGGGAACTGGGTGACCTCCGCGAACAGATCGGGCTTGGTGCCGAAGTAGTGGTGCACGAGGGCTGCGTCCACCTCGGCCCGCGCCGCGATGCCGCGCACGGTCGCCCCGTCGTACCCGTGCTCGCCGAACTCGTGCACAGCGGCGGCGGCGATGCGGGCGCGTGCGTCGGACTCACCCGGGGGCCGCCCCCTGCCGCGTCTGGTCGCCATGCCGCCAGCCTACGACCGGTTCAGCGCCCGAAGCTCCACCATGCTCCCCAGGCTCCCCGCACGCACCTTGCTCAGCACTCGATGACGTTCACCGCGAGGCCGCCCTCGCTGGTCTCCTTGTACTTCGTCGACATGTCCGCACCGGTCTGCCGCATCGTCTCGACCACGGCATCCAGCGACACATAATGCTGCCCGTCGCCGCGCAGCGCGAGCCGAGTGGCCGTGACTGCGGTGGAGGCCGCGACGGCGTTCCGCTCGATGCAGGGAATCTGCACGAGCCCGCCGATCGGATCGCAGGTGAGCCCCAGATGGTGCTCCATCGCGATCTCGGCGGCGTTCTCGATCTGCCGGTTCGTGCCGCCCATCACCGCGGTCAGCCCGCCTGCTGCCATCGCACAGGCCGAGCCGACCTCGGCCTGGCACCCGCCCTCGGCCCCCGAGATCGACGCGTTTGCTTTGAACAGCGAGCCCAGCGCGGTGGCCGTGAGCAGGAAGCGACGGATGCCGCGTCGCCGGTTCGCCTCGGCCATCTGCTCGTCGTCCAGCTCCTCCGGTGCGGGGGCGGATCCGCCGAAGCCCAGCAGTGCACTGCCGACCAGCTCGCCGTGCGGGGTCACCGCGTTGCCGATACCGAGGCCGGAGTCGGCCAGGAAGCGCCACCAGTACATCGCGACGGCGGGCAGGATGCCGGCGGCGCCGTTCGTCGGCGCCGTGACGACCCGGCCGCCCGCGGCGTTCTCCTCATTGACGGCGAGCGCGAAAGCGCCCAGCCATTCGCCGGGGAGCTCGCGGTGCCCGTCAGACTCGGCGGCTTCGAGCTGCTCACGGATGTCGGATGCCCGGCGCTTGACCTTGAGGATGCCGGGCAGCGTGCCGCCGGTATGCAGTCCGGCATCGACGCAGGCGCTCATCGCGTCCCAGATCGCATCCAGTCCGGCGGCCACCTGCTCCTCGCTGCGCACGGCGGTCTCGTTCAGGCGCGCGAGCTCGGCGATCGACAGTCCGTTCTCGTCGCACAGTGCGAGCAGCGACGCGGCGTCGGCGTAGGGATAGGGCTGCACGGATGCCGTGATGCGGGCCTGTTCGCCGTCGCGACGGATGAACCCGCCGCCGATCGAGTAGTAGATCTGCTCGGCGACCGTCTGGCCATCGGCATCCAATGCCCGCAGCGTCATCGCGTTGGGGTGGCCGGGGAGGCGGGTGCGCGGCGTGAAAGTGACGTCGTCCTTGACGAAGGGGATCGGGTGCCGGCCGGCAAGGTTCAGCTTCTTCCCCTCCGGCCAGCCCTGCCACGCCGCGCGCACGTCGTCGGGGTCGCACGTCTCGGGATGCAGATCCTGCAGGCCCGCGACCACGGCATCCGGGGTGCCGTGGCCGAGACCGGTGGCGCCCAGCGAGCCGAACAGCTCACAGGTGACCCGGGCGACCCGATCGAGCACGCGGTCCGTGTGGAGTCGGGTAGCGAAGTCGAGCCCCGCGCGCATCGGGCCGACCGTATGGGAGCTCGAGGGCCCCACTCCGATGGAGAACAGGTCGAAGGCCGAGACGTACGCAGTCACGCCCCCAGCCTACGTGCGCGGCCGACCGATCGGTCGGTATTCGAGAACCCGAAGACCCCGGTCAGGTTGTCTGTCCCTGGCCGATCCGCCATCCGCTCGCGGCGTCCTGCTGTCGCCAGAATGCGGCGAACCGTCCCTCTGCGGCGAGCAGTTCCGGGATCGTGCCCTGCTCGACGATGCGTCCGTCTTCGAGGAAGACGACGCGGTCGGCGGTGCGGATGCTGCTGAGCCGGTGGGCGACGATGACCCGGGTGCGCAGGGTCGGATCGTCGACGAGGGCGGCAGTGACAGCCGACTCGTTCTCGGTGTCCAGGGCGCTCGTGGCCTCATCGACGAGCAGCACCGGGGCGGGCTTGAGGAGCGCACGGGCGATGGAGACGCGCTGACGCTCGCCGCCGGAGAGGGTGGTGCCGGCCTCGCCGACGCGGCTGGCCCAGCCGTCGGGCAGACGAGCGATGAGAGTGTCGACGCGCGCCAGGCCCGCGGCGCGCTCCAGGAGCTCGTCGTCGGCCGCGGGGTGTCCGGCGAGCACGTTCTCGCGGATGCTGCCGTCGAACAGGTACGGATGCTGGAACACGACGCTGACGAGCGCACGGCGGGACGGGGCATCCAGGGTGGTCACGTCGACTCCGCCGATGCGGATGCTGCCGGCGGTGGGCCGGTGCAGCCCGGCCAGGAGCGCCAGGACGGTGCTCTTGCCGGATCCGGAGGGGCCGACGATCGCGGTCGTCGTGCCCGGTTCGATCACGAGGTCGAAGCCGTCGAGCACGGCGGGTTGGTCATCCGCGCCGTAGCGGAAGCCGACGCCGCGCAGCTCGATCCTGGGGGCATCGGTCTCTGCGGTGCGCTCAGGTGTGGCGGCCTCCTCCCCCACGGGCTCGGTGGGGGCCTCCAGCACTTCGCGGATGCGGCGCAGCGTGCCCAACGCGGTCTCGACGCCGGGCGAGAGCTCGGCGAGCATGGTGAACGGGTCGAGGTAGCGAACGATGACGACGATGAGCGCGATCGCCTCGGGCACGCTCAGCGCTCCGCCCACCGCGAGGACGACAGTGGTGCCGGCGAGCAGGATCAGCGTGATCTGGCTGGCGATCCCGAAGATCACCTGCCCCGGAACCTGCAGCAGCAGCATCCGCATCGTCGCCCCGTGCTGGGCGGCCAGTGCCGCACCGACATGGCTGCGCTCGGGCTCGACGCGACGGGCCGCGCGCAGCGCCTGCTGCGTGCGGGCGAACTCCACGATCCGCTCGGTCAGGGTGCTGTTGGCGTCGGCGACGGCGTGGTCGGCGCTGCGGCTGAACCGCCCGGCCGCCCAGAAGGCGCCGAGCAGCACCGGCACCCCGGCCAGCGCGGCGACTCCGAGAGGCCAGGCGACCGGGAGGAGCGCGACGGCGATCGCGAGCGGAAGCAGCACCGCACCGATCATCGGCGTGACGAGGTAGATGATCAGCCCGACCAGGTCCGGGCCCGTCGCCGCGACGGCCTGTCTGGTCGTGGCCGTGTTCGCGGAGGTGAACCACGTCAGACGGATCTCGGTGATGCGGTCGGCGACGGCCTGCTGTCCGGTGTCGAGCAGCCCGAAACCGAGGTCGAATCCCCGCTTGGCGGCTGCCGCATCAATCGCCCAGCCCGCCGCGGTGACGAACGCGAGCGCCCCCAGCCACGGCCACGCCGTCGCCGGATCGGCGCTGAACAGCGCGGCCACGAGAGGCACGAGCAGTACCGCGCCCGCGGCGCGCAGGATGACCCCGAGGATGGTCAGCACGAGGTGACCGCCCACCTTGGCGCGGCTGTCGGCCGGGAGCAGTGCCAGGAGCGTGCGGATCATCGGTTCGCCTCCATTCGGCGGTGCTCGGCCGACACGGCATCCGCCGAATGCTCTCCCGCTTCCCAGAGCTGTCGATACCGGCCTTCGCGGGCGAACAGCTCGGCGTGCGTGCCGGTCTCTGCGATCCGGCCGTGGTCGAGCACGACGATGCGATCGACGCCGGTGATGGTGTGCAGCCGGTGGGCGATGACGAGCACGGTGCGTCCGGTGGTGAGTCGGTTCAGTGCCTGTTGCACGAGGTACTCGGACTCCGGGTCGGCGAAAGCGGTGGCCTCGTCGAGGACGAGCACCGGGGTGTCGGCGAGGATGGCGCGGACGATGGTCAGCCGCTGCCGCTCGCCGCCGGAGAGCGCGGCGTCGGGTCCGAGCACGGTGTCGTACCCGTCGGGCAGGCGAAGGATGCGTTCGTGGATCTGCGCGGCGCGGGCCGCGGCGTGGATCTGCGCGTCGTCCGCAGCGGGGACGGCCAGGGCGATGTTCTCCCGCACGGTGCCCTGCACGAGCTGGGTGTGTTGGAACACGAACCCGACGCGCGCGTAGAGTTCGTCGGCGGTGAGCTCACGCAGGTCTCGTCCGCCGATCCTGATCCCACCGCTCTCGACGTCGTGGAACCGGGCCAGCAGCGCCGCGAGGGTCGACTTGCCCGATCCGGAGGGACCGACCAGGGCCGTCACGGTGCCCGGTTCGAGGGCGAGGGCGATGTTCTGCAGCACCGGGACGCCGGGACGGTACGAGAACCCGACATCGTCGAACTCGACCCGTCCTGCGGGGACGGCGGATGCCGTGTCTCCCGCCGCCGTGGTCTCGAGCTCAGGCTCGTCGAGCGCGACCTGGATGCGGCGCGCCGCCAGCAGCCCGGTGCGCAGGCCCGACAGCCCGTAGCCGATGCCCATCAGGCGGGCGCCGAACGTCGTGCCCAGCAGCAGGAACGGCAGCAGCGCGACCGGATCCATGCTTCCCGTGGCGATGAGCAGGGTTCCGAGGGCGCAGATGAGCAGCAGGAACGTCGCGGGTCGCGTCGCCAGGTCGATGAATGCCTTCTGCCCGGAGAGGGCGCTGCCAGGAGTTGATGAAGGCGATGTACTCGCCGAGCCGACGGCGGAAGGTGGAGGCGGCGGCACCGCCGAACACCCGGATCACCGGCTGACCGTCGAGGTACGCGCCGGCTTCGACGTTCATCCGCTCAGCCCAGCGCATCGCCTCTGCGGTGCGGGGACCGGACTGCACGAGCATGATCGCCATTCCGACGATGTAGACGAGCACGGGAAGGAACAGCAGCAGCGCGATGCGCCAGTCGACGAGGAACAGGTACACGAGGACGGCGACAGGCGCGACGACCGCCGCGACGGCATCGGGGACCGCGTGGGTGACGAGGTAGTGCAGTGAGAGCGTGTCGTCCTGCACGAGCTGCTTGATCCGCCCGGATCCTCGGGCGTCGAACCAGCCCAGCGGCATGCGGGCGAGCTTGGTCAGCAGCCGCTGCCGCAGATCTCGGGCGAAGCGCGCGTCGACGCTGTGCAGCCACAGCAGCAGCGCGGAGCTCAGCAGCACCCCGACGCCCATGAGTGCGACCGCCCAGAGTCCGATCGCCCACAGCCGTGAGGTGTCGGCACCGGTCAGCAGAAGGCGGGAGAGCTCGACCAGCAGCACGAAAGGCGCCAGCTGCACGAGCACGATGAGCAGCTGCGCGATGCCGGCGACGATCATCGTGGTGCGCAGCGGGGCGATGAGCCGGCCACCGGCCTGTGCCCGCCAGGCGCCGCGTGGCGAGGACTCGACCGACTCCACGACTCCGGCAGACGTCGGCTCCGGCACGGCGTCCGCAGCGCTCTCGACGACCTCTCCCGTCTCGGCCGTCTCGGCGACCTCGGGCTCCGGCACGGCCTTCGAGCGATTCGTGCCGAACGCGCGCCCGTGGTACCAGTACGCCTGTGCATGGATCTCCGACCTGGGGAAGCCGAACTCGTCTCGCAGTCGTACCCGCAGGTGCTTGAGAGACCCTGATTCCGCGGCCGTCCACGCATACCAGTCCGACCAGTCCCGCGCCTCGATCGAGGCCGCCAGCGACGTCTCACCCCGGCGGGGAATCCAGTGCACCTGCGCACGCGGGTGCGCTGTGAGCGGGATCAGTCGGTCGGCCTCCTGATGCTCTTCCAGGTACAGTTCCACCGGTATCTCGGCGGGCAGCTCACCGAGAATGGCGTTGATCGCCGGAATCGATGCCGAGTCGCCGATCAGCAGATAGCCGGCCGGCAGCTCCTCGGGCAGGTCGAACCGTGTGGAACCCAGTGACGTGACCTGCACGGTCGCGCCCGGCTCGGCCTTCTGCGCCCAGGCGGAGGCGGGCCCCGCGGGCTCGTGCAGCACGAAGTCCACCGCGAACGCGCCGGTCGCCTCGTCGGCCTCCGAAAGGGTGTACCCGCGCTGGAACTCGAACTCTCCCCGGTCGGGATCGGGGAACCAGAACCGCAGATAGGCTGTCGGCGCCACCACCGCGTTCTGCAGCAGCGTCGGCGAGGTCATGCGCACGCGCAGGAAGTTCGGTGCGAGCAGCTCTGTACCCGTCACGGTCGCCTCGTGATCGCGCGCCCCGTACGCACGCGTGATCGCTCCGTGGAACCCGCGCTTGGCCATCACGTTCCTTCCCCGGCCCTGCCCGGCGACGACTTCCGCCCGGCGTGGATGATGCCACCCCAATGAAAACTAAGGTGAGCCTAACCAAATACACGGCGGCTGTCGACCTCCATTCGGGGTACCGGTGAACGGCTTCTCGCGTCACCGCCGCTATTCGACCAGCTTTCCCACCGAGTCGACATCGCGCATCAGCTCTGCGACCTCGTCGGGGATCGCAGCGATCGGCTCACGGACGACTCCGGTGCTCGGCGACCAGACGAGGTTCACCTGCAGCGTGGGGTCGGTGTCGGGAAAGTCACTGCGGTTGTGGCATCCGCGGGTCTCGCGCCGCTCCCGCAGCCCCTCGAGAAGCCCGTCCTCATCTCGCACCACGCCGGCACTCGCACGGTGAGCCTGGCGCACCGCTCCGACGTCACGCCAGGCGTGGCAGTCGCGGCGATGCGGGACGTGCTCGTAGTCACCGCCGAGCATTTCACGGACCGCGACCCGGCTCTGCACAGTGTCGGGTTATAGGCCACAGTGTCAGGACGAGGAACGCAGAAACGGCCCCCACCGAAGTGGAAGCCGTCTCGTCACTGTCTCAACACAGTGTGCGCCACGAGGGATTCGAACCCCCAACCTTCTGATCCGTAGTCAGATGCTCTATCCGTTGAGCTAGTGGCGCCCGGCCCGCTCAGCAGGCCAGGGAACAGCCTACAGCACCGCAGACCGCTAAGTGAAATCACCGGGAACGTCAGGTGTCGCCCACCTGTCGGGCCTCGCGCCGGGTGCTGCGCTCGCTCTTCGCCGCGTCCTTCTCCGCAGCCTTCTCCGCCGCCTTGGCTCGTTTCCGGCGTGCGCGCTGCTCGGATGAGAGCGCCTGCAGATCGACGAGTTTGAGTGCCTGCATCCGTGCATCGCGCATGCGGTCATAGTCGGGATCCTGGTCGGGGCGCATGCCTTCGACCCGCAACCGCCGGTCGAGGTTGCCACGCACGTCGCTCCAGGCGGCAGCCCGCGCTTCTTCGACGAGCTCGCCGAGCGCCTCGGGCTCCTCGGTCATCTTCCGCAGCCGCTCGGCCACGCCAGCGGACTGCTTCGCTCGACGTCGCAGGTTCCGCACGTCGCGGTCGCGGTAGTCATGAGTGCCGTGCGGGTCGGAGTGACGCCCCTTGGCCCGTTTGCGCAGCCGCGTGAGCAGATCCGCCGCGTCGTCGGACTCCTTCGCCATGGACAGCAGCGCGGCGCGCGCGACATCCATGTAGTGGTCGATCTCGAAGGCGCCGCCGCGCGCGATCGTCCCGACCAGGATCTGGTTCTTCACGGCCAGCTTCGCAGCCGCCGTGGCGATCGCGACACCCTCGCCGATGGCATCCGCCGTACGTCCCACGAGCACCTCCCGAATCGAGCGTACCGGCAGCCGCCGACGGCGGCGAGAGATGTCAGTCCGCTGCGCCCTCCCGCGCTCGAAGGCGTCGCTCCGCGGCCAGCTGCCCGTCGATCAGATGGGTGGGGATGATGCGCCCGATGGCATCGACATCACGCGCGTGCATCGCGGTGAGGATCTCCCGATGAGCACCGGCCGTCTCGGACAGTTCGTCGTACTGGCCGAACAGCCAGCGCAGTCGCGTGATCATCGACTCGGCCAGCTCGACGAGCATGGCGTTTCCCGACAGTTGCACGGCGGTGAAGTGGAACTTCGCGGATGCCGTGCGCGAGGTCTCCACGTCGTTGGACGCCGCAGCGGTCTCCTCCTCGTCGACGATGGACTCCAGCAGCGCCAGCCCGTTCTCGTCGATGCGCTCGGTCGCCAGCACGAATGCGAGGGTCTCGATCGCGGTGCGCACTTCGGCGAAGTCCTGCAGGTCCTGCACCGAGAACTCCCGCACCACCGCCCAGGTACGGGGCTTGGCCACGACGATGCCGTCGGCGACGAGCATTCTGATCGCCTCGCGCACCGGAAGCCGTGAGACGTGCAGCTCCGCCGCTATGTCGCGCTCGACCAGCCGCGAGCCCGGCTCACGTCGCCCGAGCATGATGTCATCGCGCAGCACATCCGCCACACGCTCCGATTCCAGTCGGCTGATCCGATCCCGCACCATGTGGGGATTCAACCACCCGCGTCGTCATTCGGCCAGCAGGTGCATCGCGCCGATGTCATTCTGGGATCATGACGCTTCCCTCTTCGGCCCTCGCCGGCCTCGTGCGCGTATACCCCGGCGACGACGGCCCCCTGCGCGGCACGGCATTGCTCTGGGCGCATGGCGGCGGGTTCGTGCACGGCGATCTCGACATGCCCGAGGCGGATGCCGTGGCACGGGCCTTCGCGGCCCGTGGCGCAACGGTCGCCTCGGTGGACTACCGCCTCGTCGCAGCGGACGGCACCCGGACGTTCCCCGCGGGCTCGGACGACGTCCTCACCGCCTGGTCGTGGCTGGTCGCCCACGCCACCGAGCTCGGTGCCGACCCGGGCCGGCTGTTCGTCGGCGGTGCGAGCGCGGGCGGGAACCTCATCGCCGGGGCCGTGCTGCGGATGCTGGGGAATGAGCCGGCCACGGCATCCGTCCCGCTCCCCGCTGGCGTGTTCCTCGCCTACCCGACCCTGCTCGCCGTGCAGCCGGCGCCGTCCGCCGCACTGCGCGCCGCGCTGGACGCGGATCCGGATGCCGATGTCTTCACCCCGCCTGCCGTGCGCGCCATGTACGAGACGTATCTGGGTGGCGACGTCGGGGACGCACCTCTGACTGCCGTCCCCGGCCGGGCGACGCCCGCCGACGTGGTGGGGTTCCCGCCGACGATCATGGTCAACAGCGACACCGACGAGCTGCGCGTGTCGGGCGAGCTGTTCGCCGCGACGCTGACGGATGCCGGGGTGCCGACCGACGTGTCATTCGAGCCGGGCACGAGACATGGGCACCTGAACCGCCCCGAGGAACCCGGTTTCGGGCGCACCATCGAACGCGTGGCCGCGTGGGTCGCGGCGCGGTGACCCCCAGAGCTCCGTCGGCGGAACGTCGGGCTCGGTCTCGGCGACTTCGGGGTGACGGGCGAGGTTGATGATCCCGGCGATGAGTCCGCCCCACACCGTGACCATCGCGATGACCATCATGACGACGGCGACAGGAGTCATGGCCGTTCTCCCTTCGACACCGCGTCCGGCAATCGGACGGCTCCCGTCTCGGCATCCGGTTCGTAGCTCTCCTCGACGAGGAACTCGTCGTACTCGGGGTCGTCCTTCGCGTGCGAACGTCCGCTCCACGGCAGCAGCGAGAGCAGGATCGCGAGGACGACCAGCGAGATGACCATGCCCCAGCCGAACACCCACAGGAACCAGATCGGATAGTCCCCGTACGGGGTGTTCACCTTGGCGATGATCTCGCTCACGAACAGGTAGCCGAGCACGACGGGCGCGAGCGCGCCGACCAGCAGCATCCAGATCCAGCCGACGTGGAAGCTCGAGCGGCGGTTGAGGTGATCCCTGAGGGCCGGAAGCCGGCCCAGCAGCCAGGCGACGACGATGACCGCGACGAACGCGACGGCCATGATGCCGAAGGCGTTGATGAAGGCATCCGCGGTGTCGAGCACCGCGAGAGCGGTGGTCGTCGAGAACAGTGCCAGCGAGATCAGCGCCACCGGGATCGACACCGTCATCGTGGTGCGGATCCGGCCCCAGCCGAGCTTGTCCTGCAGCGCGGCGACGATCACCTCGAGGATGCTGATCAGCGACGTGACGCCGGCGAACACCAGTGCGCCGAAGAAGAGCACGCCGATGATCGACCCGCCGGTGGCCTGCGACACGATCGTCGGGAAGGCCACGAATGCCAGGCCGATGCCCGAGGTCGCGACTCCGGCGACATCCGTTCCCTGCGCCTGCGCCATGAAACCGAGCGCCGCGAACACGCCGATCCCCGCGAGGATCTCGAAGCCGGAGTTCGCGAACGCGACCACCAGACCCGAACCGGTCAGGTCGGTCTTGCGCTTCAGATACGACGAGTAGGTGACCATGATGCCGAACGCCACCGACAGCGAGAAGAAGATGTGCCCGTAGGCCGCCGCCCACACGCCCGGGTCGGCGAGCGCCGCCCAGTTCGGGGCGAAGAACGCGTTCAGGCCCTCCATCGCCCCGGGCAGGAACAGCGACTGCACGACGAGGATGACGAACATCACCGTCAGCAGCGGCATGAGCACCATGTTCGCCCGGCCGATGCCGCGCTTGACGCCCAGAGCCATGATGACGATGACGACGAGCCAGACCAGGATCAGCGGGATGCCGGCCTGCGGCACGAACTGCGCCGACAGCCCGGTCTTCCCGACGTCGCCCATCTGCAGGAACTCCGTGAAGAAGAAGCCCTCCTCGTTGCCGACGCCCCAGCTCAGCTGCGCCGAGAACCAGGTGTACATCGCCGCCCACGCGATGATCACCGCATAGTAGGCGGCGATCACGACGCAGATGAGCACCTGCCACCAGCCCAGCGGCTCCGCCGCCCGGTGCATCCTGCGGAACGCGAGCGGTGCCGACCCGCGGAAGCGATGCCCGATCGCGTAGTCGAAGAAAAGCAGCGGGATGCCGGCCGTCAGCAGCGCGCACAGGTACGGGATCAGGAACGCCCCGCCGCCGCCCTCGTAGGCGACATACGGGAAGCGCCAGATGTTGCCGAGGCCGACGGCCGAGCCGATCGCCGACAGGATGAAGACATTGCGAGACCCGAAGGCCTCGCGCCGGGGTGCCTGCGTCGTCGTCATGGTGACGAGGGTACCCGAGGGGCGCTGTCCAGGCTCAGGGCAGACGGTTCGCGATGGCGAGATTGGCCGCCAGCTCCTCGGCGTTCTGGCGCACGACGTACGCGGGGCGGTCGCGCTCGACGCGCCACGATTCGCTCAGCGGCCCGATGTTGACGGTGTCGAACCCGATCTCGTCATAGAACCGGGTGACGAACTCGACGGCATCCGCATGGTCGCTCGCCGTCGCGAGCGCTCGACGATCCGGGGTGCCGGCCGGTACGCCGTCGGTGGTGATCTCGTCCGAGCGGATGTGGTTGAACGCCTTGACGACACGTGAGGTCGGCAGGTGCTCCTGCAGCAGCTGCGAGGTGGTCGTCTCGCCCCTGTCGAGAGCGTCGATGTGCCCGTCCCGCTCGAAGTAGTAGTTGTTCGTGTCGAGCACGATCTTGCCTGCGAGCGGCTCGACGGGGATCTGATCGAGCGCCTTCAGCGGCACCGTCACGACGACGACGTCTCCGGCCGCACCGGCGTCGGCGGCCGTGGCCGCCCGCGCCTTCGGCCCGAGGTCTGCGACGAGGTCGCCCAGGGTCTCCGGTTCACGCGAGTTCGCGATCACCACGTCGTACCCTGCCGCGATGGCCGCCCGTGCGACCTGACTGCCGATGTGTCCTGCGCCGATGATTCCGAGAGTTGTCATGCTCGGGGGAACGCGGCTGCGGGTTCCGTATTCCCCGGGACCGCCATCATGACGTTCGGCGTTACCAGCGCGGGTGGATGGCGTCGCGGATCCGGTGATCGTAGAGTTCGCGCACGGATGCTGTGAACTCGTCCCCGAGATCCGGGACGGAGCCCGCTGCGGCGTTCGACTCGGCCTGCGTCACATTGCGGGCACCGGGGATCACCGAGGAGACCCCGGGAGCTGGGAGACCCAGGCCAGAGCCGCCGTGGCCGGCGCGAGACCGGCGTTCTCGGCGAGCACGGAGAATTCGCGAGCGGCCTCGACGCCCTCGTCGAAATCGATGCCTGAGAACGTCTCTCCCTGATCGAACGCCTCACCGTGCCGGTTGAAGGTGCGGTGGTCGTTCGCGGCGAACACCGTGTCGTGCGTGTAGCGTCCCGTGAGCAGTCCGCTCGCGAGCGGCACCCGGGCGATGATCCCGACACCGGCCTTACGTGCAGCCGGGAGAACGTCGTCGAGCGGCTTCAGCCGGAAGGCGTTGAGGATGATCTGCACCGTCGCCACTCCAGGTCGCGCGATCGCGGCGAGAGCCTCGGCGACCGTCTCGACGCTCACTCCGTAGGCGGCGATCGCCTTCTCTTCGACGAGGGTGTCCAGCGCATTGAAGACGGCATCGTCGGAATACACCGCGGTCGGCGGGCAGTGCAGCTGCACGAGGTCGAGCGTGTCGACACCGAGGTTGCGCCGGCTGCGGTCGGTCCACGCGCGGAAGTTCTGCAGCACATAGTTGCCCGGGATCTGCTCCACCCGGCGCCCCATCTTGGTGGCGACGGTCAGCTCGGCATCCGGGTTGTCGCGTCGCCATGCCCCGATGAGCGACTCGCTGCGCCCGTCGCCGTAGACGTCGGCGGTGTCGAAGAAGGTGACCCCGGCTGCCGCGCTCGCGTCGAGCACCGCCCGCGCATCAGCCTCGCTCACCTCACCCCAGTCGGCGCCGAGCTGCCAGGTTCCGAGGCCGATGAGTGAAACGTCGCGGCCGGTGCGGCCCAGAATACGATGCTGCATGCTTCCAGACTATGGCTCCGGGGCAGGCGGCGTCCGCGCCGGAGCAGGGTGCTCAGGCGGCCTGAAGGACTTCGAGGAACGCCTTCATCCAGGTGCCGTTGTCGGGCCACGCCCGCGCCGTGACGAGATTTCCGTCGACGACCGCACCGCCGTTCTCGAAGACACCGCCGGCAGTGGTGACATCCACCGCGAGCTCCGGGTATGCCGACGAGGTGCGGCCTTCGAGCACTCCGGATGCCGCCAGGAGCAGCGGCCCGTGGCAGGTGGCTGCCACGGGCGCGTTCTTCTCGAAGAAGTGTCGCACGAGGCGCTGCGCGTCGGCATTGTTGCGCAGATACTCCGGGGCGCGACCGCCCGGCACCACGACCGCGACGTAGTCGTCGGGGTCGACGTCGGCGAGTGCGACATCCGCGTCGCAGGTGTGCCCAGGTTTCTCGGTGTAGGTGTCGAATCCGTCGACGAAGTCGTGCACGACGAACTGCAGCTTGCGCTTCTCGGGCGCTCCGATGTGCACCTCGTATCCGGCCTCCTGCAGCCGGTGATACGGGTAGTACACCTCGAGGGTCTCGGCGGCGTCGCCGGTGATGATCAGGATCTTGTCGGCCATGATGGCTCCTCTCGTCTGATCTCAGCATCCGCGCGAACGGACGCGGTCGCCAGCGTCGTTCTCACCGTGTGCGAATCAGCCCCGAACAACCCGTCCCACCCGCTCCGAACCTGCCTACCATGAAGCATGACCAACCTCGGCGCGGAGGAGAGCGGGCTGATCCGCTCGGCCGACCGTGCGCTGCGGCTGCTGGATGCCGTCGGCTCATCGCCCGACGGACTGACCGCCGCTGAACTCGCTGAGCGGCTCGCACTGTCGACTGCGACGGTCTACCGACTGCTGGGCACCCTCGCCGAGCGCGACTACCTGGTCAGAACCGGCAGCGCCCGGTACATCCTCGGCCGGGCGGTCGACGATCTCGGTCGGGCGGTGCGCGCGCAGCTGATCGTGACTCCTGAGGTGCGCGCGATTCTCACCGGCATCCACGACGACGCCCGTGCACCCGCCTACCTGACCGTCTTCCGCGGCGATGACATCGCCGTGGCGCACGTCGCGGACTCTCCCCAGCATCCGCGCATCGGACAGCTGCACGTCGGATTCACCGAAGCCGCCCACGTCACCGCGTTCGGCAAGATCATGCTCGCCGAGCGCGACGACGCCGCGCTGAGAGGCTACCTCGAGCGGCACGGCGCCGCGCGCGTCGGACCGAAGTCCGTGACCAGCGAGGAGGGCCTACGCGCCCAGCTCGACGAGGTGCGCGCGCAGCAGGTGGCCATCGAGGTCGACGAGTACATGCCGCACCTGGCCTGCATCGCCGCCCCGGTGCGCTCCCGGTCCGGCCGCACCGTCGGGGCGGTGTCGCTGTCGACGACGACGGACGACTTCACCTCACGAGCGCACGAGTTCGAGAAGATCGTGCGCCGCGGCGCCTGGCACGTCTCCAGCAGCATGCCGGTGTGAGGCGGGCGAGCTCACCCCGGCGACGGCCCGGTCGAGTTGCGCACGAGAAGCGTCGTGTGGAGGCGCTGATGATGGTCCCGCGTGGAGTCGGAACCAGCGATCGCCTCAACGAGATACTCGGCTGCCAGCCGCCCCTTGGCTTCGATCGGCTGGCGGATCGTGGTGAGCGATGGAGAGGACCAGCTCGCCTCGGCGAGATCGTCGAACCCGGTCACGGAGACCTCTCCGGGAACGGAGACATCTGCCTCCCGCGCAGCGTCGAGGATGCCCAGAGCGATGATGTCGCTGAATGCGACGATCGCTGTCGGGCATTCGGACTGCACCCAGAGCTTGTTGAACGCGGAGGCTCCCCCAGCACGTGTGCACGGCACCTCAAGTACCGTGATTCCGGCGCTCTCAGGAGTCAGACCATGCGATGCGAGTGCCGAGATCGCTCCCTGCATTCGGCGGAGAACAGGGCCACGCCAGTGCGTGTATCCACCCTCGGTCCCCGTCTCGATCGCGACGATGGCGATCCGGCGGTGTCCGAGGTCCAGTAGATGGGTGAGGAGCGCTTCGATGCCCTCGCTGTCGTCGATCTCGACCGACGGCACGTCGTCATGCAGTTCGCTGTCGACGAGGACGAAGGGGATTCCCCGCTGGCGGAGCGCGTTCACCTCACCTCGATCATGCTCCAGGCCGCTGACGATGAAACCGTCGACCGCAGCGTATGGGATCGTCTTCAGCATCGAACCGCGCAGGGGCGGCGCGAGAAGGAGGGTGAACCCTTCGCGCTGACAGGTCTGTCCGATGCCCTGGAGGAACTGCGTGTAATAGGGGTTCTCAAGCACCTTGTCGAGCTGCTGTGGAAGGAGAAGCCCGAGGCTGTCTGTCCGTCGGGTGCGAAGCATGCGCGCAGCCGGATCCTGCGAATAGCCGAGCTCTGTGGCCGCCTCGAGGATGTTCTTCACCGTCGCCTCAGAGAGCCGATTCGAGTTGTTGAACGCGAGGGAGACGGCCGTCTTCGAGACGTTCGCGCGCTCCGCCACGTCCTGCATGGTCACTCTGCGGTTCTTCATGGTCGTGTCTCGTTCGTGAAGGTTGTGAGGTAGGTGACGCCGCCGGCGGCGAGGCGAATGCATCCGTCCTTGTCGAACGCTGCATCTCCGAGAAGGACTCGCCAGGCATGACCCTCCACGAGGCCGGGCAGCGCGCGGACGGGGATGCGTGTGCCGCTGCCGCGATGCACGATGGCGACGACGACCGCGCCATCGTCTGCGCGACGGATTACCAGAACAGTATCGTCATCGAAAGCGCTCACTTCCTGGGCTCCCCGTCGAAGGGCGGCGCACTCAGCGCGTGCCCGACTGAGGGAGCGGATGCCGTCAAGGAGTTCATGGGACCAGTCCGACTCATCCCATGGCATCGTCCCACGGCATCCAGGATCATTCTCACCAGTCAGCCCGACCTCGTCGCCGTAGTAGAGCATCGGCGCCCCTTCGGCTGCGAAGAGCAGCGAGTAGGCGCGGAGGGCAGCGCGCACATCACCGCCGTGGCGCGTGAGCACGCGCTCCGTGTCATGGCTGCCGAGGAGGTTCAGCATCCCGGAGCGAAACCCGTCGGGGATACGAGCGCGGAGCATGTTCATCCCGCTCACCAGCGCCCCGGCATCGACCGATCCGTCCGCAGTGAACCCCAGGATGAGATCGCGCAGCGTGTAGTTCATCGTGCCGTCTGCGAGGTCGCCTTGAAGCCACTCCTCCGGGTCACGCCATTCCTCGGCAACTATGTACAAGTCTTCACCGAGACCTTTCACCACGTCGCGGAAGCCTCGCCAGAAGCTGTGGTTGATGAAGTACGGCACGTCGAGTCGCCAGCCGTCGATGCCCTGCTCTATCCAGTGTCGAGCGACGTCGTAGTGGTGCGCACGCACCTCCGGATTGTATGCGTTCCACTTCGGCAGGTAATAGCAGCCGGAACAGGTGCGGTAGTTCGGCACCGGGTGAGACGTCACGGGAAAGCCCTCTACCGAGAACCAGTTGACATACTCCGATGCGGCCTCGTTCTCGATGACGTCGCGGAACGCCCAGTGGCCATCTCCGCAGTGGTTGAAGACGGCATCCAGTACAACCCGTATCCCGCGCTGGTGAGCAGCATCGAGGAACCGTCGGAAGGCGTTGAGGTCCCCGAGCCTGTGATCGATCGTGAAGTAGTCCTTCGCGTCATATCGATGATTCGTGTCGGCCTCGAAGATGGGAGTGAGATAGATCGCATTCGCCCCAACGGAGACGATGTGATCGAGCCGCGCGGTGATGCCGGCGAAGTCACCGCCGAAGAAGTTCTCGCGGGTCGGTGCCGCGCCCCATGGCTCGACACCGGGTGGGTCGAGCGTGGGGTCGCCGTTGGCGAACCGCTCGGGGAAGATCTGGTAAAAGGTGGCATCGGCGAGCCAGTCAGGGGTCGACATCAGTCCTTCAATCCGGTCGAGGCGATTCCACGCACGAGCGCGCGTTGGAAGAAGAGGAAGACCACGATGCTGGGGATGGTCGCAGTGAGGGTACCGGCCATCAGGTAGTTCCAGCTTGTGCCGTAGCGCCCCACAAAAGCAGAGAGTCCGATCTGGATGGTGCGCACGTCATCGGTATTGGTGACCAGCAGCGGCCAGAGGAAGTCGTTCCAGGCGAAGAGGAAGCTGAAGATGGCAAGTGTGGCGAACGCCGGAGTCGACAAGGGAACGATGATCCGGAAGAACGTGCCGGCACGGCTGCATCCGTCGATGCGCGCCGCTTCTTCCAGTTCCATCGGGATGGATGCGAAATACTGCCGAAGCAGGATGATCCCGAAGACATCTGCCAGGCGCGGCACGATGAGCCCCGAGTAGGTGTCGATCCAGCCGAGATCGGCGACGATCGCATACGCGGGAATGATGGTCACGAACATCGGAATCATCAGTGCGGCGAGCAGGATCATGAAGATCGCGTTCTTGAACGGGAAATCGAGCCGGGCGAACGCGTACGCGGCCAGGGCATCCAGAACGAGATGTCCCGAGACGATTCCGACGGCCATGATGATGCTGTTGAGGTAATACTGTCCGAACGGCGCGGCCTCCCAGGCATGGACGTAGTTCTCCCAGTGCCAGGAGGTCGGCAGGATCGACGTGTTCGTGTACGTCTCGGCCCGCGTCTGAAGCGATGTCGTGAACATCCACAGGAACGGGATGACGACAAAGGCCGCGCCAAGGATGAGGACCAGATGCCGGCCGAGTGCGAGTCGCAGACGTGGGTTCATCGGAGTGATGACCTTCCCGATCCCGAGGCTCGCCATTGCACGAGCGTGACTCCGAGGATGAGCAGGAGTGTCACGAATGCGATGGCCGTTCCGTAGCCGAAGTCGCCGAGCCGGAAAGCCTCGCGATACATGAGCATGCCGAGCACCTCCGTGCCGCCTTGAGGTCCTCCACCGGTCAGGATGTAGACGAGGTCGAAGGCCTGGAAGCTGGTGATGAGCGCCTGGACGACGACGAAGAACGTCATCGGTGCGAGCAGGGGAATCGTGAGGAAGCGGAGCCTTTGTGCCAGGTTCGCGCCATCGAGCTGCGCCGCCTCGAAAACGCCTTGAGGCAGTGCTTGGAGCGCGGTCAGATAGAGCACCGCGTTGAATCCGAGGTTCTTCCATACCGTGAGCAAAGTGAGCGCACCGAGGGCCAGCCAGCGATCCTGCAGCCAGTTCGGACCATCGATTCCAACTTGAGCGAGCACAGAGTTGACGAAGCCGGCAGGGTCGAGCATGTACTTCCACACGATCGCGGCGGCGACAGACGATGTCACAGCGGGCAGGAAGTAGACGCCGCGATAGAAGCCACGGCCACGCAACGGTGCGTCGAGAAGCAGTGCGATGGCGAGTCCGGATGCGACGGAGAGGACCGACACGCCTGCTGCGTAGATGCACGTGACGAGGACGCTGTTCCAGAACTCCGGGTCCCGGGCGAGGCGCACGTAATTGTCGAGGCCGATGAATTCCTTGATCGGATCGAATCCGTTCCAGGAGGTCACGCTGATATAGCCGGCGGAAACGATCGGGTAGAGCACGAAGACGCCGATCACAGCCAATGCGGGGAGGAGGAACAGCGCAGCCGTGAGCACCTGCTCACGCTCGTAGCGCCGCGGCGGGCGCCGTGCGGAGTTCAGGTCGCTGCGAGGGTCCCGTCCGGGCGCTTGCGCGCCCCGGACGGCTGGTGCTGGACAGTGCCACGGAGTCGATCAGCCTTCCGCGATGACCGCGTTGACCGCGGTCTCGGCGCTCTCGAGGGCGTCTTCGACGCTCGCCTGTCCGCTCAATGCGGTCTCGATCTTCTGCGCGAAGGCGAGGGAGATCTTCGGGTAGAGCGGGGTGTTCGGGCGGGCGTGTGCGTCGGCCATCTGCTCGACGTATGGCAGCAGACGTGGCTCGGTGCTGTTGACCCAATCGAGGTAGTCGCTGCTCGTCGCAACGGAGTTCGTTACCGGGAGCATGCCCGTCGTCTCGCTCCAGCTCTCGACCTGGTCGGGCTCCAGGAACCAGGCGAGGAAGTCCGCGGCAGCCTTCGTGGTCTCGTCGGAGTTATCGAAGACCATCGCCTGCTCGCCGCCGAGGTTCGTCGCGGGCACCCCGTCACTGGGGTACGG
Source organism: Microbacterium suwonense (assembly GCF_030296555.1). Taxonomy (NCBI): domain Bacteria; kingdom Bacillati; phylum Actinomycetota; class Actinomycetes; order Micrococcales; family Microbacteriaceae; genus Microbacterium; species Microbacterium suwonense. The sequence continues at coordinate 2,007,247 of NZ_AP027728.1, forward strand.
CGCCTTACCGACTCCGAAGTCGAACGGCGGGTCGGATGCCCAGATGCCGACCATCCACGATCCTTCCTGCGCTGAGCCGCCCTGGCCCTTCTCGAACTCGCCCCAACGGGCATAGGGGCTCACGCCGGACTCGATCAGATCCACCCAGAACTGCAATGCCTTTCTGCCTTCCGGGGTATTGAATGCGGCTGCCGAGTTGTCATCCGTGAGGAACTCACCTCCGGCCTGCCAGAGGTTGACTTGGAAGTTCCAGGTCAACCCTTCGCCATTGTCGCCCGCCTGCGTGAAGAGGTCGTAGCCGGGTTTGCCTGTCTTGTCGAGCACGGCCTTGCCCGCTGACATGAGCTCTTCCCACGTCGTCGGCGGCTGGTCGGGATCGAGACCGGCTTCTTCGAACAGCGTCTTGTTGTACATGAACGCGAGGTTGTTCGCCGACACGGGCACCGAGACCTGCTTGCCCCCGATCGTCCCGAAGGAGGTCAGCGCCGGGTTGATGTCGGCGATCGTCTCTTCCGGGAGGAAGCCCGAAAGGTCGGCGAGTGAGCCGATCTGTTCGATCTGCGGAACCCACACCAGGTCGCCGATGGCGATGTCGGGGAGGGTTTTCGATGTCGCTGAGGCCCGCAGCTTCGTGAGGAAATCGGCGTTCGGCACGTTCGAGGTGCTGATCTTCACCTCTGGATGGGCGGCGTTGTACTCATCTGCCATCGCATCGAAGGCATCGGCGTTGGTGCCGTCCCAGTAGTGCCATACGGTGACTTCGGTCACGCCGTCTGCGTCGTCTGCAGCCGAGGTGCAGCCCGAGAGGGCGAGCAACCCGGCGGTTGCGCCGATCGCGGCGATCATGAGTGTTCTGCGGTGCATCATTGCTCCTTTGGGATGAATCGGCGCTGCGGCGCCGCGGTGTGCAGGTGTGGTGCTGGTGAGTCGAAGCCGACTCGGGGGCCCGTATGCGCAGCCGCATCTGCGCGTGCGGGTGTGAACGCGAACCAGGCCGCGCTGTCGACCGGGACGACATTGCCGTCGACCACGGAAGTCGCAGTGGAGATGATGCTCGGGCCGAGCCCCCACTCTGATGGAATCGATGCCGGCTCATCGCCGAGGTTGATCACGCACGCTCCTGCACCTCGGGTGAATGCGAGAAGCTGCGGGTCGCCGGTGTCCAGCCAAGAGATCGATCCGGATCCCCTGAACAGGTGCCGGCGCTCCTGAATGAGGCGACTGTAGAGGCGGAGCATCGACCCGGCGTCCTTGCGCTGACTATCGGCGGCAAAGTCACCGAACCATTCCGGCTGGGGGAGCCACGGCGCACTGGACGCTGAGGGTGTGAAGCCGAAGTTCGGCTCTTCGGCCGACCAGGGAAGGGGGACGCGGCACCCGTCGCGTCCGAGCTCCATCCCGCCGGAGCGCAGCCAGATCGGATCCTGCCGCGCATGATCGGGCAGGTCAAAGACCTCGGGGAGCCCGAGCTCCTCCCCTTGATACAGGTACACCGTGCCGGGGAGCGCCAGCAGAAGCGCAGCCGCGGCACGAGCTCGGCGGGTCCCGAGCTCGAGATCCGCAGTTCCCTGCCTGCGTGCCGCAGCGATCATATCCGTGGGCTCGGGGGCGTCGAGTTCCTGCTCCTGCCCATACCGCGTCACAGTCCGGTGCACGTCATGATTCGACAGCGTCCATGCCTGTGGCCCACCCACGGATGCCGTGTGCAGTCCGGATTCGATGGCGGCGCGCAGTCGCGGTCCATCCCAAGGCTGCACGAGGAGTTCGAAGTTGAATGCCTGGTGCAGTTCGTCGGAGCGGAGGTACGCACTCAGTCGTTCGACAGATGGAACCCAGATCTCGCCGACGAAGTACTTCGGTTCGGACTGCCGCTCACCGATGGCTCTCCAGGACCGATAGATGTCGTGCACTTCCGGCTGGTCCCACATGTCGTGGTTGTGTCCGCCTGTGCCGTCGTCCGCGCCGGGCCAGTCGGCGAGTTCGGCCGACTTGACGTGGCCGTGTGCCACATCGATCCGGAATCCATCCACCCCGAGGTCGAACCAGAATGTGAGAACCTGATCGAAATAGGCAGCCACCTCCGGGTTCCGCCAGTTGAAATCCGGCTGCGCACGATCGAAAGAGTGAAGATACCACTGTCCAGGACGACCATCAGCGTCGAAGACGCGTGTCCATGCTGACCCGCCGAATACGCTCTGCCAGTTGTTCGGAGGCTGCTTACCGTCAACACCACGGCCATCCCGGAAGATGAACCGCTCACGCTCGGCGCTCCCCGGTTCCGCAGCCAAGGCCTGCCGGAACCAGGCATGTTCATCGGAACAGTGGTTCGCGACCATGTCCATCAGAACCCGGATGCCACGGGCATGCGCATCCTCGACGAGGTGAGCGAGGTCGTCGATCGTGCCATAAGCGGGATCGATCTCGAAGTAGTCGGCGATGTCGTAACCGTGGTCGCGTTGCGGCGATGTGTAGCAGGGATTCAGCCAGATCGCATCGATGCCGAGAGAGGAGAGCTCCGGGAGGGCAGCCCGGATGCCGGGGAGATCACCGATTCCGTCGCCGTTGCTGTCCCGGAAGGAGCGTACATATACCTGATATGCGACGGCGTCTTCCCACCACGGTCTCGGGGGTATCGGCATGTGTCGCTCCGAGGGGACGTTATCAGCGGACGCACCCAGAAGGCCTGTTGTGTCTGGTGAAGAGGTTCGCAACATCGAATTGTCCTGGTTCTGTGAGGCCGTGCGGGCGGCGTCGGGTGCGGCCGCACCACCCGCACGGGGTCGATGGGAGCTAAAGCGTCAGTGGATATCGATCACGTCCCCACTGGGGTAGCCACCTCGTCCGCTATGCATCCCGACGCTAGGTACACGTTTAGTAAATCGATAAAACACCAAAGGTGCACCTCTCGTCAACCCCCAAACCTGCTCAAGGTGGTAGGACTGCGTCAGACCCCAGACACCTACTCAGAGTTCAGGCGCCGCTGCGGTGAGATCTCTCGATCGAGCGCAGAGTCACTCCGCGTGCGGACGGAGCGCGTCATCGAGCAGCGGGAGATGATTCTCAACGACGTCGCGCGCAGTCTCGGCGTCAACTCCGAAGTACTGCTGGACGAGGATGTTCCGAAAACCTCGGATCTGCGGCCAGGCAATCTCCGGATGAGCGTCGGTCAGTTCTGCGGGCAGATGCGTAACAGCCTCTCCGATGATCCGCAGGTTCCGCTCAACCGCATCCTCAGCCGTGTCTGCGATATCGTGCACGTCGCTGCTCAGCGTCGGCAAGTAACGTCGACACCTGCAATCGCGGTCAGAGCATCGGCCACGCGGCTTTCGGCGTTGCGAGTCGCAGTGCGACCGCGTCGTGCTTCGCCGACTCCCAAACCGTACGCCAGAGCAATTGCGCAGGGAAAATGTCGATGTCCTCCCTGCCGTACAGTTCCCGGGTCTCTTCCATGAGACCACTCGCTTCTGACATCACCCACTGGTACCTCGCTGACGGCACCCGCGTCGAGATCCTCGACTTCCTCGACGACCACGCCCGCTACCTACTCGAGATCCGCCCCGCCGCCGCGTTCACCGGCCCGATGGTCGTCACCGCCATGACCGAACTGATCACCCGCTGCGGCCCGCCGTACTCAACTCTCACCGACAACGGACTGGTGTTCACCACTCGCTTGGCCCGCTTCAAAGGTGCCCGCGGTGGGTTCGAGAAACTGCTCGCCGCACACCGCATCACCCAGAAGAACGGCCGCCCCGGACACCCTCAAACCCAGGGAAAGATCGAACGCTTCCACCAGACCCTCAAACGCTGGCTCAAAGCTCGCCCCCTGCCGAACACGATCCAGGAACTCGCCACCCTGCTCACCGAATTCCAGACCTGGTACAACACCCGCCGACCCCACCGCTCCCTCGGCCGCCGCACCCCCGAACAGGCCTACACCGCCCTCCCCAAAGCGACCCCAACCAGCACCGCCGACACCACCGAATGGCGCTCCTGCACCGACACCGTCGACAAGAACGGGAAAGTCACCCTCCGCTACGCCGGCAAACTCCGCCACCTCGGCATCGGCCGCTCCCATGTCGGCACACCCGTGCTCCTGCTCATCCACGACCGCGACGTCACCGTCAGCAACATGAACACCAGCCAAATCATCGCCGAGTTCACCATCGACCCCACCAAGAACTACCAACCCAAGAAACCTTGACCCGCCCCGGTCAACGATCACCCGACTCACCGACCCCGCGTCAGCCGTCAACACCCCAGACAACAAAAGTCCTGAGCCGCGACAAGTTCGTAAACTATGTCGCGACTCAGGACAGTGGCGGAGACGGAGGGATTTGAACCCTCGGTCCCCGTGAGGGGACTCCACCTTAGCAGGGTGGTGTGCGCGGTCTAGCTATTCGATCGCCTTGGTGCGCCCATGTCCTTGAGACGACTGAGAACCCCGTAAGTCTGCGGATTCTCGGCACTATGGCCTCCCGCTCGCCACACACGGGAGATACCGAAAGCACGTCAGAATCGGCCGCCTCGGGATGCTCGGGACACTTTTCGGACACTTGTCGACACGATGGGGGAGGCGATTCGATCGTTTCGCTTCTGCAGTCGCCGTTCGAGATCGGGTGACGTCCCGCTGAGTGGTGGAGTCTCTCGACACCGTGCGGGTCAGCTGGTTTGAATATGCCGCGTTCAGTTCCGGGATCGCCACCTCCTCGTCGGTCGCGGTGAGGAGCTTCCTGGAGTGCTCGCTGAAGTAGCGGCGGTCTGCGCCGTCCCACTCATCGTGCTGCTCGATCAGAACGTGCCCTGCCAGGCGCAGGAGCGCGGCCGGGTTCGGGAACGTGCCGACGACATCGGTGCGGCGTTTGAAGCTCTCATGTCAAGAGTTCGTGTTGAATCGCGTCGCGGATCATGGTGCGGTGGATCGTGTTCGATAGGTGCCTTTTGAGGATGCGCATGGCTTCACGGCGCGTGTGTCCGCGGGTGATCGCGGCCTGGTAGAGCTCGCGGGCGCGCGGTTCGCAGCGAAGCTGGGTGACTGCGGTTCGGTGGATCGCGGCGTTCAGTCGGCGGTTCCCGCCGCGGCTGAGCCGGTGCCGCCGGGGCCGGCCTCCGTCCTCTCCGGAGCTCGCTGGGATCGGTGCCGTTCCGTTGAATCTCGCGAAGCCGGCCTCCGTGAACGGCGCGGGTCGCCGACCTCGAGGAGAATCTCCGCGGCAGTGCGCACGGCGATCCCTATGATTGACGGCAGGGCTGATCCGCTTGCGTCAACGAGCTTGCAGAGCTCCGCTCCAGCGACTTTGTCTTGGGCGAGCACGTCTTTGAGTATATTGCTCCGGCTGCGGATCAGCTTGAGCCGCAGGCGCCGAACCGGATCGGTGCCCGCACGCGTCCGAGCGCGGCGACCGCGGTGAACCGAGCCCGCGCGGTCGTGCGCTCAGGCAGCCTCGTCCGGATGTGTTCGGGGAGCTCCTGGATGAGTGCGTCGAGCTCGCCGATGAGCTGGACGCGGATCTTTCGCAGTGAGGTCCTGACGTTGTGCCAGAGCGCGATCTGGTCTCTGACCGGGTCAGGGGCGGCGGTCGCCGAGTGCTTGAAGGCGTGGGCGAGTCGGTCGTTGGTTTGCGTTTCCGCAGCCACGCGGTGCGCGTCGAGAGGATCGGACTTTCCCTCGTACCGACCCCGTTGACGCTGTGCGGTCTTGTGAGGCGGCACGTCCCTGACGTCCAGTCCGTGATCGACGAGGAACTCGGCCAGCGGGCGGCCGAGCCCGCTGGCTCCTTCAATCCCGATCTTGTGGATCGACCCAATCGATTGCGCCCAACCGAGCGCATCCGCGTGCCCCTTTCCTGTGTTCGCGAAGTGCTGATGGTCGAGGTCGCGTCCGCTCTCGTCGAGCACGGACGCGGTGAACACCTTCCTGTGGGGATCAACGCCGACGATGATGCTGCCCAAGGTGGCTCCCTTGCTGCTTGCCTAATCTGGATGGCGGGAGCCAACGCGACAACATCCCAGTCGAGTGATCGACGCTCTCATCAAGTCAGCGTGGGTTCCCTGTGACCGCGGCGGGACGACACTTCAAACGGAAGGCAGGCCGCGCGGTAGCGGTCGAGATAGGCGATGAAGCCGGCGACGTCGACGGGGTCGGCGGTGGTGAGGATGCGGCGGCGAAGACGCTGTCCTCGAGGTACTCCCCCAGCGACTCGCTGCGTCCGAGATACGAGGCGAGCACAGCGATGCCGTAGGCGCCGCCCTCGGAGGCCAGCTCGCCCACGGCCACGGGTGCGCCGAGCGCACTGACGAAGAAGCGCTGTGCGACGCCGGCCGTGCGGAACATGCCGCCGTGCGCGAACATGCGGTCGAGCTCGACGCCCTCGGCGGTCAGCACTTGCATGCCGAGGGCGAGGGTGCCGAACACCCCGTACAGCTGCGCGCGCATGAAGTCCGCCAGGGTGAAGGTGCTGTCAGGGGTGCGGACGAAGAGCGGGCGCCCCTCGGCGAGTCCGGCGATGGGCTCTCCGGCGAGGTGGTTGTAGGCGAGCAGGCCGCCGGCATCCGCCTCTCCGGCGAGCGCCTTGCGGAAGAGCGCCTCGAAGGCCGCGTCGTCGCTCACCGGCTGCCCCGCCACGGTCGAAAACCGGGTGTACATGCCCGCCCAGGCGGCGCGCTCGCTGGCGCCATTGTTGCAGTGCACCATCGCTACCGCATCGCCTGCGGGGGTGGTGACGAGGTCGAGCTCGTGGTGCACGCCTGCGAGCGGACGCTCGAGGACGACCAGCGTGTAGATGCTCGTGCCGGCCGACACGTTGCCGGTGCGCGGGGCGACCGAGTTGGTCGCGACCGTGCAGGTGCCGGCGTCGCCCTCTGAAGGGCACAGCAGGGACGCCGGCCGGGTCGCGCCGGTGGGATCGAGCAGCAGGGCTCCGTCGGCGGTCAGGGCGCTGGCGGCGGCGCCGGCCGGGAGCACGGCGGGCAGTAGCGAGCTCAGCGGCGCCGGGAGGCGGTCGGCGACCAGAGCATCGTAGGCCTGCAGCATCCGCTCGTCGTACCCGCCGGTTGCGGAGTCGATCGGGAACATGCCCGAGGCGTCGCCGACGACGAGCACGCGCGTGCCCGTGAGCTTCCAGTGCACGTCGGCGGCGAGGGTGGTCACGAAGTCCAGCTGGGGCACGTGCGCCTCGGCGTCACGACGGCCTGGTGCAGGTTCGCGATCGACCAGCGCAGCGGGATGTTCACCCCCAAGAGCTCGGTGAGCTCGGATGCCGCGGTTCCCGTGTTCGTGTTGCGCCAGGTGCGGGAGGTCACGAGCAGCTCGCCTTGCGCGCCAAAGGACAGGTAGCCGTGCGTCATGGCCGAGATCCCGATCGCCCCGAAGGTCGTCGGGTGCACGCCGTAGCGGTCGTGCGCGTTGTCGGTGAGATCGGCAAACGCCGACTGCAGTCCCTGCTAGACCTCGTCGAGGCGGTAGGTCCACAGACCGTCCTCGAGCCGGTTCTCCCAGGAGAACGCGCCGGTGGCGAGCACCTCGGTGGCGTCGGAGCCGATCAGGCAGGCCTTGATGCGGGCCGAGCCGAACTCGATGCCGAGGCTGGTGCGGCCGGCCAGGTTGTCCGCTCGCTGGGTCCCTGAGCTGTGTCGAAGGGTCATCGGCGGGCGTCCGCGCTCTGACCGTACACGTTCTGGTACCGATCCCGCAGGAGGCTATCGATAGCCTCCTGCGGGATCGGGATCAGCGGCCCCGCCTCGCGGGCGAGGTGCACGGTGCGCGCGACGTCCTCGCCCATGACGGCGGCCTTGACCGCGTCCTTCGCCTTCACGCCGATCGTGAACGGTCCGTGGTTCTGCATGAGCACCGCACGGCTGCAGTGCCCACGCAGGGTATCGCCGATCCCCCGACCGATCGAGTCGTCGCCGACGATGGCGAACCGGCTGATCGGGATGGGCTCGCCGAACTCGTCCGCCATGGCGGTGATCATGCAGAGGATTTCCTCCACGCGCGGCCCAGGCCACCGCGTCGTCGGAATGGGTGTGCACGACGCCGCCACCTCGGGCATGTGGCGGTGAACGTAGGCGTGCGCGGCCGTGTCGCTGGACGGGCTGCGCTCGCTGCCGGCGGTGCCGTCGAGGTCGCACAGGATCATGTTCCCCGGGGCGAGGTCCTCGTACGAGATGCCCGAAGGCTTGATCACGAAGAGGTCGGTGCCGGGAACGCGGCCCGAGACGTTGCCGCCGGCCCAGACGACTCAGTTGTACCGGACCAGCTCGCCGTGCAGGCAGGCGACGTCCTCTCGGACGGTCTGAATGGCGGCTTCGACCTCGGGGGTGAAGGCGGGGGCTTCGCTGCTCACGGGTACCTCATCGTGTGGTGTCTACGATCTCTGTGATCGGTCACCGAGCCGGTGTGACCCGCGTCACGACACCCGTCAACCGGCACGGGTCAGGCATCGGCGGGCGGGTCGCGGCGGATGATTCCCAGTGCGCTGGGTCGAGCGTCGGCTCGGACGAACACCGGTATCTGCTCGATCGGCGCCGGCACTGTCACCCACTGGGCTCCTGCGTACTCGTCACCGGTCGCGCTGTGGAGCCACACCGCACCGTCGGGCAGATACACCCTGCGCTGCCGCGCTCCCGGCTCCACCACGGGCGCTACAAGCAGATCGGGACCCAGCAGGTACTGGTGCTTCACGTCCCATACGGCGGCATCGTCGGGGAACTCGAGGAACATGGCGCGCATCGCGGGGAGGCCCGATTGAGAAGCTTCCGCCATCACTTCCCGCAGGTAGTCGCGCAGCGTCTCACGCAGCAGGATGTGCTCGCGCATGATCCGGTATGCCGCGTCCCCGTAGCTCCACACCTCGTTCGGCGCGCCGCTGGGCAGCCGACGCGACCCGTCGGCTGCGGCGACCTGCTCAGCAGGCTGACGGTCGCCGTGCATCCGCATGACCGGGCTGAAAGTGCCGAATTGGAACCACCGGAGCAGCAGTTCGATGAAGGCCGGGTCTTCGATGTCGCCGCTGTGGAAGCCGCCGATGTCAGTCGTGAACCAGGCGATCCCGGCGAGACCAATGTGGGTACCCGCCGTGATCTGCTGCTGAAGCGCGGTCCAGGTCGACCCGATGTCGCCCGACCAGACCAGAGCACCATATCGCTGACTGCCCGACCACGCCGCTCGGACGAGGCTCAGCGTTTCCTGTCCTCCGGCAGTGGAACCATCATGGATGGACCTGAGGAACAGCTGCGGATAGAGAGCTCCGACCTGCTGTCCTGAGCCGAGCGCGTACCGATAGCTGTCATAGTCGTAGACGCCGTACTCGGGCTCGGCCTCATCGAGCCAGAACAGGCGGATGCCATGGACGCCATAGTTCGCGGACAGCTTCCGCCAGAGGTAGTCGCGCCCCTCTTGGGCGGTGACATCGATGAACGCGCTCGGTCCTTCGAAAGACATCTGCACATCTATCCCGCGCTCGGCTCGCACCAGGAGGTTGTGCTTCTTCATCTCGGCGAAGTTCTCCGAGTTCAGTGATACCTGGGGCCAGACCGACACCATCAGCTCGATGCCGAGTTCACGCAGCTCCTCGACCATCGCGGTCGGGTCCGGCCAGAATTCCTCATCGAAGCGGTAGTCGCCCATGTGCGGCCAATGAAAGAAATCTGCGACGATGACGTCCATCGGCAGTCCGCGGGCGACGTGCTCGCGCGCAACGCTCAGAAGCTGCTCCTGGTTCCAGTAGCGCAGTTTGGACTGCCAGTAACCAAGGCCATACTCCGGCATGGCGGGTGGGTGGCCGGTGGCATCCGCATAGGAGCTCACGATGTCACGGGGGCGGACCCCGGCGGTGACCCAATAGTCCAGCTGTCTTGTCGACTCGGCCGACCACTGAGTGACATTATCGGCGAAGGTCGCCTGACCCACAGCGGGATTGTGCCATAGCATCCCGTACCCACGACTGGAGATCACGAACGGTATCGATATCTGCGAGTTGCGGTGCGCCAACTCGAACGTGCAGCCCTTGATGTCGAGCACGTCCTGCTGGTACTGGCCCATGCCGTAGAGCTTCTCATCGGGATGAGCCGTGAACGAGGCACGCACGGCGAAGTCTCCTCCGAGATGAGGGTGCCAGTCGCGGGCCCTGCGGTGCAGTGCCCCGCCTTCGCTGAGTTCCTCGAGGAGCAGCGTTCCATCGGCATCGTGGAACGATAGCCGGCAGCGATTCTCCTCATAACCAGTCTGATATCCGTAGCCGCTCCACGAGGTGAGCCGCACGACCAGGCGCCCGTTACGGAGCTCTGCAGTGTTGCCGTCGACCGTGACGACTGCTCGCGTCTGCGCAGCGTCGAGCAGGGAGTAGCGAGTGTCCTCCAGTTGCCCCTTGATCGTCGCCCGCACTCGCACACTGTCGACTCCCCACGGATCCACCCGGAGGACCTCACCGTCGCCCCGCCACACGATCGAGGCTCCGTCTACCTCGAAGTGCTCGATGGGAGTGCGACCGGAACCGTCAGGAGACGGCGAAGGCTCCATCACGGCATCGCCGCCGTCGCCGAATTCATCCTGGGAATCGAATATCATCGGTTCTCACACCTTTCATTGCGTCAGAAGCATCCCGCTTGACCATCCCTTTACCGTCACGAGAACCGACGCGCGCAGAGCTCACCGCAGCGCCCTGAATTCGTCGCCCACGAACTTCGCCCGTGCGCCGGCTGCCACTCATCATTCCTCCTCCGGTCCCAGCGATGGCCGCGGGAGAAAACGGGCGATTGTGTCCACTCCGGTCTCCAACTCGACCACTGCCAGCTCATTGATCCCGGAGCGCAGTACAGGCGCCGGCACGTACAGGGTGCGCTGCGGGCCGCTGCGCCAATATCGACCGAGCAGGAATCCATTCACGAGCGCGAAGCCCTTGCCCCATGACGAAGAGTCCAGGAAGAGATCCCCGGGCACCGCGAGCTCAAACGTTCCGTACAGCACTATCGGGCTATCGAGGGCATCGCCGACCGGCGCCAGTGCGGCCGCCGCAGCGAGTTCGTGCAGGTCGACCGGAGCGGCGGACCATCCGGTCAGAACGACGTCGTCGAGCGTGACCGCTCCGATCAGGCCCTTCGGCTCGCCCAGACGCTGGTCGTAGTTGACGCGACCCTGCTCCTCGACGAACACACGCAGTCGTGAGCCGCTCGGGATCCGCAGGGCTCTCTCCTGACGAGTGCGTGACAGGGTGCCCACCCTTTTCCCATCCACCGAGATCCACGCCTGATCGCGGATCTCGCCGAACCGCAGTGTGCCGCCGCGTCCGCCCAGATCGACCTCATAGGCGACCAGGGCGCCGAGATGCCCGATTCCGTCGAAGGTTGGCGGTTCGCTGTACCGCGTCTCGTCGGGGCCGGGGAGCGGAACGGCAACCGGCGCAAGCGCGACTTCGAACGTCGGCGCATCCGCCGAAGCCTGCACCGTCTCTTTCGGCACGGACGCGTATTTCGCGATCACATCCCGGAAGGCGAAGAACTTCTCTGTCGGGTCGCCGGCCTCGTCGAGCGGCGCGTCGTAGTCGTACGACGTCACGATCGGCAGGTAGCGACCCTTGTCGTTCGCACCGTTGGTGAGTCCGTAGTTCGTGCCACCGTGGAACATGTAGAAGTTCACGGAGGCACCCGCGGCGAGCAGTGCGTCCAGCTCAGCGGCTGAGTCCGCGGGTGCCGTGGTGTGGTGCACGGTGCCCCACCAGTCGAACCAGCCGTCCCAGAACTCCGCGCACATCAGCGGTCCAGTCGGCTGGTGACGGCGCAGTGTCTGCAACCGCTCTCCAGCCCGCGAGCCGAAGGAGCCGGTCTTGTGCAGCTCGGGCAGGCTGCCGTCGGAGAGCATACGATCGGTCGGCTGGTCGATGGTGGTCAGCGGCACCTCGATCCCCGCGTCGCGGGTGACGCTCACCAGATGCCGCAAGTAGGTCTTGTCCGCTCCATAGGCGCCATATTCATTCTCGATCTGCACGAGCACGACGGGTCCGCCGCGGTCGATCTGCCGCGGCTCGACGATCTCGTACACCCGTCGCAGATAGTCGGAGACGGCATCGAGGTACTGCGGCTCGGAACGGCGCAGTCCGATGCCCTCGCTGCCGGTGAGCCACACCGGCAGCCCACCGTTGTGCCACTCCGCGCAGATATACGGACCGGGCCGCACGATCGCGTGCATGCCCTCGGCAGCGATCAGGTCGAGGAAGGCTCCGAGATCGTTCCAGCCGGTGGCATCCCACTCGCCGCGCCGCGGCTCATGCGCATTCCACGCCACATACGTCTCGATGGTGTTCAACCCCATCAGCCGCGCCTTGCGGATGCGGTCGGCCCACTGCTCCGGGTGCACGCGGAAGTAGTGAACGGCACCGGAGAGGATACGGTGCGGCTGTCCGTCGAGCAGGAAATCATCCTGTCCAATCCGGAATCGAGATGTCATGGGATGTTCTCCACGGGGTCGTGCGGGGTGACAGGGTCGTGCGAAATGACAGCGCCGTGCGAGACTGGGTCGCGAGGGGGCTCGGTTCGCAGCGGATGAGCGCAGCGCCGTGCGCGGGGAGGTTCAGCCGCAGCGCACGGCCGCCCGGGGCGACACCGCGGGCGGCATCCGACTGCACGCGAACAGCCTCGGACGGGATGTCGTCCCCGGTCCACAGCTCGGTCAGCCTGCTGCTGTCGGGGGAAATGCCAGCGAGCGCACGTCAAGCACCACCTCGCGCGCTGTCTCGGCGAGATTGAAGACGGCGGCATAGCGGACGCCATCGGAGCCGTCGGCACCCCAGATGACGGTGTCGCCCTCGCGGAAGAGCTCACGGCTGCCTGTGCCATCGCGCAACACGGCGAGCACGTCGGCATTGCGGAACAGTGCGATGACCTCCGGATCGCTCGTGGGCAGATCACCGCCGATCATCAGCGGCGATCGGGCGATGATCCACAGCGTCAGCAATGAGATCCGCTCGGGAGCCGTGAAGCGATCCTGCCGGGGCTCGCCTCGCTCGGCGCGGATGCCGATGCGTCCCAGAGGAAGCATGTCTCCATCGGGCCAGCCATGCTCTGATGCGTACGGCGCCCAGCGGGCGAAGCGGGCGAAGTTCGCTTCGACGTCGTCCCAGCGGTCCCAGAGGTCATCGCAGATGCGCCACATGGTCGAGTGCTCCCGCAGGTGATCCAGATTCGCAAGAGACAGATCGCGGCCTGGTGAAAGGCTCAGCTCGATGGACCGGCCACTGCGCTCGATCGCACGTGCGTAGGCCTCGATATCGGCGGCCTGATACGGCCACAGCATGTCATCCGCCTTTATGAAGTCCACGCCCCACTGCGCATACAGCGCCAAGGTGCTGTCGTAATATGCCTGCGCGGCGCGGTGCGCATGATTCAGACCGACCATATCGGGGTTCCACTCGCAGGTATTGGACGGATCCGCGATGTCGGATGCGCGCACGTCCGAGCCGAGCACGGGAGTGTCGGCCGTGAGCGCCCGCCGCGGGATTCCGCGCATGGTGTGGATGCCGAACCTCAACCCCAGTGCGTGGATCTTGCCTGCGAGCGGGGCGAAACCGCGTCCCCCGGCGGAACTCGGAAACCGCTCTGGATCCGGCACCAAACGCCCGTGATCGTCCATGCACAACGGCGCCGCGGGATTGTAGCCGTGACTCCGGGCGGTCGGATCGGACCAGTCGATATCGACCACGATCGTGTCCCAGCCGTACTCGAGCAGGTGCTCCGCCATGAACCGCGCGTTGGCGAGCACCTCGTCTTCGGTCACGGTGGTGCCGTAGCAGTCCCAGCTGTTCCAGCCCATCGGGGGGCGAGTCGAGATCGGAGTGGGCATGAGATCCTTCCCTCGGATGTTCGGTGTGCCGGGCGGATCAGAGCGCCGTGGATTCACGCTCGATGAGACGCACGGAGCCGACGACGGTGCGATAGTCGTCGGCCGCGCGCTTGCCCTCGATGCGATCGATAAGCATCGCTATCACGGCATCCGCCATCGCCGGATGGTCGGCGGCGATCGTGGTGAGCGACGGTGTGAGGAAGGACGCCAGTGGCACGTCATCGAAACCAACGACCTTGACGTCGTCCGGAACCCGACGACCCGCATCCGTCAGCGCTCGAGTCGCGCCGATCGCGACGACATCCGTCGAGCAGAACACGCCGTCGAGGTCCGGTACATCGGCGAGGAGGTCCGTCATCGCTGACTTCCCGCCTTCGAAGCTGAAGGGTGTCGAGCGTACCCTGTTCGCGGGAAGATCGGCACCGCTTGCTCTCAGCGCCTCCTCGAACCCGCGCAGACGAGAGGTGGAGACGTCGACGGCTCCGCTTCGACTGCGGTACCCGCCGAGCATGGCAATGATGCGGCAGCCCTGATCGAGCAGATGCCCAGCCGCCAGCGCCGCCCCGTCCTCATTGGCCATCACGACGTGGTCGAGCGGACCGCTGAAAGCCCGCTCGCCGAGTACGACTATGGGGAAGTCGCCGCGGAGCAGCACCGCGTCGTCGTCGTGCAGTTCGACGGCGCTGAGGATGAGCCCGTCGTAATTGCGCAGACGGGAGCGGGATATCGCATCGAACTCCCGGTCCCGACTCGCCGCGGTCTGCTCCACTACGAGCTCGAATCCCCGTGCTGCGGCCCTGTCGATGAGCATGCTGGCAAGCATGCCGAAGTAGGGTCTATCGATCTCGGGCACGGCGAGCGCGATCACACCGGTGCGCCCCTGCCGCAGGTTCCGTGCCGTGGTGTTGACGTGGTAGCCGAGCTCGGAGATCGATGCAAGCACCTTTCGGCGCGTCGAATCACGCACGTGCGCATGGCCGTTGATCACGTTGGACACGGTCATCGCCGAGACTCCGGCATGTGCCGCCACGTCCTGCATGGTCGTCATGACAACTCCCCTCGAACACCGCAGATCCGCCGCCGCTCACTCGGCGACGGCGACGCGAACGGTGGCGACAGAGTGCGGTGGGAGCGTCAGCGTCACTTCGTCGCCGGAAACGGACACGGCGATATCGGACAGCACCACGGCATCAGGCGTGTCGAACGTGTTGTGAGCGGTCGCAGATGTCCCACCGAGCACTTGTGCGCGCAGCACATCCGTCACAGCCGCCGGCAGAGCGAACCCCGCCTTCGCCTCCCGATCCAGCGCAGTGTTCGTCAGGCTCACCGTGTAGGCGCCGTCCTTGTAAGACGCGGTCGCGTCGACATCCGCTCCCAACGCGCCGATCGGGACGTCTACATACTCGGCGTCCTGGTGGTCGGTGTACAGGTCGAACACGTGATAGGTCGGCGTGGTCAGCATCCGCCCGCCGTCGGTGAGGATCATCGCCTGCAGCACGTTCACCATCTGGGCGATATTCGCCATCCGCACCCGATCGGCGTGACGGTGGAAGATGTTCAGGGTAATGGCCGCCACCGCAGCGTCCCGCAGCGTGTTCTGCTGATACAAGAAACCGGGATCGGTGCCCTCGTCCACGTCATACCAGGTCCCCCACTCGTCGACGATCAGGCCGACACGGCCGGTCGGGTCGTGCCTGTCCATGATCCGGCTGTGCCGGGTCACCATCTCGTCCATCCGACGCGCCTGGCGCAGGGTCTCGTGCCATTCGAAGTCGCTGAAATCGAGGGCGGAACCCTTCCGGTCCCAGTCTGCGGTGGGCAGCGTGTAGTAGTGCAGGCTCAGGCCATCCATGTGTTCGACGGCTCGCGCCATCAGCGTCTCAGTCCACTCGTAATCATCGGCGTTCGCTCCGCAGGCGATCTTCGAGATCGGATGCTCGCCGTATCTGCGCACGTAGGTCTGGAACTGCCGGTACTGGTTCGCGTAGTGCAGCGGGAGCATGTTGCCCCCACACCCCCAGCTCTCATTCCCTACTCCGAAGAATTCCAGCTTCCACGGCTGTTCACGACCGTGCCGCTTTCGCAGCTCGGCCATCGGCGAGGTGGAATCAAGGGTCATGTACTCGATCCAATCCTGCATCTCCGCCACCGTGCCGCTGCCGACGTTTCCGTTGATATACGCCTCTGCATCGAGCTGGTTCAGCAGTTCGAAGTACTCGTGCGTGCCAAACTCGTTCGATTCGACCACCCCGCCCCAGTGCGTGTTTACCATCGGCTGACGATCGGGTCCGACTCCCTTGAGCCAGTGGTATTCGTCCGCGAAGCACCCGCCCGGCCAGCGCACCAGCGGCACCCGGATCTGCCGCAGCGCATCGATCACATCGGTGCGGAGACCGTTGCGGTGCGGAATGTCGCTGCTCTCTCCGACCCAGACACCCTCGTAGATGCACCGGCCGAGGTGCTCCGCGAACTGGCCGTAGATCCGTCGATCAATCGTGGGAGCACCCAAAGTACGGGAGAGCGTGATCATACGTTTCCTTCACTGTACTCATCCGCCGTGGGCGGAGCGCGGTAAGTTTAACGATACATGGTTTGCTGGCATCTTCACCCCTTGAAAGGCTTCCGCGTGAAATTCCTCTCCTTGAGCGGGCCCGCACGATCCCGAATGGGAGCGGTGATGACATCTGCGCGATCCTCCGCCACTCAGCTCGATGCCGATCATCCGCTCCGCTCGGTGTTCCGCCTGCTGCGCCCGCACCGCCGCAGGCTGATCGCCGCTGCAGCGCTCTTTCCACTGAAGGACACGCCGCAATGGCTCATGCCCGTGGTCACCGCCAGCGTCATCGACGTCGTGGTCGCAGGCGGGCCGCCGGAGGCGCTGGCGATGTGGGCGGGCATCGCGTTCCTCGCAGTCGCGCAAAACTACCCGACGCATGTCGCCTACACGAAACTGTTCATGCGCTCGGTGCGCCGTCTAGGCGCGGATCTGCGCAACGCGTTGACCGCGCGGCTGCAGAGCCTCTCGATCGGCTTTCACTCGCGCACATCTTCGTCGATCGTGCAGACAAAGGTCGTGCGCGACGTCGAGAACATCGAGTTGATGCTGCAGCAGGTCACTCATCCCGTACTCGCGCAGACGATGGTCATCTCGGGTGCGATCGTGATGACCGCGCTGACCATGCCCACGTTCCTGCCGGTGTACGCTCTGACCATCCCGATCGCCGTGCTCCTGCGCTATCTGCTGGCCAGGCGCTCGCGTCAGCGCAACGAGGCATTCCGGCAGAACGTCGAGGTATTCGCCGGACGCGTGGGGGAGATGGCGACGCTCATCCCGATCACGCGCGCGCACGGCATTGAGGCGACGGCGCAGGAGCGCGTCGCCGAGGGCGCGGAAGGCGTCAAGGCATCGGGCTACGCTCTAGATCTGCTCAACGGCAGATTCCAGTCTCTGTCGTGGGTCGTGCTGCAACTGCTCAGCGTCATCTGCCTGATGTCGGCAGCCTGGACCGCCATCACCGGTTGGGGGCAGATCACACCAGGGCAGGTCGTGCAGCTGTCGGCCTACTTCGGGCTGATCACGGGCGGCGTCACTCAAGTGCTGATGGTGATCCCCGTGGGTGCACGTGGCCTGGAGTCGGTACGGTCGATCGCGGAGGTGCTGACCGAACCGGATCTGGAGGAGAACGAGGGCAGAGCCGTCGTCGAAGAGGTTCGCGGCAGACTGCGGTTCGAGCAGGTGAGTCTGCGATACGGCGAGGCTGAAGCCGAGGCCGTATCCGACGTCGATCTGGACATCGCACCAGGCGAGACGGTCGCATTCGTCGGCCCCTCCGGGTCCGGCAAGTCGACCCTGCTGAATCTGGCGCTCGGGTTCCTGCGTCCGACGAGCGGGCGACTGCTGCTCGATGAAGCGGATGCCGCGACTCTCGATCTGCGCACGTACCGTCGGCATTTGTCGGTCGTGCCACAGGAGTCCGTGCTGTTCGAAGGATCGATCCGCGACAACGTCGCGTACGGACTCGGCGACGTGCCGGACGAGCGCATCCGCGCAGCCCTGCAGGATGCCAACGCCGCGGAGATCGTGGATGCACTGCCCGAAGGGTGGAACACCCTGGTGGGCGAGCGCGGAGCGAGACTCTCGGGCGGACAGCGTCAACGGATCGCGATCGCCCGCGCGTTGGTGCGCGACCCGAAGGTGCTCCTGCTCGATGAAGCGACCAGTGCGCTGGACAACGAGTCCGAGATGCTCGTCCAGCAGGCGCTGTCGCGGCTCATGGCCGGTCGCACGACGCTAGTGGTAGCCCACAGGCTCTCCACAATCCGCGATGCGAACCGCATCGTCGTGCTCGATCGCGGACGCATCGTCGAGATCGGCGACCACGACGAACTCATGAGCATCGGTGGCCGGTACGCCGCGCTGCAGAGGCTTCAGCAGCGCTGATAGACGACTACTCGACCGACGAGTTCCAACCGCGGGTCGATCCCTCCCCTATGAACAGCGACGTTCAGAGCACCACTGGGATGCGAGTGGTCAGCAGCCCGGCATCCACCAGCGACCGCTCCAGTGCGATCATGGCAATGCCGGTGACGACAGGATTGCCACGCACAGCAGAGATCTCCAGCTCCACAGCGGCACCCGCTCGCCCAGGCGACTGCGACCGCATCCGTTCGCGGGCAGGCGAGAGCAGCTGGCCACCCAGTGCCCACGTGGTCCAGCCAGTCAGTGTCACGACATCCGGATTCACCACCGCAACGAGATCCGCAAGCGCTGAACCGAGGTAATAAGCCGTCCGCGCGACCGTCTCTCGCGCGGCATCGTCCGGAGTCGAGCTCTCGGCCGCATGAGCGAGCAGCGAGATGAAGTCGCTCTGCAGCTCGACATCGGCGAGCGGATGCGAAGGAGCCAGCTCGCGCAGTGTGTGCTGGATTCCCGGAACGCCGATGTATGCTTCCACGCAGCCGCGCCGACCGCACCGGCACAGTCTGCCATCGAGCATGAGCAGCGAATGCCCCCACTCGCCGGCCGAGTTGGTCGCGCCGCGCAGCACCTCGCCTTCGAGGACAATACCGGCGCCGACCCCGGTCCCCAGGTTGACCGTGGCCAGACTCGCCGCCGACCGCCCCCGGCCCAGCCAACGCTCCGCATTGACCATCGCCTTCAGTGGATTGTCGATCACGAGGGGCAGGCCCACTCGCTCGCGCAGCCGGTCCAGCTCCACACTGCGCCATTCCCAGTTGGGGACCACCACAGCCATGCCCGATGGCTCCTGGATCAACCCGGGCAGCGAGATCCCCGCTCCGAGCACACCCTCACGGCACACTCCCTCGCTCTGAAGCAGTTCGTCCACCACGAGGCCGATGGTCTCGACGATCGATCCCGGCTCAAGCACATGCTCGTCGCGCGCGCTCTCGGTGTAGCTGACCTGGTTCAGCGCGGTGTCGAACATCGTTGCGCGCACATAGGTCTCGGCGACGTCGATGCCGAGAATCCGACCGCGAGCGGCGTTCATCCCGAAGATCGACGTCGGGCGACCTACCCGCCCAGCGGAGACCTTCGTCTCAGCGAGTACATCGGCCTCGATGAGCTCGTTCACGATCGTGACCACCGTCGCGGGGCTCAGCCCGGTGGAGCGCATGAGATCGTTGCGGGTTGTCTCGCCCGCTGACAGCACCGCATGCAGCACGTCGATCATGGAATCGCTACGGATGTCGCGCGAGGTCCGGCGCGGCACGACACCCCTCATAGTTGAACCGTAACAGGAGGGAGGCCCTCTGCGCACACCTGCACTGTGCCCGCATCCTCGGCGCGGACGAACACCGCGAGCCGCCCGTCGAACGTGCGGCGCATCGTGCTGGTATACGGCGTGATATCGGCGAGATCGCCGTTCTCGATGCTGACCCGCGCTCCATCCGTCACGACCGTTACCGGCAGCTCTCCGGCGGCGAGGCGGCCCTGCGCATCCAGCAGGCGGCACTCGATCTGGATGACACTGTCGATCGCGATCCCGGCATCCCGGCATCGCCGTGCCGCGTCGGCCGGCGGATGCCAGACATCGGCCGCAAACACGACGGGCCTACCAGCGTGCGCGAGCTCGTCGCGAGCGACGACGACGTCGCCGTCGCGCACCTCCAGCACGAACATTGCAGTGGATGCCGGAACCGTGGCGGACCAGAACCCGCCCTCTTCGTCGAACGACAGGGGCACCGGCGAACCGTCGCAGGTGAGATGCGGTGCACCACCACCGGCGAAGCAAAGTACCTCGATCGGCTCTTCAGCACCGTCCCAGTTCCGGGACACCGGGTGAGTCCAGAACGACTTCCGGTCGAGGCCGGCCGGCTGGGCGCGCACGGCGAGGTGAGCGGTCGGCGCTTGCGTCCACCAGCTGCGTCGCAGGTGCCACTCGGACTTGGTGAAACCGGCCAAGGTCAGCATCCCCGCATCGGATCCGTGCACCGGCCAGCCGCGCGCTTCTCCGAGGTAGTCGATCCCAGTCCAGAGAAACTGGCCGGCTACGAAGTCGTTCTCGGCCACCGCACGCCACTGCGCATAACCGTGGCCGTTCTCGCTTCCGATCAGCGGCTGATCGGGGAAGCGTCGATGATCGTCCGGGTACAGACGCTCCTTGTAGTTGTATCCGATCAGATCCAGGTCGTCGAGCAGTCCGGTGCGGCTGGACAGCTCCGGGAACGCCGCGGCGAGTGTCACGGGTCGGGTCGGATCGGCCTCTCGCACGATCGCGCTCAGCCGGCGGGCGATGGTCGTCAGCCGCCGCACATCCGGGCGGGTCGGATCGTACATGCGCTCCTGTGCCGGTTTGTCGGCGTCGTTGTTCCCGGTCATCTGCTCGAACAGCACACTGGCGTATGGATCGTTGGGGTAGTCGACCTCGTTGCCGATGCTCCATGCGATGATCGACGGATGGTTGCGGTGCGCGGCGATCTGGTCGCGCAGGTCGCGCTCATGCCATGCCGGGAAGTGCGTTGCATAACCCTCGTGCCGGGGCGGATACACGTTGTGCCCCTGCCACCACTTGTTCTTGGGATTCTCCCATTCGTCGAAGGCCTCGTCGATCACGAACAGGCCCAGCGCATCGCAGAGTGCGTACAACGCCCGATCGTGGGGATTGTGCGCCATGCGGACCGCATTCGCCCCCATCTCCTTCAGAGTCAGCAGCCGTCGCAGCCAGACCGACGGCGGCACGGCGACGCCGAAGCAACCGGCGTCCTCGTGCAGGCAGACGCCCTTCAGCGTGCGCTCCTCGCCGTTGATCGAGAACCCGTGATCGGGATCGAATGCAAAGGTGCGGATGCCGACGATCTCGTCGTACTCGGCCGAAGCGCCGTTCCAGTTGAGCGTAGTGGTGAGCTGGTACAGGTGCGGATCGGCATCCGACCACAGCTGCGGCTCCGGAATCCGCAATTCGGTCCCGATTCCGGCGGTGCCGCCTGCGGGTACTTCGAAGACGGCATCGACAATGTGCGTCCGGCCGGATGCCGGCGAGCGCAACTCGTGCCGGACCCGCCCCCGACTGCTTCTGCCGCACTGCTGGCAATGGTCTGATCGATGTGCACGACGGCCTCGTCGGCATGAGCCGACACAGTCGTGAATGCGGTCTGCAGCACGCGCACCGGAGCGTGCACCCGCAAGGACACCGCCCGGACGATCCCGGCGCCGTTGTACCATCGCGAGTCCGAGATCTCGGTGCGATCCACACGTACGGCGATCACCAGCTCGTCGTCGGACGCGTAGGAGGCGATCTCGGTCAGATCGAACGAGAACGGAACATGTCCGTTGGGCCGCCCCCCAGGTGGTACCCGTTGACCCAGACCTGCGCGTTCTTGTACGCGCCCGCGAAGGCGAGCTCGATCTGCGCGTCGTCAGCGAGGTCCAGCCCGCCCAGCGCGACGCGTGTCCGATACCAGCCGATGCCGCCTGCCAGATAGCCCGTGCCGCTGGAGTGCTCGGACGAGAAGTCCTGCTCGACGCTCCAATCGTGGGGCACGCGAACTGCGCGCCATGCGGAGTCGTCGAAGCCC
Source organism: Microbacterium suwonense (assembly GCF_030296555.1). NCBI lineage: Bacteria > Bacillati > Actinomycetota > Actinomycetes > Micrococcales > Microbacteriaceae > Microbacterium > Microbacterium suwonense. The sequence goes on from NZ_AP027728.1 coordinate 2,029,115, forward strand.
TTCGCGGAGGCGCCCGGGAGATCGGCGAGTATGAAGCGCCAGTCATCGATGGTGAACGTCTGCATGGGCTCAGCTTTCCTCGGGCGTGTCGATGTACCTGTTGAAGACATGCGCGAGAAGCGCACCGTTGACGACCGCGATGCCTGCGAAGCCGATCAGCAGCCAGAGCAGTCCGTAGCCGGTGGCTTGCGGATAGAACACTGTGATCACCGCGCACAGCGCGATCACGACGAGCGCCAGCAGCGTGGTGAACGGGTGCCTCCACGACAGCAGCCGGGCGTTGCGGATGGTCTCCCGAATGGTGCCCTCGAACTTCGCCAGATAGGGGAACAGCCACAGCACTGTCACGAGTGCCAGGAAGACCAGCACATACCAGACAGCGAACAGCGCCAACTGCAGGATCACAACCGTCACGAGTTCCGAGACCACGATGTGCCAGGCTGCGAAGACTGCCGATGCGCCGAACAGCAGTCCCCAGATCGCCGTTCCCTGGCGGAAGTTACTCCGGAAGGAGCGGAGATAGTCGCCGGTGATCGTCTGGTCGGTACCGGTCGCGATGCGCATCGCCGTGAAGTTCAGTGCGGTCAGCGACGCCCCGAGCGTGAAGAGAGGAAGCGACGTCACGATGAACAGAATGTTCAGGATCATGATGTCGGCGATGCGCGTGAGGGTCCTCATCAGCGCTGAGTCGGCCGCGAAGATGCTTGCCATTCCTCATCCTCTCGTAGGGCCGGGCGGGCCCGCACAGCGGTCCCGCCCGGCATTCTTGCAGTCCTACTTCAGCGGGTGATCCTTCGCCCACTCGTCGATGTCGGCCTGCAGAGATTCCCGCACTTCGTCGTAGCCCGCGTCCTTGAGCTTCTGGCGCATCTCCGCGATGGCCTTGGCCGGGTCGTCGAACTTGCCGTAGTTGAGCTGCGGGATGTACTCCGAGAGCACGGCGCCCATCGCTGCCAGCGTCGGATCGATCGAGCTCTTGTCGATGATCAGTGTGGAGTACGGGTAGTCACGAGCGACCTTGTCGAGATCGGCATACACGTCCTTCAGATTCGGCGCGTCGCTGACTTTCAGCGGCTCGTACTCGTCCATGCGACCGCCCCAGAAGTTCGAGCCCAGCGCGTCTTTCGAGGGGTCGTAGCCCTCGGGGAAGCCGAGCTTTCCGTCCTGCATGACGTAGTCCGTGCCCTCGATCCCGAAGTTCAGCAGGTCGTAGTCGGTCTTGTCGTTGCGGATCAGGTCGTACACCTGCAGCGCCTTCTCAGGGTGCTTGGAATTGGCGCTCACAGCCATGGCACCGTGGGTCTTGATGTCCTTATAGAGATTGCCGTTCTCCTCGCCCCAGTAGAACATCTTCGGGTTGGAGCCGGGCTGCTTTTTATTCATGTTGTCGACGATCTGGGTGAGGAAGGTCTGAGTGTGGTGCTGGTCGGCACCCGACAGGCCGGAGTAGAACTCCTCACGGGTGTCGCCGTCGTAGTTCAGCGAGTCCTCGCGCCAGACGCCGATCTTGTTCCACTCCTTGGCGAGTTCGGCGGCCCCCAGCAGTTCATCGCCTTCCATGAGCCAGGAGGTGACGGTGCCCGGGTCGGACTCCGACGTCGTGTACGGGAAATAGTTTCCCGCGCTCACGCCCTGGAGCGTCATCTGGTCGGTGTGCCCCTGCAGGTAGCCGGTGAGCACGGCGTCGTTGGACGCGCCCGACGCAGCATCCCACGGATACGCATCCGGCTTGTTGTCCTTGACCCACTGGAAGTACTTCGTGAAGTCCTCGAACTTGGTGATCTCGCCGCCCGGGAAGCCGGCCTCCTCCGCCCAGTCACCGCGGTAGAAGAAGCCGTGGTTGGTGTACTGGGTGTAGTTGTCCTCGGGGATGAACTGGATCTCGCCGTCGAGCTTCGTGAGCTCCCAATCGCCCGCGGCATCCACCTGCGCCCAGGTCTTCGGCGCGTTCTCCTTGAGCATGTCCTCCGAAAGCGGCAGGAATGCCCCCTTCTGGGCGTTCTCCCATCCGAACAGCCAGTCCGTGGCCGTGGTGATCAGGTCGACGTTGTCATCGCCGGACAGCAGCTGAACGTTGTACTGCGTCTGCCAGTCGGCCCACTCCACGTAATACAAGTCGAGGGTGGCGTTGACCTGCTTCTTCAGGTTCGCGTTGAGCTTGTCGAGCATCGCCTCCAGACGCCCGTTGCTGGGCTTGTCGCCGAGCACGAGCATCGTGATGGCAGTGGGCTTGCTCGGATCGTCCTCGCTGGCGGCGGTGCACGCCGCCAGCATCGTCACTCCCATGCCGAGGGTCGCGATGACCGCCCCGGTCCTGAGGATCCTTCTCTTCATTGTGAGTCTCCTTGAGATTCTCGTTGCGTGATTGCGGTGGGTGGCGCCCCTGGTGGGGGCAGGATGCCAGCGAGGACGGGTCAGCCTTTGACCGCGCCGATGGTGATGCCGCTGACGAAGTATTTCTGAACGAACGGGTAGAACAGCAGGATCGGTCCGGTCGCGACCACCGCGCTCGCCATCTTCAGGGTGTTGCTGGGCAGGCTCGCGATGCTCACGTTGGCTCCGGCCACCGAGTTGCGCAGCGCATTGGCCGTGTTGATGACGTTGTACAGGTAGTACTGCAGCGGCTTGAACTCAACCGTGCTGCCCAGGTAGAGGGACGACAGGTACCACTCGTTCCAGTACGCCAGGGCGAGGAAGAGGCCGATGGTGGCCAGCGCCGGCTTCATCATGGGCAGCGTCAGCTGCGCGAAGATCCTAAAATCGCCAGCACCGTCGATCTTCCCCGACTCGACGATCTCGTACGGAACGGTGCGCATGAAGTTCTTCATCAGGATGATCAGCCAGGGAGTCATCAGCAGCTGCAGGAAGACTGCAAGATAGCTCCCGCGCAGTCCAAGGCCGTTGGAGACCCAGAGGAAGGTCGGTGCAAGACCCGCCGAGAACAGAGTCGTGAAGTAGATGAAGAACGAGATGTGGTTCCGGAACGGGAAGTCCTGACGGTACAGGGCGAATCCGGTCATCGCGATGATGAACAATCCGATCGCCGTGCCGAAGACGGTCATCGTGATCGTGACGGTGTAGGCGCCGATGATCTGCTTCGGAGCCTGGAAGATCAGGTCGTAAGCGGCGAGGCTGAAATCCTTCGGAATCAGTCCGAAGCCATCCGTACGGATCGCAGCCTCGCTGGAGATCGACGCCGAGACGATCATCACGAACGGCAGCAAGCAGAACAGAGTGAACAGCGTGATCCACACGTACGAGATGCCGCGCAGCCAGCGGTCGCTCGCTGAGAGCCTGATGGCTCTGGTCTGAGACTTGTCGAAAAGGCTTCTGTTCCGCCGTGGCAACAGAATGGCCTTCGTGGCGCCGGTCGCCTCCGTGGCTGGGGCGGTCATGGTCACATCAGAAGAGGGCATAGTCCTTGTTCATCCTTCGAACGAGCCAGTTCGCCGTCATGACGATGGCGAAGCCAAACAGCGACTGGTAGAGGCCGACAGCCGTGGAGGTGGTGAAGTTGTTCTGCGACATGACCATGCGGTACACGGAGGTCTCGATGATGTCGGTGGTCGAGAACAGCGTGGCGTTGTTGCCGATCAGGTTCCAGAACAGCCCGAAGTTGCCGCTCATGATCCCGCCCAGCGAGAACAGGAAGAGGATGATGAACGTCGGCTTCAGGCTCGGCAGGATAACGAATCGGATGCGCTGCCATGCGGATGCTCCGTCGATCTCAGCTGCTTCGAACAGCCCCTTGTCGATGCCCATGATCGCCGCGAAGTAGACGATCGATCCGTAGCCGGTGCTCTGCCAGAGGTGGATGATGATGATGATCAGCGGCCACAGCCCGGCCATGCTGTATATCTTCAGCGGGTCGCCGCCCGTCTGCTTGATGAGGGTGTTCAGCGCGCCTGTGTCGTAGTTGAGCAGGTTGAAGGCGATAACGCCGATGAGCACGACCGAGATGAAGTACGGCAGGAACATGATGCCCTGCGTGATCTTCTTGAAGAACTTCAGGCGGACCTCGTTGAACATGATCGCGATCGCGATCTGCAGGATGTTGCCCAGGACGATGAACGCGATGTTGTACAGGATCGTGTTGCGGGTGAGGTCCCAGAGCATTCCAGACTTGATCAGGAACTGGAAGTTCTTGAGTCCGACGAAGGGGCTGCCGAAGATACCGTCACGGTAATTGAAGTCCGTGAAGGCGATCCAGATGCCCGGCAGCGGCGCGTAGTTGAAGACGATGAAGAACGCCAGTGCGGGCACGCACATGAGGATCAGCATCCTGCTGCTCTTCACCTGCCCCCACACCGACTTGCGTCGTCGTGGTGTCTGCGTCAGGGACATCCTCCGCCTCTCTGCGTTTGCCCGTATCGCCTGCGAGCGAGCCTGAATATCAGGGATAAAACTAACCCCTGATGAAACTATCGGTAAAGCTACCAGATGGATGTGTAGCGATACAAGACCTTTTTGAGAGTCGGGTCTGGCATTCAGGACGAGCTGTACGAGTGCAGGGAAACTCAGGATTCACGCGAGCATCTCGATCCAGGTGAGCACATCGACGTAGCGTATGTCGCGGATATTCATCTGGAGGACGTGTCGCATGCGACCGAGGTGCTGGTGCAAGTCGAGTGCGAAACGCACCTGCCGGCGAAAGCCGCCGAGAGTCCCGGAGGGAGTCAGGCTTGGTTGCACCCTCAAGCGCGGCGAGCGCTGACTCCGGGTTCAGCGACTTGATGTAGAGCCCGTGTGCGAAGCTGAGCACGCACGTCTCGAACAGCGAGGCATTGACACGCTCTCAGATCACTTTGATTGAGACCGCACGGGATCGATCTCTCGAACGATTGTGGTCGGCGGCCAGGAGTCTCGACCATCCTCGCGTGGTCCAGACATTGTCCTTGGCCGCTGACGGATCGTTCTGCGGTGATCACCTGTCAGGATGCGGGAGCGTGTCGCCGAGTTGGGCCTTGGCCTGCACGATTGTCCGGGTCAGGCATCGCGCGCCGCGCTCAGAGCCCGCGCCCACCAGAGTAGGTGATCGAGCATCACGGTCAACCGCTGCTCGAGGGCGTCGAAGACCGCCGCCGCCGCCGCGCCGCCCTCGCGCACGGCTGGGAACTGGGCACCGAAGATGTGCACCGTTTCGCGCACGGAGACCATGTTCAGCTCGGCGACGACTTGGCGCAGCTGCTCGATCGCACGGGATCCACCGACGTTGCCGTACCCGAAGAACGCGGCGGGCTTGTGTTCGAACTCGGCGAAATAGTGGTCGAGCACGTTCTTCAGTGCGCCTCCGTAGCCGTGGTTGTACTCGTTGACGAGGAAGAGGAATGCGTCAGCGTTGTCGAGGCGTTCGCCGAGCGCGCGCTCTGCCCTGCTTGAGTATTCACGTTGGGCGTGCGCTGGCGCTTTGGGCAGGTTGTAGTCGGGCAGTGCGACGTCGCGGACGTCGATCACGGACACCTCGAGATCGTCCCGTGTGCCGAGACGTTCCAGCAGCCAGGTGAGTGGGTAGTCGGCGAAGCGCGGCTCGCGGGTGCTGCCCACGACGAGCGCGACGCGGGGGACGACCTCGCTCATGCGGGGGACGACCCCGCTCATGCGGCGGACTGCCCGTTGTCGAGTTCGGCCCGTACGCGGGGAGCGACCTCGGTTCCGAGCAGCTCGATCGAGGTGAGCACATCGGCCTGTGGCATTCCGCCGATATCCATCTGGAAGAAGTGTCGCGTGTGGCCGAGATGCTGGTGCAGGTCGATGATGCGGTCGGCAACTTCGGACGCATCACCCGCGAAGACCATGCCGCCGGGCGAGTAGTTGGGCTTGGCCTCTTCCCATGAGCGCGGGCCGAAGCGACCTGCCGCAGCATACGCGGCCGATTCGTGTCGGAAGAACATCTGCTTCGCGGATCTGCCGTCGCGGGCGACGAAGCCGTGGCCGGCGACCGAGATCGCAAGCTGCGCGGTATTCACGGCAGCCTGCTCCGCGGCCTGGCGATACAGGGCGCCCATCTGGCCCCACCGTTGCGGTGTTCCCGACAGGATGCCGTAGGAGACCGGCAGGCCCGCCTGCGCCGCACGCACTGTGGAGCCAGGGTTCCCGCCTGTCCCGAGCCAGATCGGGACTGGCTGCTCCGGGCGCGGCACGATCAACGCGTCGTGCAATGGCGGCCGGAACGGGGACTCCCAGTTCGTGCGTTCGTTCGTAGCGACTGCCAGCAGGAGCCCGAGTTTGTCGGTGTAGAGCCGGTCGTAGTCGTCGAGTTCATACCCGAACAGGGGGAACGAGTCAGTGGAGGAGCCGCGGCCGGCGATGATCTCCACCCGGCCGTTCGAGACGATCTGGGCGGTCGCCATCTGCTGATACAGCCGGATCGGGTCATCCGTCGACAGGACGCTCACGGCCGTCGACAGGGTGATCCGGCTTGTCATCGCTGCAGCGGCGTTGATGACGGAGGCAGGAGAACTGACGGGCATCGTCGCGGTGTGATGCTCGCCGACCCCGTAGAAGTCGAGGCCGACCTGTTCGGCGAGTTGGATCTGCTCGAGCATGTTCCGCACCGCCTGGGCGGTGCTCACCGTATCGCCCTCGAGGTTTCTGCCGGCCACGCCGAAGCTATAGGCACCGAGTTCGAACGTCATCTGCTCGATCCTTTCGTCGTTCTTCCTGAGTCCGCGCCCTCCGCGACGGTCGCTCGCACGGCATCGAGGAACAGCTCGGTCATACGCTGCGCGGCGGCCTGCGGCATGATCGGGCCGGGCTCGGAGACGAGGGCTGCGGTCGCCGTCGCGAGCAGGTACAGGTCGGTCTCTCGGAGATCCGCGCGGACGGCGCCGGCCTTGCGCACGCGCGAGAGCAGCAGCCGTGTGGCGCGCATCGACCGCGCATGCTCGTCAGCGAAGAGATCCGATCCCTGCGCTGGTCGTAACAGCACCGTGCCGAACGCCGGATCCGCTGCCTGCATGGCGGCGATGTCCCGGATATAGTCCGCGAATGCTTCCCACGGGTCGTCGGCCGCAGAGGCGAGCGCCGCCTCGGCGCGGTCGGCGTAGGCGCCCATCTTCGCCTCGAACACCGCTTCGACGAGGCAGTCGCGGGTAGGGAATCGTCGGTACAGGGTCGCGATTCCGACTGCCGCCTCCTTTGCGACGTTCTCCAGCGGCGCATCGAGCCCGTCTCGAAGGAACACGGACGCTGCGGCGCACAGCAGCGTCCGTCGCCGCTGCTCGGCGTCTACGCGCAGCGGCTTCGCTTGCTGTACAGGCGGGTCGGTCGGGGCCATGTACGCAGCCTATCGCAACAAGTGGAGGCGCATCTCCACTTGTCTGTTAGGGTATGCCGCATGAACGTCGCCCTTTGGATCGTCACCGGGATCCTCGCCGCCATGTACCTCTTCGCCGGCCTCACGAAATCCTTCACGCCGAAGGATAAGCTCGCGGCGAACATGCCCTGGGTTGAGGATTTCTCGCCGGGGATCGTGACGTTCATCGGCGTCGCCGAGTTCGCGGGCGCCGTGGGGCTCGTGCTGCCGTGGCTCACAGGGATCGCACCGGTGCTCACTCCGCTCGCGGCGACGGGACTCGTGATCGTGCAGATCCTCGCCATCGTCGTGCACGTCCGCAGGGGTGAGCAGAAGAGCCTCCCGTTCAACGTTGTGCTGCTGCTCGCGGCGCTGTTCGTCGCGATCTTCCGCTTCGTTCAGCTCTGAGGCCAGCCATCTCGGCTGGTTCCCGCTCATCTGCGAGGACTGGCCCCGGTAGGTTCGTGACGGCGGAGATCGGTGATCAGCGATACCAGATCGTCACGCCTGCTGAGGATGTCGGTGTGCCCAGCCCCTGAAAGTTGCACGAGGGTCGCATTCGGGAGGAGGCGGGCCGCCGCGAGAGCGCCGCGCACACCAACGCGATCCTCGTCACCCGTCACCAGGAGCGCGGGGCTAGCGGTGTCGATGAGGCGCTGATCGGGAATGCCAGGGTCGGTGTCGATCACATCGAGGAGGGCAAGGAGCACCGCGGGATCGTTGTGCGACAGCGCCAGCGTGGTCGGCGCGTCGATGTCAGGTCGGGCCGCGCGCCATCGGGCGGTAAAACCGGCCATCCCCTCGTGTTCGATCGTGTCGCGGTAACCGGGATAGAAGATCTCTTCCGCATCGCCGGCGCGCAGCCGGTGCGCGCCGGCGAGGGAGACGAACGCGTGCATGCGATTGGGGTGGCGGTCGAGGAGGCTGAACCCAATGCGTGCGCCGAGTGAATACCCGACGTAGGTGACGGCCTCCAGGCCGACTTCGTCGAGCACGGCCGCGACGTCATCGGCGAGCTGTGCCATGTCGTAGCGGTGGGGGCCGTCAGGCTTGCCGCTGCGTCCATGTCCACGGAGATCGACCGTGATCACGCGGTGGTCGTTCAGCGCGCGTACATAGCCGAGCCCCTGCCAGATCGAGCTGGAGAGCCCCAGCCCGTGCACGAGGACGAGGGGGTCTGCTTCCCGGGTGCCGGTGTCGGAGTACGCGATCTTCACCCCATCGCTCGCTATCGCCCACCTGACGTCCACCCCACTACTGTAGGCACCGTCCGTCACTGCGCTGACTCCGCGGATCCGTCCAGTGGCGCCAGCTGCGACGGCGGGCTGCACGGACGACGTTGTTCAGCTACATGCCCGTATCCCGGCATGGCAGCCTAGTCGTTCTGTGGCATCTCGGGCCCGTGCTCGTTCGGGAACAGGACGCTGAGGAGGAGTGCTTCGGGGTGAGTCGCTGCGGTCTTCGGGCTGTCGCCATCCGGCTCCGAGGACGGGTGCAGCGCGTGGACTTCGCGGTGGATGCGTTCCATTTTCTGGTCGAGGTCGTTCGCGAGTTGCGCGGCTTCGACCAGTTCGTCGAGAAGCTCGGCGGGGATCTCCTGGTCGAACTTGTAGTAGATCTTGTGCTCGAGGCTGGCCCAGAAGTCCATGGCGATCGTTCGGATCTGGATTTCGACGCGCGCTTCGGTCATCGAGGAGGACAGGAACACCGGTACCTTCACGATGAGGTGGAGGCTCTTGTAGCCGTTCGGTTTCGGGTGCTCGATGTAGTCCTTGGTCTCGATGACTGTGAGGTCGGGCTGGGCGGCGAGCATCTCGGCGATGAGGTAGACGTCCGCGATGAAACTGCACACGATGCGGATCCCGGCGATGTCCTGGATCTGGTCTTGGATCGCGTCGATGGAGAGTGGCAGTTCGCGACGCTGGACTTTCTCGAGGATGCTCTCAGGGGTCTTGAGGCGGGAGGAGACGTGCTCGATCGGGCTGTGGTCGTGCAGGTGCTCGAACTCGGTTCGCAGGATGTTGATCTTGGTCATGACCTCGTTGATCCCGAACTGGTAGTTCAGCATGAAGCGGGCGAGGCTGGCTCTGAAGCTCGCGAGGCGCGCGATCCGGTCGTTGTCGAGCGGGTCTGGGCGAGCGTGTCGCGGTCTCTTGCTGCTCATCGGTGGGCCTCCCGTCTGAATCTCGTCCGGTCTTCACCCTGTGCCGCGTCGGGCGACCGGCTGAAGCGTTACTCGTCGGTTGTCGGCACGTTGGCGGCGCTCTGCACCGCGCGGAGGAGGGCGCGGACGCCCTGGGTGAGCGCTCGGAGGTCGTCGATTGCGAGGAGCCCGAGCGGGCTGCTGCTGAGCTCTGGGCGGGCTGCCATCAGGCGCTGCACGGTCTGAAGCCCGAGCGGGGTCGCGGTGACCCGGCGCACCCGCTGATCGTTCGGATCGAGGCTGCGCTCCACCATGTGCTGCGCCTCGAGGCGATCAACGATCCCGGACATAGTCGCCAGCGACACACCGACCGTCTTGGAGACGGCCTGCATCGTGCTCCCGTCTGGATGGGCGACGAGGATCATCAACACCTTGAGCTGCTGCATCGTGAGCCGCAACGACAGCATCGGCTCGATGTGCTCGGGCACGAACGATGACTCCAAGGCGGCCTGCAGGCTGAGCAGCTCGGCGAGGAGCGTCTCGCGTTCTACTTCTTCATGTGTACTCACGCCTCAAAACTACCTTTCGCTCTCAGGCGCAACTCAGCGCGGGTTGCTTAGTCCTATACTAAGCTTTGCGTGGCGCTAACCATATTCGGCGATGCCCGCACTCTCTTGTCCTCCAACCGTTCGGTGGTATCTCTTTTGTTCCGACTCGCTCGCTTCAGCCTGGCCAACCGGACGTTGGTCGCGCTCATCACCATCCTGATCGCCGGGTTCGGCGTGTTCTCGATGACGCAGCTCAAGCAGGAGCTCATCCCCTCGCTCTCGCTCCCCCAGACCACGGTGGTGACCATGGTTCCGGGCGCCAGCCCCGAGGTGATGGATGAGCAGGTGAGCGTGCCGATCTCACGCGCGATCACCGATCTCGACAACGTCGAGCAGGTCGTCGCCACCTCCTCGTCGAGCATGTCGATGGTCTCGATCGCGTACACCTACGGCACCGACGCGAACGAGTTCCGGGCCTCGGTCGAGCAGGCACTGAACTCCATCTCTGCGACGCTCCCGAGCGACGCAGACCCGCAACTGATCTCGGGCAGCACCTCCGACATCCCGGTGATCTTCATGACCGCTTCGGGGTCGGAAGATGACATCACGGCCCTGTCCAACACGCTCACGGACACCGTGGTCCCCAAACTCGAGTCGATCTCGGGTGTGCGCTCTGCCGCAGTTTCGGGCGGCGCGGTCGAGCGGGTCGTGATCACGCCGGATCAGGCGGCGCTCGCGACGAACGGTCTGGGCCCGCAGGCGCTCAGCGAGGCGCTCAAGGCGAACGGGGTGACGCTGCCGCTCGGCAGCGTCACCGAGGACGGGGCGTCGCTGCCGGTGCAGGGCGGTACTGCGGTCGAATCCCTCGACGCCATCACGGGGCTGCCGCTCGCCAGCCAGACGCAGCCCGGCACGGTGATCACCATTGGCGACGTCGCAACCGTCGAGCTCGTCACCGAGCCGCAGACCTCGCTCACCCGGATGGACGGCGAGGAGGCGCTGTCGATCTCGATCACCGCGAACCAGGACGCCGACATCGTCGCGATCTCCCACGCGATCGGCGACGCGATCGCCGAGCTCGAAGACGAGGTGCCCGGCCTCTCGCTCACGATCGTGTTCGATCAGGCCCCGTTCATCGAGGAATCGATCCAGCATCTCGCGATCGAGGGCCTGCTCGGCCTGCTCTTCGCGATCGTCGTCATCCTGATCTTCCTGCTGTCGCTGCGCTCCACGATCGTCACCGCGATCTCGATCCCGCTGTCGGTGCTGGTGACCTTCATCGGCCTGAATCTCGGCGGGCACTCGCTGAACATGCTCACCCTCGGTGCTCTCACGATCGCGATCGGCCGCGTGGTCGACGACTCGATCGTCGTCATCGAGAACATCAAACGGCACCTCTCCTACGGGGAGGAGAAGGTGCACGCGATCCTCACCGCCGTGCGCGAGGTCGCCGGCGCGATCACGTCCTCCACACTGACGACCGTGGCCGTGTTCCTGCCGATCGCCCTGGTCGGCGGAATGGTGGGCGAGCTGTTCGCCCCGTTCGCGCTGACGGTCACGATCGCGATGCTGTCGTCGCTGCTCGTGGCGCTCACGATCGTCCCGGTGCTGTCGTACTGGTTCCTGCGCGCGCCGAAGGACGTCACCAACGTCGAGGCGGTGCGTCTCGCAGCTGAGGAGAAGGAGCACAACAGCTGGCTGCAGCGCGGCTACAAGCCGATCCTGCGCGGCACCCAGAAGCACCCGGTCATCACGATCGTCTCCTCCGTGCTGCTGCTCGTGATCACCGTGTCGCTGGTTCCCCTGTTGAAGGTCGACTTCCTGGGGAGCACCGGGCAGAACATGATCATGGCCACCCAGACCTTCCCCGCAGGCTCCGACCTCGACACCGTCTCCGACGGCGCCCGCGACGTCGAGGATGCGCTGCTCGACATCGACGGCGTGGAAGACGTCATGCTCATGGCCGGTTCCAGCGGGGGCGGCTCGGGCGACTTCTCCGCCCTTCTCGGCGGAGGCGGCGGCACGGCCACCTTCATCGTGAACACCGACTCGAAGGCGGACCAGAGCGCACTGCAGGACAAGGTGCGCGACCGCCTCGCGGAGCTAGACGGTCCCGGCGAGGTGAGCCTCATGGACGCCGCGTCGATGGGCGGCTTCGGCGGCTCGGTCGACGTGCTCGTCACCGGCACCAACGACGCCGATCTCGCCGAGGCGGCGGAGGCCGCCTATGCAGCGCTCGAGGACACGCCCCACACCACTGAGGTGTCGAGCGATCTCGCCCCCGCGCAACCGATCACCCAGGTCACGGTCGACCGGAAGGTCGCCCTCGAGCACGGCTTCACCGAGATCCAGCTGCTCGGCATGGTCGGCAGCATCCTCTCCCCGCAGAGCATCGGCAACGTCACCATCGACAACGAGGAGTACCGCATCTTCCTCGACGCGGCCCCGGCGCCCGAGACCATCGCGGAGCTCCAAGATCTGCAGATCCCCACGGCAACGGGCATGGTGCCGCTGACCGAGCTCGCATCGGTGGAGAAGGTCACCGTGGCGACATCGCTGACCCGTCAGGACGGCGACCTCGTCGCGACGATCTCACTCACCCCCGCAGAGGGCGAGCTGGGAGCAGTGACCACCGAGGTGCAGGAGCGAATCGACGGCCTCGACCTGCCGGCCGGCACCACCGCGACCATCGGCGGCCTGGCGCAGACCCAGCAGGAATCCTTCCAACAGCTCGGACTCGCGATGCTGATCGCGATCGCGATCGTGTTCCTGCTGCTCGTCGCCACCTTCCGCTCCCTCGCGCAACCGCTCATCCTGCTCGTGTCGATCCCGTTCGCCGCGACCGGCGCGATCGTGCTGCTGCTGCTCACAGGCAAGCCGCTGGGCATCTCGGCGCTCATCGGCATGCTCATGCTGATCGGCATCGTGGTCACGAACGCGATCGTGCTCATCGACCTCGTGAACCAGTACCGCAAGCAGGGGCAGAGCGTGCGCGACGCCGTGTTCAACGGCGCCCGCCAGCGCCTGCGCCCGATCCTGATGACCGCACTCGCGACGATCTTCGCCCTCATCCCAATGGCACTCGGCGTGACCGGATCGAGCGGCTTCATCAGCCAGGACCTCGCGATCGTCGTGATCGGCGGCCTCATCTCCTCGACACTGCTCACCCTGCTGCTCGTGCCGGTGCTCTACCTGCTCTTCGAGGACGGCCGGGAACGCCGCCGGGTCAAGAAGCAGCAGGCGCAGCGGCCGGTCACGGCAGGTACCGGCCTGCCGAGCGCGGGAGCATCGGGCGAGCCGAGCGCAGCGCAGTCATAGGTTTCGGCACTGACCGCTGCGGTCGCCCTCCCGCCTGGTGGGAGGGCGGCCGCAGACCGTTTCTTGCAGTTGTGCAAATGGTGCGCCACAGCATAGAATGCATGGGTGTAAACTTCTCCTCTGGGTCTCCGAGAACGACAACGCCTCGAAGTCGCGGCGGCCATCCATGACGCCGCCGCTGAGCTCCTCCTCGAGCATGGCTGGACAGCTTCCACCGTCGACATGATCGCGGCGCGGGCCGGCATCTCCACCCGGACGTTCTTCAACTATTTCCCCAGCAAGGAGGACGCCGCCCTGGGGCTGCAGCCGCTGCACGTCCCCGACCATGCGGCCGCAGCGTTCCGCGAGGGAGACGGCGACCTGTTCGAGCGCGCGGTGCGACTCACGATGGAGGTCATCCGCACCGCCGTTCCCGACGACGGTCTCGGTGAGCGGCGATCCGAGCTCATCCGCACCCTGCCTGAGCTGCGCGGGCGCCTCAAGCACTTCTCCACGACCGCCGGCGAACTCATCGAGCCTGTCCTGATCGAGGAGCTCACGAGACGAACCCTGATCGACGAAGACGTGCATGCACAGGACATCCACGATGCCGCAACCGCGCTGCGGATGGTCGCCGGCACCGTGGTCCGTTTTGCCTTCGTCAAGAACCCCAGCGCGTGGTCCGGGACCACGACCGAGTCGCTGACATCCGCCACCGCCCTATTCCGAGAGGTCATCCAGAACCCATCATGACAGACGCCAAGATCCAGCCGTCGGCGGAAGCCGCGACGGCGAAACGCAACATCCTCCTGCTGTTCTCCACCCTGATGATCGTGATGCTGCTGGCGTCGCTGAGCCAGATGGTGCTCTCCAGCGCCCTGCCCACGATCGTCGGCGAGATGCACGGCGTGGAGCACATGACCTGGGTGATCACGGCGTACATGCTCGCCTCCACGATCACGATGCCGGTCTACGGCAAGATCAGCGACCTCGTCGGTCGCAAGCCGATGCTGATCGCCGCGATCGTGCTCTTCGTGGCCGGCTCGGTCGTCGGCGGCCTCGCGCAGGACATGAACTCCCTCATCATCGGACGGCTCGTGCAAGGCCTCGGCGGCGGCGGCCTCATGATCCTCTCGCAGGCCGCGATCGCCGACGTCGTGCCCGCCCGCGAACGCGGCAAGTACATGGGCATCATGGGCGGCGTGTTCGCCGTCTCCTCGGTCGCGGGCCCGCTGCTCGGCGGCTGGCTCACCGAAGGGCCCGGCTGGCGGTGGGCGTTCTGGATGAACGTTCCCCTGGGTATCCTGGCCGTCGTCGCCACCATCGTCCTGCTGCGCCTGCCGAAGCTGAACCGCACCGAGCGGCCGAGGATCGACTACCTCGGTATGATGCTCCTGGCGATCGCGACCTCGACGCTGGTGCTGGTCGGCACCTGGGGCGGGTCGATGTACGAGTGGGGGTCGCCGCAGATCATCGGGCTGATCATCGCCACGGTCGTCGTCGGCGCCCTGTTCGTGCTCGTCGAGTCCCGCGCTTCTGAGCCGGTCATGCCGCTGAGCCTGTTCAAGGACCGGAACTTCAACGTGACCACGATCGCGGGCCTGCTCATCGCGGTCGCGATGTTCGGTGCCGTCGGCTACCTCCCCACCTACTTCCAGATGGCGGTCGGGGCGAGCGCGACGGCGGCGGGCCTGCTCATGATCCCGATGATGGCGGCGCTGCTGCTCACCTCCATCGTCACCGGTGCGGTGATCTCGAAGACCGGGAAGTACAAGCTGCTCCCGATCGTGGGCACGGTCATCGTCGCCCTCGGCGTCGGAATGCTCGCGACCGTGCAGGTCGACACCCCGGTCGCCCTGATCTGCGTCTACATGGCCGTGATGGGCGTCGGGCTCGGCACGAGCATGCAGATCCTCACCCTCGTCGTGCAGAACTCCTTCCCGCACAAGATGGTCGGCACCGCGACCGCGGCGAACAACTACTTCCGTCAGGTCGGCAGCAGCCTCGGCTCCGCCGTCGTCGGTTCGATCTTCGCCACCCGGCTCACGTCGCTGATCACCGAGAAGCTGCCCAGCGGCGGGGCCGGCCCCTCCGACGGCGCGAACTCGCTGACCCCGGAACTGATCAAGTCCCTGCCGGAACCCATCCGCAACCTCATCGTCGAGTCCTACAACGAGGCGCTCATCCCGATCTTCATCTACATGGTGCCTCTGGCCGTCATCACCGCCGTGCTGCTGTGCTTCGTGAAGGAGAAGCCGCTCGCCACCGAGATCAACGCCGAGATCATCCCGGAATCCCTCGCCGAGGGCCAGCTGATCGCAGACGAGGAACTGCTAGACGGGCTGGAAGAGTCAGTTGCGCCCGCCGGGGCGGGGACGACGCAGGTTCAGCGACCGCGCCTCCGGCAGATCGCTGAGAACTGAACGGGGGTGGTGCACGGCAGTATCTGCCCTGCACCACCCCCGTCGCCGTATCAGTGGGGCGGGGTGATCCCGCGCCTGGTGAGTGCCTGCAGCAGCTCCGCAAGATCACTGATCGACTCGGGCGAGCGATCCGAGAGCACCGCGGCGAGCTGTTGCCGGTAAGGGGCGCGGGCTGCCGTCATCCGGGCGATACCGAGCGGGGTCATTGCAATCAGCCGGATCCGACCATCGCTCGAGTCGGCTGTACGTTCCACGAGGCCGAGCGTTTCGAGATCTCTGACCTGCCGGCTCATCTGACCCTTGTCCGAAGCAAAGCGTTCGACCAGTGTCGACAGACTCACGGGGCCGATCCGTGAGATCGTCAACAGCAGTTTGTAGGCCGAAGGCGGGAGACCCGGAGCGACCTGTCCCGCGGCGTCTGCATACATGCGGCGCACACCTGCCACGAAGTCCGCAAGCGCGTCGTCGAGGCGCTGCGTCGCGTCGGCATGTGATCCGTGCGATTCCGGCACGAAAGTGAAATTCGCCGAGCTATCCATGCATTCCAGTATCTCCCAGCATGTAAAAGATCATGGGCTTGACACGGGTCTGCTGCGGACTCTAGGGCAGCGCCCTCGCTGACACGGTCGACAGACGGATTCTGTACTTGTGCTCGTCCGCCCTGACCTGGTCCGGAACGTTCGCTCTCCTGACACAGTCTGTGCTTGGCCTCGAGTCGGTCGGGCCGATCCTGGTGGTGGTCGCTGTCCAATCCGCCGGTTTCGCGACTTCTGCCTCGGTTCGCGGCGCGATCATCCCCGCGCTCGTGCCGGTCGAGTTGATCCCGGCCGCTAAAGCGATCACGTACACTGTCAGCAAGGTTGGACAGGTTCTCGGCCCACTGATCATGCTCCCGAACGGGTTCGTCTACGCCTACGGGATCGATGCGCTGCTGTTTACCGTCGCGCTCTATGCCGTCTTCCGGCTACTGACCCTGCCGCGAGCCGCAGCGACGGGCCGGGCCGGCATCGGCGCGGTCATGGACGGGATGCGTTTCCTCGGCGGCAAACCTGTGCTGCTGACGGCGTTCACGGTCGACATCATCGCCATGTTGTTCGCCATCGCCGGTCTCGTGAGTGGATGGATCGGCAAGGTGCAGCGCCAGGTGTCACCCTGACGATCGCCGTGGGAATCTGGTGCGCCTCAATTGCCGCCGTCGGGCTCTCGCTCACTGTAGCCGCACTGTCCGGGGGCGTGGCACGGGTCGCCTCGTGTTCTCCTGTCCGTCGGGTTCCTATTTCCGAGAACTTTCTGGGCTCGCCGGCCAGTAGTCGCGACAGTGGGTAGATAGCGCATTCGAGTCCCCTCAACATTGAGATGTGAATAGGGCCATTAACCCGGATGATGCATATGAATGTCAATAAATGGCGCTAGTGCATCGGCTGTGCCTGATTGGCCTGATAAATCGGTGAGATCCACTCCGCAGCGAGCATCGCGAGCGCCGAAACCACGGCGAGTCCGCCGACCAGGGTCCACATCGCCCAGAGTGGCAACCCTGAGTCCACGAGCGCTCCAGGAAGAACTGCGGCCAACCCCGAAGCGAGACCAATCGCCACCAACTATCCGCGAACCTTGTTCGCAAGTTCCCGCTCGGGTTCCGTCGACACGCGCTTCGGCATTTCGCGGCATCGACGTGGCTGAGATTGGGCACTCCAGTCAACGAGGTGGCCGAGTATCTCGGAGACGAGGCGCGGACGGTTCTCACGACGTACGCGCACATTCTGGGCGAGGGACAACGCCGGGATTTCGTCAACAGATCGGCCGCCGCAGAGAGCAGCTCTCAGAATCGCGTACACTCCACGTACACTTGGGACCCAAAATCGACCCAAGCGAGCGATCTGAGCGACCGGCCGGGCTTCGGAATTTAGCGTCTGACCAGGATTTTTATGGCGGAGACGGAGGGATTTGAACCCTCGGTCCCCGTGAGGGGACTCCACCTTAGCAGGGTGGTGCACTAGGCCTGACTATGCGACGTCTCCAGGATTCCGACTCATGAGAGCACAGATCCGTCCTGCAATCATAACGGGTGCGCGGGGCTGGAACGAATCGGGATCAGCCGCTGCTGGAGTCGCGCATGACCAGCTCTGGCCGGAAGCGCACACGGCGGTCGTGGTCCCCTCCGTCGAGCTCTTTCAGCAGCAGATCCACACCCATCCAACCCAACAGGCGTGCCGGTTGATGCACCGAGCTGAGCGGTACGACCGTGGCCGAGGCGAAGTCGATATCGTCGTAGCCGACCAGCGCGATATCGCCGGGAACGCGGATGCCGGAGCCGAAGCTGAACGCCTGCAGCAGTCCGACCGCGAGCAGATCGTTCGCAGCGAACACGGCATCCGGTCGGTCCTCGGCGGCGCGCGCCGCCAGCTGTTCCCCCGCCGCGCGCCCCTGCAGCACGGTCAGCGACGCCCGCTCGACGACCTCGAGCGTCGCGTCCTGCACCTCGGCGACGGCCAGCTCCGCCCCCGCAGGCGCTGTGCCACCTGCCGTACCGACCGAGGTCCGCTCACAAACGCGATCCGGCGGCGTCCGGTCTTCAGCAGATGCGCGACGGCGAGCCGCCCGCCCTCCACATCGTCGACCGACACCGAGGGGAATTCCGCTTCGGCGACCTCGTGGTCCACGAGCACGACCGGCATGCCGGCATCCGTGAACCGCTGCAGTGACGCGAGGTCACCGGATGCCGGGGTCAGCAGCACCCCGTTCACCCGCTGCTCCTGGAACAGCGCCAGGTGCGCCTCCTGCCTGGCATCGCTCTCGTCGCTGTTGCCGAGCAGCACGGTCATCCCGGCATCCGCCGCGCGATCCTCCGCGCCCCGCGCGACCTCCGCGAAGAACGGGTTGCCGATGTCGGGAACGATCAACCCGATGCTGCGACTGCGGCCGGCGCGCAGCTGGCGGGCCGCATCGTTGCGCACGAATCCGAGATCGCGGATCGCCTTCTGCACGCGCTCGACGGTGCGCGCGGAGACGCGATCAGGCCGGTTGAGCACATTCGACACAGTGCCGACCGACACACCGGCCGCCGCCGCGACGTCCTTCACGCCCACTGCCATGCAGGTTTCCTCTCCACGCTGCCTGCCCGGAATGAGACGGGCGCAGACTCCACCTTCTCATTCCAATCGACGCGAGGCCCTGTCCACTCGGGTCGGTCGGACGCTTGACAAGGTGTTTCAGTTTCGCCTACTTTAGATGAAACGATTCAATCATATTGACATCTTGATTGGGAAAGCTATGACCCGCATCGCCTTCCAGCTGCAGGTGCGCCCCGAACTGCTCGACGAGTACCTCGCTCGCCACTCGACGGTGTGGCCCGAGATGCTCGCCGAGATCGCAGCATCCGGTCGCCGGAACTACTCGCTCTTCCTCGCACCCGGCGGCGTGCTCTTCGGCAGCTATGAGACCGACGACGATGCCGCCTCTCAGGCCTACCTCGCGGCATCCGAGGTCGCCGCCCGCTGGGAGGCCGAGATGAGCCGCTTCTTCGTCGGCCTCGACGGCCGCGCCGACCAGGCGGCCACCCCGCTCACCGAAGTCTTCCACCTCGAAACCCAGCTGGCTGCAGCAGAAAGCACCGAATCATGAGCATCCTCACCCCCGAGATCCTGACCGAACTCGAGAAGCAGTCCATCGAACTGCCCTCGTGGGCCTTCGGCAACTCCGGCACCCGCTTCCGGGTGTTCGGCACCCCGGGCACCCCGCGCGACCCCTTCGAGAAGATCTCCGACGCCGCGCAGGTGCACAAGCACACGGCCCTCGCCCCGAGCGTGGCCCTGCACATCCCGTGGGACATGTGCGACTTCGGCGACCTGCGCAAGCATGCCGAGGATCTGGGCGTGCGCCTGGGCACCATCAACTCGAACACCTTCCAGGACGAGGACTACAAGTTCGGCGCGCTCACGCATGAAGACGCGGCGGTGCGCCGCAAGGCGATCGACCATCACCTCGAGTGCATCGAGGTGATGGACGCCACCGGCTCCCGCGACCTGAAGATCTGGCTGGCCGAGGGGTCCAACTACCCCGGCCAGGCCGACATGCGCGCCCGCCAGGACCGCCTGCACGAATCGCTCTCGACCATCTACGCGGCCCTCGGCGACGACCAGCGTCTGGTGCTGGAGTACAAGTTCTTCGAGCCGTCGTTCTACCACACCGACGTCCCCGACTGGGGCACCAGCTACACGCAGGTGGCCGCGCTGGGCGAGAAGGCGATGGTGTGCCTGGACACCGGCCACCACGCCCCAGGGACGAACATCGAGTTCATCGTCATGCAACTGCTGCGCCTGGGCAAGCTCGGCTCGTTCGATTTCAACTCGCGCTTCTACGCCGACGACGACCTCATCGTCGGAGCCGCCGACCCGTTCCAGCTGTTCCGCATCCTCTTCGAGGTGGTCCGCGGCGGCGGCCTGAACAACCCAGACGTCGCGTTCATGCTCGACCAGTGCCACAACATCGAGGACAAGATCCCCGGCCAGATCCGCTCCGTGCTGAACGTGCAGGAGATGACCGCCCGCGCACTGCTCGTCGACCGCGAGGCCCTCGCGGCCGCACAGTCCGCGAACGACGTGCTCGGCGCCAACGCCGTCTTCATGGACGCGTTCTACACCGACGTCCGCCCCGCGCTCGCGGAATGGCGCGAGCGCCGCGGGCTCCCCGCCGACCCGATGGCTGCCTTCGCAGCATCCGGCTACCTCGCCCAGATCGCCGCCGAACGCGTCGGCGGCACCCAGGCCGGCTGGGGCGCTTGACCCACCCGGCTATATGGCACGGATGCACGGTTTCGGGCCGAGAACCGTGCACGGGCGCCATATAGACGGGCTGTACGACCGAGAACACGACCTGAGGACACCGCAGACATGACCAACCCCACCGCCGCCGCCCTGATCGCGCGCTCGAACCGACTGGGCGCCGACCCGAAGAACACCAACTACGCCGGCGGCAACACGTCCGCCAAGGGCACCGAGACCGATCCGGTCACGGGCCAGCCCGTCGAGCTGCTGTGGGTCAAGGGCTCCGGTGGCGACCTCGGCACCCTCACCGAGCAGGGCCTGGCCGTGCTGAGGCTGGACCGGTTCCGCTCGCTGGTGAACGTCTACCCCGGCGTCGACCGCGAGGACGAGATGGTCGCAGCCTTCGACTACTGCCTGCACGGCAAGGGCGGTGCAGCTCCGTCGATCGACACCGCCATGCACGGGCTCGTGGACGCCGCGCACGTCGACCACCTGCATCCGGACTCCGGCATCGCGATCGCGACCGCCGCCGACGGGCCCGAGCTGACGGCAAAGATCTTCGGCGACAAGGTCGTGTGGGTGCCCTGGCGCCGTCCCGGTTTCCAGCTGGGCCTGGACATCGCGAAGATCAAGGCCGAGCACCCGCAGGCGATCGGCTGCATCCTCGGCGGGCACGGCATCACCGCGTGGGGCGACACCAGCGAGGAGTCCGAGGCGAACTCGCTGTGGATCATCGACACCGCCGCGGCCTACATCGTCGAGCACGGCAGTGCCGACCCCTTCGGCGGCATCCGTTCCGGCTTCGAGGCGCTTCCGGATGCCGAGCGCCGGGCCCGTGCAGCGGCCCTCGCCGGCACGATCCGCGGCATCGCCTCGCACGATAAGCCCATGGTCGGGCACTTCACCGACTCCGACGTGGTGCTGGAGTTCCTGGCATCCGAGAAGGCACCGGCTCTGGCCGCACTCGGCACAAGCTGCCCCGACCACTTCCTGCGCACCAAGGTCAAGCCGCTCATCCTCGACCTGCCCACCACGGCGAGCCTGGACGAGCAGATCGCCCGCCTGCACGAGCTGCACGCGGAGTACCGCACCGACTACCAGGCCTACTACGACGCGCACGCCACCGACGACAGCCCCGCGATCCGCGGTGCCGACCCGCTGATCGTGCTGATCCCGGGCGTGGGCATGTTCAGCTACGGGGCCAACAAGCAGACCGCCCGCGTTGCCGGCGAGTTCTACGTCAACGCGATCAACGTCATGCGCGGTGCAGAGTCGCTCTCGACCTACTCCCCCATCTCGGATGCCGAGAAGTTCCGCATCGAGTACTGGGCGCTGGAGGAGGCGAAGCTGCAGCGGATGCCGAAGCCGAAGTCCCACCAGGGCCGCATCGCGTTCGTCACCGGCGCCGCATCCGGGATCGGCAAGGCCATCGCCACCCGCCTGGCCGCCGAGGGCGCCTGCGTCGTCGTCGCCGACCTCGAGCTGGAGAAGGCGCAGGCCGCCGCTGCGGAGCTCGGCAGCACGGATGTCGCGATCGGCGTGAGCGCGAACGTCGCAGACGCGGATGCCGTGCAGGCCGCTCTGAACGAAGCCGTGCTCGCGTTCGGCGGTGTCGACCTCGTGGTGAACAACGCCGGGCTGTCGTTGTCGAAGTCGCTGCTGGAGACCACCGAGAAGGACTGGGACCTGCAGCACGACGTGATGGCGAAGGGTTCGTTCCTCGTCTCGAAGGCCGCGGCACGCGTGCTCATCGACCAGAAGCTCGGCGGCGACATCATCTACATCTCCTCGAAGAACTCCGTCTTCGCCGGCCCGAACAACATCGCGTACTCGGCGACCAAGGCCGACCAGGCCCACCAGGTGCGGCTGCTCGCCGTGGAGCTCGGCGAGCACGGCATCCGCGTGAACGGCATCAACCCCGACGGCGTCGTGCGCGGCTCCGGCATCTTCGCTTCGGGCTGGGGCGCCAACCGCGCCGCCACCTACGGCGTGAAGGAAGAGGATCTGGGTCAGTTCTACGCCAACCGCACCATCCTCAAGCGCGAGGTCGTGCCCGAGAACGTCGCCGATGCCGTATACGTGCTCACCGGTCCGGAGCTGTCCCGCACCACCGGCCTGCACATCCCGGTCGACTCCGGCGTCGCGGCGGCGTTCCTGCGATGACCGTTCGACGAGCGCCGGTACCGGCTGCGGACGGATGCCGATCATGACGGCGCGTGCCTTCGCTGCCGTCGACCTCGGGGCCACCAGCGGGCGGGTCATGATCGAGCGGCTCGCCGACGGACGGGTCGACCTCGAGCTCGTGCGGCGCTTCCCGAACGGGCCGGTCGAGCGGTCGGACGGACTGCACTGGCACTTCGACGCGCTGTTCGAGAACATCGTCGCCGGGCTGGCAGATGCCGTGCGCCGTGAGCCGGCGATCGAGAGCATCGGCATCGACTCCTGGGCGGTCGACTACGGGCTGCTGCACGGCGGCGCGCTGCTCGCCGAGCCCTTCCACTACCGTGACGAGCGCACCGCGCCCGGGGTGGAGCAGGTGCACGGGATCGTGCCCTTCGCCGAACTGTACCGCCGCAACGGCCTGCAGTTCCTGCCGTTCAACACCCTGTACCAGTACCGGGTGGACCCGCGGCTGGTCGACGCGGATGCCGCGCTGCTGATCCCCGATCTGATCGCGTATCTGCTCACCGGGCGGCAGGTCGCCGAGCGCACGAACGCGTCGACGACCGGCCTGCTCGACGTGCACACCTCGGAGTGGGACACCGAGCTGGTCGAGCGGCTCAGCATCCCGGCATCCGTCCTCCCGGAATTGGTCGATCCCGGCACGGTGATCGGCACGCTGCGTCCCGAGCTCGCCGCGCGCATCGGTGCCGACCTTCCCGTGATCGCCGTCGGCTCGCACGACACGGCATCCGCCGTCGTCGCCACCCCGCTCACCTCCGCGAACTCCGCCTATATCTCCTGCGGAACGTGGGGGCTGGTCGGGCTGGAGCTGGCGGACCCGGTGGTGACGGATGCCGCACGCCAGGCGAACTTCACCAACGAGCTGGGCGTGGACGGTCGCATACGATTCCTGCACAACGTCGCCGGGCTCTGGCTGCTCAGCGAGACCGTGCGCGCCTGGGAGGCCGAGGACGGCACGGTCATCGACCTGCCACGGCTGCTCTCGGATGCGGCGGAGACCGGCGCGGAGGTGCCGCTGTTCGACGCGAACGACCCCACCCTCAGCGCCCCCGGCGACATGCCCGCGCGCATCGCCGCGCTGCTCGGCGACCGCGCACCCACCGGACGACCGGCGTTCACCCGCAGCATCGTCGAGTCGATCGCCGCAGCCTTCGCGGATGCGGTGCAGGCAGCGTCCGCACTGTCGCAGCGCGACATCGACAGCATCCACCTCGTCGGCGGCGGCTCACTGAACAGCCTGCTCTGCCAGGCCACCGCCGACCGCTCCGGACTCCCGGTGCTGGCGGGCCCGGTGGAGGCGACGGCACTGGGCAATGTGCTGGTACAGGCACGTGCACGCGGTGCAGCTCCCGCCACGCTCGAAGAGCTGCGCCGGCTGATCTCGCGCACGCACGAGCCTGTGAGCTACCGACCGCGCTGAGCGGGAGGCGCTCAAGCCTCGGCGAGCGGGACGACCTCGAACCCGAGCTTGTCCACCTGCATGCCACGCCGCTGATCGTCGCCGTGGTCGGCGGCTACCCGTGCTGTCGACCAGGCCTCGTATGCCTCGCGAGAGTCCCAGCGGGTGACGACGAAGTAGCGGTCTTCGCCGAATGCCGGGCGGAGCAGCTCGAAGTCCTGGAAGCCCTCCGCACGATCCACCGCGCGCTTGCGGGCGGTGAAGCGACGTTCGATCTCGGCCTCGGCTCCGGATGGGAAGCTCAGAGCGGTGATGCTGACGAACGCCATGGGAACCTCACTCACAAGAGACGATACGGAAGTAAGGCAATCCTAACTCGTGGGTCGAGGCTCAGCGCCGCACGTTCCCGTTCGAGCAGGTGGTGACGGCCGCCGAGGTGCCCTTGATCGACGACGGCAGCTCGACGACGTCTCCCGGGGTCTGGGTCGGCGTCGGCTCGGTGGTCGCGCCGGGCTCGGGATCCTTCACCACGACGCCGTCGTTCTTGGTGTTCTCGTGCGTGATGACGAGCTGCTTGTTGGCGGTGATGGCGTCCCACAGGGCGGTCGCGGCCGAGGTGTTCGGCACGACCTTGTTGCGATCCGCAGGATCCTCGTAGGTCGGGTACTGCACGAAGACGATGTCCTCGAACGGCACGTCCTTCACTGCCAGGGCGATCTGTGCGATGGTCATCGGGTTGGCGAGCGACGTCGAGGCCTCGAGGTTGTTCAGCCCGGTGTCGGCGAGCTTGAGCATGGTGCCCACGTTGCCGAGCACCTCGCCGCTGATCAGCTTGCGCACCAGGCTCGACATGTACTGCTGCTGGTTGCCGATGCGCCCCAGGTCGCTGCCGTCGCCGACCCCGTGGCGGGTGCGCAGGAACTGCAGCGCCTCGAGCCCCTTGATCGTGTGATCGCCGGCCGCCATGTCCAGACCCGTGAAGCGATCACGGATCGGGTTCGCCAGGCACACGTCGACGCCGCCGATGGCATCCGTGATCTCGATGACCCCGCCGAAGGTGACCTTCGCGGCGAAGTCGATGTCCTCGCCGGTGAGGTCATGGATGGTCTTGGCGACGCAGTTCAGGCCGCCCTTCTCGCCGCCGTGCTCGTAGGCGACGTTGAGCGGCTGCTTGCTCATGGCGGAGTACGTGCGGTTGTTGATGTCGGTGCAGGCCGGGATCGGGATCATCAGATCGCGCGGAAAGCTCACCGCGGTGACCCGGCGCGGCTCCGCCGAGACATGCACGAGAAGGTTGACGTCGTTCAGGGTGCCGTGCGAGTCCGGGCCGGTGCAGCGCTCTTTGAACAGGTGCGCGTACTTCGGCTCGCAGGTGTCCACACCGGTGAGCAGGATGTTGAAACCGCCCTCCCAGGCGGCGATGTCGGGAGGAGCTCCTTCTGACCATCGAGCTCGACGGCGTTGGCGCTGACCGTGCCGAGCAGGCCGCCCACCACGAATCCCGCCACGCCGAGTCCGCTGACCAGCACGACGGCCATCGCGATGCCGATCAGCTTCAGCAGCTGACCGGTCGCGCCGGGCGAGCGCAACTGACCGTGACGTGCGACGGGCTGGCGTCGTCTGCGGGACTCGCTCACTCGGTGCCTTTCGGAACAATGCTGCGGAGGGTGTGGGATTCGAACCCACGGGACATCTCTGCCCACTGGTTTTCAAGACCAGCTCCATCGGCCGCTCGGACAACCCTCCCGACCCCGGCTCACGCCTGAGGATCAGGCGTCGAGTCTATCGGTTCCGCGGACGTGCCGAACTCGCCGACGTCCTATTCTCGCGTTCTCACCTGGGGAAGACCTGGATTACCCAGGTTCTCGCCAGAGCGTCGAGGCCGGCGGACTGATGCTCAGGACGGATGCACGGAGCGGATGCCTCAGAGCAACGTGCGCAGCGCGATCGCCAGTCCCCCGTCATCCACGACCGCGGTCTCTTCGCCTGCTGCCGCCTTCACCTCGTCAGGGGCCTGGCCCATCGCCACCGCCCGGCCGCCACCGGCGAGCGCCCAGGCGAACATGCCGAGGTCGTTGCGGCCGTCGCCCGCGACGAACACTTCCCGTCCCGCTGTGCCGAGTTCGGCGCGCACCCGCTCGAGGGCAGTGCCCTTGTCGACGCCGCGCGGCGCGATGTCCAGCCAGGCGGTCCAGCCGATCGCGTAAGAGACCTCGTTCAGCCCCACTTCGGCGACCAGCTGCTGGAAATCCGCCTCGTCGTGGGACGGTGAGACCACCACCACGCGTGAGACCGGCTGCGAGACCAGTTCCTCGAACTCCACCTCACGGCCGCCGTCGAGCGTCCAGTCGTCCAGCACCGCGGTGTACAGCCGCTGACCCGACTCCAGCTCGACCATGTACCGCGCCTCGGGCAGCCGGTCGCGCAGCAGCGCCAGCACCGGCGCAGAGTCGAACACCTCGACATGCCAGCGCTGCCATTCACCATCGACCCGGCGCATGATCACGGCGCCGTTCGAGCACACCGCGAACTCCGCCGTCAGGCCGAGCTCTTCGATGTAGCGCCGCGTGCCGGCCCAGCTTCGCCCGGTGGCGAGCATGACCTCGTATCCGGCGTCGCGTACGTCGGCCACGGCTTCCAGTACGCCCGGGCTCAGTGTCTCGTCCTGCAGCAGGATGGTGCCGTCGATGTCCAGGCCGACCAGGCCGAGGGCGGTCACTCCGCAACCTGCGCGTCGGCCGCGGGGGCCGGCTCGTCAGCATCCGCCTGATCGGGGTCCACCCAGCCGAGCGGACGCAGCACCTCGATGCCGCCCAGGTACGGACGCAGCACCTCGGGCACCACGACCGAGCCGTCCGCCTGCTGGTGCGTTTCCAGCAGCGCGACGATCCAACGCGTGGTGGCCAGCGTGCCGTTCAGCGTGGCCACGTTGGTCGTCTTCGCGCCCTCCTCGGGGCGGTAGCGCACGTCCAGTCGGCGGGCCTGGTACGTGGTGCAGTTGGAGGTCGACGTCAACTCTCGGAAGGCATCCTGCGTGGGCACCCACGCCTCGATGTCGAACTTGCGCGCCGCGCTGGAGCCCAGGTCTCCCGCGGCGACATCGATCACCCGGTATGACAGCCCGAGCGCGGTGAGCATCTGCTCCTGCAGGGCGACCAGGCGCTCGTGCTCGGCCTCGGCATCCTCCGGCGTCGTGTACACGAACATCTCCAGCTTGTTGAACTGGTGCACCCGGATGATGCCGCGGGTGTCCTTGCCGTGCGAGCCGGCCTCGCTGCGATAGCACGTGGACCAGCCCGCGTAGCGCAGCGCGCCATCGCTCAGATCGACGATCTCGTCCTTGTGGTAGCCGGCCAAGGGCACCTCGCTGGTGCCGACCAGATAGAGATCCTCCTTGTCGAGGTGATACACCTCGTCGGCGTGCTCACCGAGGAATCCGGTGCCCTGCATGATCTCCGGTCGCACCAGGGTCGGCACGATCATCGGCGTGAACCCGTTCTGCAGCGCCTTGTCGAGCGCGAGGTTCATCAGTGCGATCTCCAGCCGCGCGCCGATCCCCTTCAGAAAGTAGAACCGCGCACCCGAGACCTTGGCCCCACGCTCCATGTCGATGGCGCCCAGCAGCTCGCCGATCTCCAGATGATCGCGCGGAGCGAAGTCGAACGTCGGGATCTCGCCCACGCGACGCAGCTCGACGAAGTTCTCCTCGCCGCCCGACGGGACGCCGTCGATCACGACGTTCTCGATGCGTGACAGAGCGGATGCCGCAGCATCCGCCGCCTCGTTCGCCGCCTGCTGCGCATTCTTGACGTTCTCGGCCAACTGCTTGGCCTGCGCGACCAGCGCCGCCTTCTCGTCCTTCGGCGCCTTCGCGACGGTCTTCCCGAAAGCGTTCTGCTCGGCACGCAGCGACTCGAACGCGTTCAGAGCGTCGCGCCGCGATCGGTCGGCCTCGATCGCCGCATCCACGGTCTCAGGGGCGTTGCCGCGGGCGATCTGCGAGCGGCGGACGAGCTCAGGCTGGTCGCGGAGAAGGGCGAGATCGATCATTCATCAAGTCTACCGAGCGGTTCCGTCGTGCCCTCCTGGCGGGGTCTCGGCAGGGCGAGCGGGTCTCGGCGGGGCGAGCGGGCCGCGGCGGGAGGGTGGGATGAGGCGGGTTGGGCGGGTTGGGTCGTAGAGTTGCGGCATGTCGGCATCCGGGAGAGAGCGCACGCACGCGGCTCTCGTTCTCAACCCCATCAAGGTCGATGCGAAGCGGCTCCGCTCGGCATTGCTGTCGCTGTCGAAGAAGCATGGCTGGGCGCCGCCGCGGTTCTACGAGACCAGCGTCGACGACCCGGGGCAGCAGGTCACGCGCACGGCACTCGACGAGGGTGCCGCCGCGGTGCTGGCCGCAGGCGGCGACGGCACCGTGCGGGCGGTGTCCGAGGCGATGGCAGGCACTGACGTCCCGTTTGCGATCGTCCCCGGGGGCACCGGCAACCTGTTCGCACGAAACCTCGGTCTGCCGCTGCTGGACCCCGAGAAGATGATGGATGCCGTGTTCACCGGCTTCACGCATCCGGTGGACATCGGCTGGGCAACCCTGACGCGTGAGGATCGTTCCGAGAGCGAGCACGGGTTCGTCGTGCTCGCCGGCATGGGGCTGGACGCGGACATGATCGCCAACACCCGCTCGGATCTGAAGAAGACGGTCGGCTGGGTGGCGTACCTCGACGGCGCAGCGCGGTCGCTGCCCGGCGCGAAGCCGTTCCGCGTCGTGTACCAGCTCGACGACGGCAGACTGCACTCCGCCAAGGTGCACAGCATGCTGTTCGCGAACTGCGGCGCTCTGCCCGCGGGCATAGCGCTGATGCCGGATGCATCACTGGACGACGGCACGATGGACATCGCCGTCATCCAGCCGACCGGGCCGCTGGGCTGGCTGGGCATCTGGCGCAAGGTGTGGTGGGACAACTCGGTGCTGCGGCGTTCTCGTGCCGGGCGTCGCGTGCTCGAACGGCGCGGCAGGAACTCCTCCATCCGCTACCTGCGCGGGAGCACTGCCGAGGCGGCGATGGTCTCGCCCACCTCGATCGAGCTCGACGGCGACGAACTGGGCACCGCCGTACGGATGTCCTGCCGCATCCAGCAGGGCGGGCTGAGCATCGTGCTGCCCGCCGGCCACGACGTCTCACGCTTCTGACCGTCCTGACAGCCCGTCTATATGGCGCTCATGCACGGGTGCACCGGCGTGTCGCGTGCACGAGCGCCATATAGACGAGTGGGTGGGAGGAACTCAGCCGATGACGTCGATCTCCGCGTCGAGGTGGTCGCCGGTGAGGGTGAGCGGAAACGGCGAATCGCCGGCACGTGGTTCGGGGAGCGTGATCGCCGTCACCCGGGGCGCCAGGTCCATCGTGCAGACGCGTTCCGGGCTCGCGAATGTGACCGTGGCACCGGCATCCGTCATCGCCACGTCCTCGACGACGGGCGGGCAGGTGGACGATCCCCAGGTCAGCAGCACGATTCCGGTGTCGTCGAACCAGCCGGCCGACGGCACGCCCACCGGCTCGGGATTCTCGATCACGTCCGATTCGAGCACGGCCAGGATCGCCTCGCCGGAGACGTCGCCGTACGCGGCGTCGATCGTGACCTGCTTCGTGACGTCGACGCCCTCGGGCACGGCGATCAGGGTCGCACGCGGCACGAGGTCGTCGGTGCAGATCGCCTCGGCGTCGCCCTGGTCGACGAGCGTCACCCGGATGGTCTGCCCGTCGGCCTGCGCGTCCGCCTGACCGGGACGGCAATCAGATGACGACGAACCCCAGGTGACGATGCCGATCGAGTGCCCTGCATCCAGCCAGGCGACTTCGATGTCGTTCGCGGTGTGCTCGGAGGGGCCGCTCCCGGCATCCGACCCACTGGTGCTGGTCGGTGCCGGGGATGCCGGCGTGGTCGCGCACCCGGCGGCAAGCAGCGCCACTGCGGCGAGCGCGAGGGCGGATGGAAGCAGGCGGGATCGCGAGAGGCTCATACCTCTCAGTGTCTCCGCCGCCGCCTTCATCTCAAAAGCGTCCTGCGCCGCTCACTGCAGCGCGGAGGTGAGCCGTGCGAGGTTGTCGAGCACGGTGGAGCGCAGCGGCTGCTGCATCCACTCCTCCAGCGTCAGCTCCCGGCTGAGTGCGCGGTACTCGTCCTCGACGATACGCATCTCGTCGACGAACTCCTCACCGCGCACCAGCATGGACACCTCCATGTTCAGACCGAAGGAGCGCATGTCCATGTTGCTGGAGCCGATCACCGCCACCTGGTCGTCGATGGTCAGGCTCTTGGTGTGCAGGATGTACGGCTTCGGGTACATCCAGATGCGGATGCCGGCGCGCAGCAGCGCCTCGTAGTAGCTGCGCTGAGCGTGGTAGACCACGGCCTGATCGCCCTGCTCCGAGACGAACAGCTCCACCTGCACACCCCGGTCGACGGCGGCCGTGACCGCCAGCAGCAGCGCCTCGTCGGGCACGAAGTAGGGGCTGACGATCATGATCCGCTCGCGGGCGGCGTACAGCAGCGCCAGGAACAGGCGCAGGTTGTTCTCGGCCTCGAACCCGGGGCCGGATGGCACGATCTGGCAGCCCAGTTCGCCCTTGCCGATCTCGACCCTGGTCAGATCGCTGGTGTCGGGCACGCGATCGGTCTCGGCATAATAATCGCTGAGGAACACGGCGTTCAGGCTCGCCACCACCGGCCCGTGCACACGCACCATCAGGTCGACCCAGTGCAGACCGCGCTTGATGTTCTTGGGCAGGTTGTACGAGGAGTCGGTGATGTTCTGTGAGCCGAGGAAGCCGACCGTGCCGTCGACCACGAGAAGCTTGCGGTGGTTGCGCAGATCGGGGCGCTGGATGCGGCCGCGCAGCGGCTGGACGGGGAGCATCAGATGCCAGTCCGCGCCCATGGCGTCGAGCCGCCGCAGCGTCTCTCGGTATCGCGGCTTCCAGCGGTTGGCCCAGTAGTCCAGCAGTACGCGCACTGGCACGCCGCGGGCGGCGGTCTCCTCCATCGCGCGGAAGAAGTTCTCGGTCGATGAGTCGCTCTGCAGGATGTAGAACTCGACGTGCACGTAGTGCTCCGCCCTGCGCATCGCCTCGGCCATGTCATCGAGCGACCCCTGATAGTCGCTGATCAGATGCGCCTCGTTGCCGCCGGAGAGCGGCAGCGCCCCGAGTCGCTGATTCATGGCCACCAGCGGCGGGAACCATTCCGGTGCGTTCGGGCGCAGGGAGCCGAAGTTCAGGTGGCTGGCGGCCTCGGCGATGTACTCGTTGACCTGCTCCTGCTTTCGGCGCCGCACACGCGGCAGCTTGGGATTTCCGATCAGCAGGAACAGCAGCACGCCGACGACGGGGATCAGGAAGATCGCCAGCAGCCAGGCCATCGCCGAGGTCGGCCGGCGGTTGCGCGGCACGACGATGATCGAGACGACGCGCACGCTGAGGTCGATGATGACATAGCCGAGCACAGCCCACCACGGCCATGCATCGATGAAGTTCACCGCCGTCCCCTCTCCGCCCGAGCGACGACCCGCTCTGGATCAGAGTAGCCGTAGCAGCGGACAGCGGTGGTGCGGATGCGTGATGCGGTGCGCAATACGTCACGGACGGTGACGACTGCGGCGATCAGGATGCCTTGGGCGGAAGGCCGCGCGCCGCACGCTCCTCGGCCTCGATCTGCGCGTGCACCTTGCGCTCGGTGCGGTCGGATCGCAGGATGCCGCGCAGCACCATCGCGAAGATCACGCAGATGGCGAGGGTCGGCAGAATGGCCCAGCCCATTGCGACCCAGATGTTGTCCACACCATCATGCTACGTCACCGTGGCTGTCAATCTCCCTGCACAATCCCGAATCTGCGCGAACTGTGCACAGGTGCTGGGATCCGCGTGTTCGGGCGTCCCCAGCGCGGGGCACACTCTCGGGATGAGCACCATCATCCATGCCAGAGAAACCGCCGACCTGCTCGGCATCGTCCCGGCCCTGGCCGGCTTCACCCCGCGGCAGAGCGTCGTCATGCTGCCGTTCCGCGGATCCCGCGCGCACGGCGCAATGCGCGTCGATCTGCCCGATCACGACGTCGATCCGGACGCGTTCGCCGAGACCCTGCTGCACGCACTGCTGCAGGTGGACGGCATCGATGCAACCGCGATCGTGGTGTACACCGACGATCATCCGCAATCCGTGCCCGACGGCGTGCTGCTGCCGCACCTCACCCTCACCGAGGCACTCCTCGACGTGGGCGATCAGGCCGGCCTGCGCATTCTCGAGGCGCTGTGCGTGACTCCGGACGGGTGGGCCGACTATCTCGACGAGGAGCCGCACCTCCGCCCGCTCGACGGCATACCTCCCGCCCCCGACGTTCCGGGGCTCGGCGACCTCAGCGGAGACCAGGACGCTGGAGCGGAGCTGCCGGCCAGCGACCTGGCCGAGCGAGAGCGCGTCGGGCGAGCGCTCAGCGAGGTCGAGCTGTCACTGGAACGACGCCGGCGGGGCGGTCGGCAACGGACGGATGCCGAGAATCCGATCCTCCTGGCGGTCGGCGACACCGTTCTCGACGATCTTCCCGCGTTCGCCGAGAGTCTCATCGAGCGTCCGGGCCTGCAGGACGACTACCGCTGTGCCGCACTGCTGTGGTGTCTGAGCCGGCCGACGCTGCGTGACGCGATTCTCGTGCAGTGGGCGACCGATCAGGAGTTCGGCGCTCGGGCGCTGGAGGCACAGCGCGATTACTCGACCAGCCATGCTCCGATCCCCGACGAGATCGGCCGCGTGTTCCTCGGCCACGGCGCCCGTCCTGACTCTGACCGCCTGGGCTGCGCATTGGAGACGGTCCGGCTGGCGGCGGCAAGAGCCCCGCGTCATGCGAAGGCGGGCGCACTCGTGGCAGCGGCCTGGCTGTCTTGGGCGCTGGGACGCTCCTCGCACGCGGCGAGGTACGTCGACGAGGCGCTGCGCATCGAGCCCGAGCACAGCATGGCGTCGCTGATCTCCACGATGCTCGCCGCAGCACTGCTGCCCGAGTGGGCGCTGCGACGGCCGTGAGGCTACTTGACCAGCGGGAAGAGGATGGTCTCGCGGATGCCGAGGCCGGTGACCGCCATCAGCAGGCGGTCGATGCCCATGCCCATACCGCCGGACGGCGGCATGCCGTGCTCCAGTGCCCGCAGGAACTCCTCATCGATGGACATCGCCTCGACGTCACCACGATCGGCGAGACGCGCCTGCTCGGTGAAGCGCTCGCGCTGGATGACCGGGTCGACCAGCTCGGAATATCCGGTGGCCAGCTCGAATCCGCGGATGTACAGATCCCACTTCTCCACGACGCCGGGGATCGAACGGTGCTCGCGCACCAGCGGCGAGGTGTCGACCGGGAAGTCCATCACGAAGGTGGGACGGGTCAGGTCTCCCTTCACGAAGTGCTCCCACAGCTCCTCCACGAGCTTGCCGTGGGTGGGGTGCGGAGGCACCTCCACGTCGTTCGCCTCGGCGAACGCGATGAGGTCCTCCAGGGAGTCCTGCGGGGTGACCGTCCGGCCGGATGCCGCGGACAGCGACTCGTACATCGAGATACGATCCCACTCGCCGCCGAGGTCGTACTCGGTGCCGTCGGCCCAGGTGACCATGGTGGAGCCGGCGACCGCGACGGCGGCGTTCTGCACGAGCTCCTGGGTGAGCTCGGCCATCTGGTTGTAGTCGCCGTACGCCTGGTACGCCTCGAGCATCGCGAACTCCGGCGAGTGGGTGGAATCGGCGCCCTCATTGCGGAAGTTGCGGTTGATCTCGTAGACCCGCTCGATCCCGCCGACCACCGCGCGCTTGAGATACAGCTCCGGCGCGATGCGCAGGAACAGCTCGGTGTCGAAGGCGTTCGAGTGCGTCACGAACGGGCGAGCGGACGCACCACCGTGCTGCACCTGCAGCATGGGCGTCTCGACCTCGAGGTAGTCGTGGCTCGCGAAGGTGGAGCGCAGACTGGCGTTCACGGCGGCGCGGGCACGCACGGTGGTGCGGGCCCGGTCACGCACGATCAGGTCGAGGAAGCGGCTGCGCACCCGCGTCTCCTCGCTCAGCTCGCCGTACACGTTCGGCAGCGGCAGGATCGCCTTCGAGGCGATCGTCCAGTCGTCGGCCATGACCGACAGCTCACCGCGGCGACTGGAGATCACCTCGCCGTGCACGAAGACGTGATCGCCCAGGTCGACGAGTTCCTTCCACTGCGCGAGCGACTCCTCGCCGACGTTCGCCAGAGACACCATGGCCTGGATGCGTGAGCCGTCGCCGGCCTGCAGTGTGGCGAAGCAGAGCTTGCCGGTGTTGCGGCTGAACACCACCCGACCGGCGACACCCACGATCTCGCCCGTCTCGGCACCGGCCTCCAGGTCGCCGTACTGCGCGCGCAGCGCGGGGATGCTGTGCGTGACGGGCACACCGACCGGGAAGGCGCCGCCACCGGCATCCGTCCGGTTCGCGATCAGCTTCTCGCGCTTGGCGAGACGCACGGCCTTCTGCTCGAACACATCCTCCAGCTCAGCGCGGGCGTCGGCCTGAGCGTCTGAACCTGAGGAGTCGGGCGAGGGGATCGGCGCAGACGCGTCAGTCATGTGTGGGGGCTCCTTGCAGAAAGTCCTCACCAGTCTACCGGCGAGCCCGCGCGAGTCCGGTGAAGCCCTGAGGGGTCGGGATAGCCTCGTTGGCATGCGAACTCTCAGCATCCGCCGCGGATCTCGTCGTGGTCCGCAGACCCAGGAACGCATCCTCGCGGCGTTCGCCGTCGCGCTCGGGGCCCTCGTCGCCGTGCTGCTGCCGGCATCCGCCGCCACCGCCGATGTCAACGATTTCTCGTACTCCTCGTGGGATTCGACCTACGAGGTGTCACTCGACAGCAGCGGGCGCGCCGTGGCGCACGTCACCGAGAAGATGGTGGCCGAGTTCCCCGATTTCGACCAGAACAAGGGCATCATCCGCGGGTACCCGCAGCGACTCGAGGGCGCTGGTCTCGACATCCGCATCCTGTCGGTCACGGATGCCGAGGGCCACGACGTGCCCTTTGAGACCGAGACCGAGGACGGCATGCTGCTCGTGCTCACCGGCGACGACGACTACGTGCACGGATCCACGACGTATGTCATCGAATCGACCATGCGCGACTTCATGATCCACGGCACGGAGTCCGGCAACGATGAGTTCTACTGGAACCTGCTGCCACTGAACAGCACGCAGGACATCGGCGCCTTCCGCGCCACGATGACCTTCTCACCGCAGCTCGCCGCCGCGCTCACCGGAGACGTCGCCTGCTACAGCGGACGCTACGGCCTGAAGAACCCGTGCACGCTCGATGGTCCGCGCGATTCGGCCGACGGCGCCACCTTCACGTTCGAATCCGGGGAGCGAGTGGCGGGCGACGGCGTCACGGCGGCGATCGGCTTCGCCTCCGGCACGGTCACTCCTCCGCCTGCCCGGTTGCCCGACCCGGTCGCCGACTTCGGCCCCGCCGCCGTCGGACTCGGCGCGGTGGCCGCCTCCGTCGGCGCCTGGGTGTCGGTCGCCGTGCAGGCCCGCCGACGCCGCAAGGCGACCGGAATCGTGGTCGCACAGTTCGATGTGCCGGAAGAGCTGCCTCCGCTCGTCGCCGCGGCGCTCATCCCCGGGGCGCCGAACCCGATCCCCGCGCAGATGGTGCAGCTCGCCGTGCAGGGAGCCGTGCGGCTGGAGGAGGATGCGGGTGCCAAGGCGCGACCGTCGCTGCGGCTGATGGATCGCGATCGCGCACGTGAGCCGTTGGGCAGCGCGATGATCGATGCGATCTTCACCGCTGACAGAACGGTGCGCCGCATCCCGCGTTCCAGCACGAAGTTCGCCAAGCGGATGGCCGGGCTGGTCGCCAGGGGAGATCTGAGGCGAGGCGGCAGGGGTGGCTGACGCAGGAGCACAGCCGTGTCGCAGCGGCATTCGGCTGGGTTGCCGTCGGTCTGCTCGCCGCGACGCTGGTGTTCGTGATCTGGTCTGCGACGAAGGACCGGGAGCTGCTCGGCCTGTCGGTCGCCGCGTTCATCGTCGTAGTGGTCGCTGTCGGGATCACCTCGTTCGTCGCCTTCAGCAGGCACACGCTGCTCACCCATGAGGGTGCGCTGCGCTATGAGTACCTGCTCGGGGTGAAGGAGTTCATCCGCGTGGCGGAGACCGATCGCCTCAAGATGCTGCAGTCGTACCAGGGTGCGGAGCGGCGCAGCGACGGCACGGTCGACGTCGTGCACCTATACGAGAAGCTGCTCCCCTACGCCATGCTGCTCGGTGAGGAGAAGAGCTGGACGGCCGTGCTCGAGACCACATACTCGGAGGCGGGCTACAGTCCGGGCTGGATCGACGTCGCTGCCGGCGTCTCGATCGGCTCGCGCCTGTCGCACTACTCCACGTCGATGAACTCGGCCGCGACGTACACGCCGTCGAGCTCATCGGGTGGCGGATCCACCGGCGGAGGATTCTCCGGTGGCGGAGGCGGCGGCGGCTTCTCCGGCGGCCGCTGAGCGCTGCCCTTCGCTCGCTCTTCGGGTGTCACAACACGCCGCATCCGCCCCAGGGATGCGACCATTCGCGCCACCTGAAGAAACACGGGCCGAAGATCGCAGCCCACCCTTCCCCTCAGGTGTCACAACACGCCGCATCCGCCCCAGGGATGCGACCATTCTCGCCACCTGAAGAAACACGGGCCGAAGATCGCAGCCCACCCCTCCCCTCAGGTGTCACAACACGCCGCATCCGCCCCAGAGATGCGACCATTCGGGTCACACGAAGCAGCTGGGAGCAAAGGGCGGGCGGAGGCTCAGCGGGGGCGGGTCAGAGGCTGAGCGGCGGGTCGAGGGGGCCGGATGCTTCGCGCAACGCCTGTTCGACGGTGGATGACACCAGTGCGGAGAGGTATCCGCCCGGGTTGTCGACGCCGACGCCGCGCAGCAGAGAGGTCGCCTGACCGACGATGGCCCGTGAGAACGCGGATGCCGTCGCAATGGCCTCGCCATAGGCGGCACGATCCTGCTCGGCGATGACGACCGGTTCGCATCCCATCTCCACGGCCAGCGCCTGCGCGATCGGCAGCACAGCCGCAGGAGCGGTGACTGCGGCGAATGCCGCCTGCAGCTGACGCAGATCCAGAGTCGTTCCCGTGAATGCGATCGCCGGGTGCACCGCCAGCGGGATCGCCCCGCTCTCGGCAGCAGGGCGCAGCACCTCGACGCCGTGAGCCGGATCGGTGTGCATCACCAGCTGCCCCAGCTGCCAGCCGCCGATCTCGGCGATACCGCTGATCAGACCGGGGAGCTCATCGTGCGGCACGGCGACGACGACGAGCTCGCTGCGCCGCACGACCTCCAACGCGTCGAGCACTGGTGCCCCCGGCAGCACGGCCGCCGCCCTCTCGTCATCCGATCCCGAGGTGATGCCGGTGACCGCATGTCCGGCTCCGGCGAGCGCGGCGCCGACGACGGGGCCCACCCTGCCGGCGCCGAGGATGCCGATGCCCAGGCGTCCATCGCGATTCACCGGATCACTCCGCAGGCGGGGTCGGCGGAGCGGGTGGCGCAGGCGGAGCCTCGGGAGCGGGCGGCGCAGGCGGAGCCTCGGGCACGGGCGGCGCAGGCGGCACGACGCCCGCCGGCGCAGACCAGGTCGCGCCATCCGTCACGGATGCCACCGCGTCCTCCGCCCCGCGGTCGCCCCATCCGGCGGCATGCTCGCCCCAGCGGTGCGTGTGGTCATGGGCTGCGGCGAGTGCTGCCGCCCGACTCACCTCGTCGAGCAGGGTGATCGCGTCGTCGCGTTCGAGGCCGGCGAGGGTTCCCGAGATCGGCCCCATGATCGAGTGGACCTGCCCGCCCGAGACGCGCTGCAGCCGATCGATCGGCCCTTGGGCGATGGAGACGCCCTGCAGTCGCGCCAACGGGAACACGGCGAGCTTTCGCCAGAGCACTCCCCGGCGCAGCAGCACCCCGAACTCGGTCACGGTGTAGCCGTGGCGCTTCCACGACAACGGACGACGCCACCATGCACGGGCAGGGATGGTCTTGTACGGATCGCCTTCGACGGGCCCCAGGATGCCGTGCTCCCACACCAGCGGGATGTCGCTGGCCGGCGCATCCGGCAGGATCAGCGACAGCACGCGCTCGACATCGGCTCGTTTGCCGACCGGCAGCACGATGTTGAACTGCTGAGCGCTGTTGCTCTGCTGCTGCGCGGCGCTCTTGCCGCTCATCCGGTTGATCTTCACCGTCCACCATCCGAACGGGCGCCACAGCAGCGACTGCGTGACCTCGACGGCGAAGATCCGGCCGGGAGGCAGGGTCTCGGTCACCGTCGTCAGCAGCCCGTAGGTGATCCGCACGCCGTCCGGTGTGGGTGCGATCGCGTAGCGCAGCGACTTGGAGATCTGCGCCCAGGTGATTCCGACGACGGCGATCAGGAGGGGATGCCCATGCCGAAGGTGATTCCCAGCATCGCGATGGTGACCTCGGCGCCCGACTCGCCGTCCGAGGTCATCCCGAGGAAGGCGAAAACCAGCGCGACGACGTAGATCACCCCGAAGAACAGCACCCAGAGCACGGCGGAGATCAGCTGCGAACCGACCAGTCGACCGGTGGGGATCTTCACCACGCTCTCGGGTGCGACGTCGTCGAGGTCCACTCCGGCGATGAGATCGTTGACGCCGTCGTTCACCGATCCGACGAGCTGCGAGGTGAGCCCCGACGCCCCCGGCTCCCCGGCCCGCGCACGCTCGCGTGCGGACCGTGCACCGGATGCCAGGCGCAGGATGTCGGCGCGAACCGTCTCCGCGCGGGAGGTGGCCAGGTA
Organism: Microbacterium suwonense; assembly: GCF_030296555.1. Taxonomy (NCBI): domain Bacteria; kingdom Bacillati; phylum Actinomycetota; class Actinomycetes; order Micrococcales; family Microbacteriaceae; genus Microbacterium; species Microbacterium suwonense. The sequence continues at coordinate 2,068,040 of NZ_AP027728.1, forward strand.
CTCCAGGGGCACGTTCGCGTCGTTGCCGGCGCCGATGACCTCGAGTTTGGCGAGCCCGATGAGGCGCGCAGGGAAGGGCCGGGTGAGGTTGACGCCCTGCACGCGGTCCAGCGGGGCACGGCGCTGCGAGCGGAAGATCATGCCCTTGCGAACCTCGACGTGGTCGCCGGTGATGCGGAACTGCTGGAACCGCCACACCAGCCAGAACACCACCACGAGCAGGATCGCGAGTGCGAGCACGCCGAGCAGCGCCACGAGCACCAGGTTGTTCGCGAGCACCCAGTCGACCGGGTCGCCGCCGTAGTCGAAGTAGCGGGATTCGTCAGGAGCGAAGGCGCTCACGAACCAGCCGATGACGCGATCGCGCATATTCGAGATCACGATGCCGGCGACGATGATCAGCACCAGGCCGCCCTTGAACAGCGGGGTGAGCGGATGCATCCGATGCCACTCGCCGTCGGCGAGGGACGAAGATCCGCCTTGCGGCAGAACCGCCGGCACCGAGGCCGGTGCGTCGACGGGCCCTTCGAGAGGTTCGGGGGTCGGCTCCGTGGGATCGCTCATAGGCCCGTCCGGCGGGTCTCGGCGACCTCGATGAGAGTGTCGCGCAGCGCTTCCGCGCCGTCCTGCGTGAGTCCGGGGATCTGCACGCCGGTGGTGGCCGCGGCGGTGACCATCTTCAGCTGCGAGACGCCGAAGGCCCGGTCCAGCGGCCCCTGGGTGATGTCGACCAGCTGCATGCGCCCGTACGGCACCGCGACCATCCGCTGCCAGAGGATGCCCTTGCGGAACACCACGTCATCGTCGCGCAGCATGTAGCCGAGCGCCTTGGCCTGCCTCGGCAGGATGATCAGCGTGATCAGCGTGACCAGGATGATCGCGCCCGCCGGTATCCACACCCATGCCTGGTCCAGCACGAGGCCGAGCACGAGCGCTGCGATCACGACGAATGCGATCAGGATGCCGTTCTGCACGAACTGCGAGACGACGTACCGCGGCGAGATCTGATGCCAGGTTCCGTCGAGCTTCAGCGCCGCCGCGCTGCGCGGCGTGCGGAGGGCCTGATACGTGCCGGCATCCAGCGCCGGAGGAACATCGGCCGGAGAGACAGGGACCGGTGGAACATCCGCCACCGGAACAGGGGCCGGGGAACATCCGCCGCCGGAACAGGGGCCGCAGGAACAGGGGCCGCAGGAAAATCAGCCGGGCGGTCGGCGCCGTCCGGATCACGCGGCGGGGTCGTCGGGCTCTCGGTCATCAGGATCCTTCGGCAGAGTGCAGAACTGTTCGGCGATCAGTGCGGCCCCGATCAGCACCACTGCTCCGATGATCAGGGCGACCATCGCCACTGTCGACCCTACCGGCGCGGGCACCGGACGGGTGGAGAGGAACGCGAGAAGACCCGCACCGAATCCGGCCAGGATCGCACCGAGCAGGCTGGACGCGCGGGCGAGCGTCGACGCGCGCAGCGCCCGGAACGGATCGATGCGCGCGCCTCCGCGGACGCTGCGGCGCACCGGCCAGGCCAGTGCCAGCACAACCGCCGCGAGAAGGAGCAGGAGCACCGGCAGGAACACCGACGGAGTGAAGGTGGCCCGCCCGGTCACGGTCAGCAGGTGGTCGAAGCCGTACCCGGCGCCGGCCGACAGCAGAGCCAGCAGCGCGATCACGCCGGGCGACGTGCGCCTCACCGCTGCGCCTCCGACTCGGCCGAGGCGCCTTTCAGACGGCGCACCAGCTCATCCACCCGGCCGAAGCCGGGCAGCACGGCATCCGGGTCGATGCTCAGCCACGGCTCCAGCACGAACAGCCGCTCGGCGGCACGCGGATGGGGCACCATCAGGTGCTCTGCCTCGCTGCGGAAACCGCCGTAGGCGATGAGATCCAGATCGAGCGTCCGGTCGCCCCAGCGTTCCGCACGCACCCGGCCGTGCTCCTCCTCGACCGCGTGCAGCATGCCCAGCAGTACCTGCGGGGCCAGGCGCGTCGTCATCCGTGCGACGGCGTTCAGATAGCGGGGCGCGTCGGGGTCGGGGCCGTCGGGCTTCACCGCGACTGACTCGATCGGCTCCGACATGACGAGCTCGTCGACCAGCGGCAGCCGGCTCAGCCGCTCGGCGGCCGCGCGCAGCGTCTCGCCGCGATCGCCCTCGTTCGAGCCCAGCGCCACCACGGCCACCACGGGCTCACGTCCCGGCCTCGGGTCGGGCGGCTCGGGAAGGTGCGTCAGGCGGACGTCCATGCAGCCCTCTCCTGCTGCGCCCGGTGGATCGAGACGGCCACGTCCGCGAACCTCTGCTCGATCGGCGCCTGCGGCTTGTGCACAGTCACCGTGATGGTCTTGATCCTGGCATCCTCCAGCACGGCATCCGCGATGCGCTGCGCCAGGGTCTCGATCAGATCGACCGGCTCCCCGGCCACGATCGCCGCGACCTTGTCCGCGAGTTCACCGTAGTGCACGGTGTCGGCCACGTCGTCCGATGCCGCGGCCTGCTTCAGCGGCAGCCCGAGCCGCAGGTCGATCGTGAACTCCTGGCCGTCGCGCCGCTCGAAGTCGAAGACGCCGTGGTGACCGAAGACGGTCAGTCCGGTCAGCAGAATCTCGTCGAGGAAGTCCATCTCAGGCTCCGTCCCATGCGCCGGCGACGGCCAGCGCATCTCGTGTGGCTGCGACGTCGTGCACACGCACCGCCCAGACGCCTGCACGGGCGGCGAGCGCACTGGTGACTGCAGTGGCCAGGTCGCGGCGACGCTCGCTGAGCGGTGCATCGCCGGAGACCCGGTGCAGGGCGTCGGCGAGCAGCCGCTTGCGCGAGGTGCCGACGAGCACGCGGTGCCCGAGGGCGCAGATCTCGTCGAGACCGCGCAGCACCTCCCAGTTCTGCTCGGCGGTCTTGGCGAACCCGATGCCCGGGTCGACGATGATCCGCGCGGGCGCGATGCCAGCGGCCTTGGCCGCCTCGACCCGCTCGCGCAGCTCGGCCGCCACCTCGCGGGCGGTGCGCGAGTACTGCGCCCGGGCGTACATGTCCTCCGATGGCCCTCGCCAGTGCCCGATGGCGATGTCGGCTCCGAGGTCGGCGACGACCGCCAGCATCCGCTCGTCGGCCAACCCGCCCGAGACGTCGTTGACGACACGCGTGCCCGCCCGCACCGCAGCGACCGCGGTGTCGGCGTTGAGAGTGTCGATGGAGGTCGGGATGCCGGCATCCGTCAGCGCCTCGATCACCGGCAGCACCCGCCCGCGCTCGACCGCCGGGTCGACGCGGACCGCGCCGGGCCGGGTGGACTCGCCGCCGACGTCGATCATCGCCGCACCCTGGGAGCGCATCAGGTGCGCGCGCTCGATCGCCGCGGCCGGCTCGGCGTACCGCCCGCCGTCGCTGAACGAATCGGGGGTGGTGTTGAGGATGCCCCAGATGCCGGTCATTCGCCGTGGCCGCCGATCAGGGCGATCAGCTCGGCACGCGCGGCCGGCTCCACGAAAGCACCGCGCGCCGCGATGGTGACGGTGGATGCCATCGGCTGACGGCCCCCGCGCATGGTCACGCAGCCGTGCGAGGCGTCCAGCACGACCAGCACGCCCCGGGTGTCGAGGTGCTCATCCACGGCATCCGCGATCTGCTCCCCCAGACGCTCCTGCACCTGCGGCCGCGAGGCGAGCGTCTCGACCACCTTCACCAGCGCGCCCAAGCCGACCACCTGCTCTCCCGGCAGGTAGGCCAGATGGGCGAGCCCGGCGAACGGCAGCAGATGATGCTCGCAGACGGAGCGGAAGCGGATGTCGCGCAGCAGCACCGCACCCGACGCCAGCGTCTCCGGTGCCGGGCCCCTGGTCACGCTGATGGTGCGGGCCAGATGGGTGGCGGGATCCTCGTCGACGCCGGCGAAGAGCTCGGCGTACAGCTCCGCCATCCTGCTCGGCGTCTGCTTCAGCCCTGGCCGATCGGGATTCTCGCCGATGGCTTCGAGCAGCTCGCGGGTGAGCCGTTCGACGCGCGCCCTGTCGACAGTCACGTCAGGCCGTCGCCGGTCGTGCCTGCCCGCCGGCCGTCCTCGGGCCGGCCGTGCGCGTCGTCGGAGTCTGCGCCGCCGTGTCGGCCGCGATCGCCGAGTCGTCGCGGACCGGGATCGCGATCGGGGGCAGCGCCGACACCGGGCGGCTCTCGCTGGAGAGCCACTGCGGACGCTCGGGCAGCTTGCGCACATCGGTGAAGATCTCGGCGATCTGATGGTGGTCGAGGGTCTCCTCCTCGATCAGCGCGAGTGCGAGCTGGTCGAGCACGTCGCGGTTCTCGCTGATCACCTGGTAGGCCTCGTTGTGCGCCTGCTCGATCAGGGCGCGCACCTGCTCGTCGACGGTCTGGGCGATCTTGTCGGAGTAGTCGTGGCCGCGGTTCATGTCGCGCGCCACGAACATCTCGTTGCCCTCGGTGCCGAGCTTGACCGGGCCGACCTGAGTGGTCATGCCGTACTCGGTGACCATCTTGCGGGCGATGCTCGTCGCCTTCTCGATGTCGTTGCTCGCACCCGTGGTCGGATCGTGGAAGACGATCTCCTCGGCGACGCGGCCGCCCATCGCATAGGTGAGCTGATCCTGCAGCTCGTTGCGGGTCACGGAGTACTTGTCGTCCAGCGGCAGCACCATCGTGTAGCCGAGGGCCTTGCCGCGCGGGAGGATCGTGATCTTGGTGACCGGGTCGGTGTAGTTCATCGCCGCGGCGGCGAGCGCGTGCCCGCCCTCGTGGTACGCGGTGATGAGCCGCTCCTTGTCCTTCATCACGCGGGTGCGCCGCTGCGGGCCCGCGATCACGCGGTCGATGGCCTCGTCGAGGGCGCGGTTGTCGATCAGCTGCGCGTTGGAGCGCGCGGTCAGCAGCGCTGCCTCGTTGAGCACGTTGGCCAGGTCGGCACCGGTGAAGCCCGGGGTCTTGCGGGCGACGACCTCGAGTTCGACAGACTTGGACAGCGGCTTGCCCTTGGCGTGCACTTCGAGAATGTGCAGGCGCCCCTTCAGGTCGGGGGCGTCCACGCCGATCTGCCGGTCGAAGCGGCCCGGGCGCAGCAGCGCAGGGTCGAGGATGTCGGGACGGTTCGTCGCCGCGATGACGATGACGTTGGCGTTCGGGTCGAAGCCGTCCATCTCGACGAGCATCTGGTTCAGCGTCTGCTCGCGCTCGTCGTTTCCGCCACCCATGCCTGCGCCGCGGTGACGACCGACGGCGTCGATCTCGTCGATGAAGATGATGGCCGGCGCGTTCTCCTTGGCCTGGTTGAACAGGTCACGCACGCGGGAGGCGCCGACGCCGACGAACATCTCGACGAAGTCCGAACCGGAGATCGAGTAGAAAGGTGCACCCGCTTCGCCTGCGACGGCGCGGGCGAGCAGCGTCTTCCCGGTTCCGGGAGGGCCGTACAGCAGCACGCCCTTGGGGATGCGGGCTCCGATCGCCTGGAACTTGCCCGGGTCCTGCAGGAACTCCTTGATCTCGTGGAGCTCCTCGATGGCCTCGTCGGCGCCGGCCACGTCGGCGAAGGTGACCGTCGGGGTCTCCTTGCTGACGAGTTTGGCCTTGGACTTGCCGAACTGCATGACCTTGCTGCCGCCGCCCTGCATCGACGAGAGCAGCCACCAGAACAGCAGCCCCAGCAGCACCAGGGGCAGCAGAAGCGAGAGGAAGCCGTCGAACCAGGTCGCGCGGGGCACCACGTCGACGACGTCGGCGGCCTTGATGTCAGCGGCGTCGATGGCCTTGACGACCTGATCGGCACGGGCCTCGACGTAGTAGAACTGCACATTCTTCGACCCCTCGAACTCCTTCGAGAGGGTCAGGTCGACCCGCTGGTCGCCGTCGGTGTTGACGGCCTTGGTGACCGTCTTGCCGTCGAGCAGCTCCAGCCCCTGGGGCACCGTGATCTGCTTGGGCGCCGACAGGTTCGAAATCAGCAGGAAGCCGGCGAACAGCAGCACGCCGATCAACGCGATGTAGATCAGCGGGTTCCGGGAGACCTTCTTGACATCCATGATCCGTTCAGCGTACCGCCAGCCCGCTAGCGCCCTGCTGTGCGTTCACCGACGGCGTACCCGCACACCCGCCCGTCTATTTGTCGCGAATGCACGCGACACGCCGCACATACCGTGCATACGGCACAAATAGACGGGCTTGGGGGTCAGGAGTACACGTGCGGGGCGAGCACGGCGACGTCGCGCAGGTTGCGGTACCGCTCGGCGTAGTCCAGACCGTAGCCGACGACGAACTCGACCGGGATGTCGAAGCCGACGTACTTGCAGTCGATCTCCACCTTCGCCGCCTCGGGCTTGCGCAGCAGCGCGAGCACCTCGATCGACTCCGCGCCGCGGGATTCGAAGTTCTCCAGCAGCCAGCTCAGCGTCAGACCCGAGTCGATGATGTCCTCGACGATCAGCACGTGCCTGCCGTGCAGGTCGGTGTCGAGGTCTTTGCGGATCTGCACGACGCCGCTGGACTTGGTGCTCGCCCCATAGCTCGAGACGGCCATCCAGTCCATCGGCGCATGGAACGGCAGCGCACGGGCGAAGTCGGCCATCACCATCACGGCACCCTTGAGCACACCGACCAGAAGCAGGTCCTTGCCCTCGTAGTCGGCGGCGACGCGCGCGGCGAGCTCCTCGAGCTTGGCGTGGATCTCCTCCTCTGTGACGAGGATCTGGGTGAGGTCTGCTGAGATGTCCGCTGCACGCATGCAACGATTTTAGGTCGAACGGCCCCGGCATCCGCACTACCCTGAGCGGAGGAGTGGGCGTGCGCCCGCGGGGAGAAGGAAGACATGGACCTCGACGACATCCTCAAGCAGGTGCCGATCGGCGACATCGCCGAGCGCTTCGGCGTGAGCACCGACGTCGCACGCCAGGCCGTTCAAGAGGGCGGCGCCGCCCTGGTCGGCGGGCTGGCGAAGAACGCCCAGACTGAGGAGGGATCCTCGGCGATCGAGCAGGCGCTGAACCGCCACGGCGGCTTCTCGGGAGCGTCGAAGGTCGACGACGTGGATCAGACCGACGGCGACAAGATCGTGAAGCACGTCTTCGGCGACAAGAAGCAGGATGTCGTGCAGAGCCTCACCAGCTCGGAGAAGACGGCAGGCGGCATCGACTTCGGCAAGCTCCTGCCGATCCTCGCGCCGATCATCATGGGCGTCATCGCCAACGCGAAGGGGTCGTCGTCATCCGACGGGAACAGCGGCGGCGGGCTCGGCGATGTGCTCGGCGGCCTGCTCGGCGGCGGCCAGCAGGGGTCCGGCGGCGGTCTGGGTGACATCCTCGGCGGCCTGGGCGGCCTGCTCGGAGGGTGCGTCGGCGAGCTCGCCTTCGCAGGCCGGCGGCGGGAACGTGATCGGCGACATCCTCGGCGGGCTTTTCGGCAAGAAGTAGCCTTCTGCCCACCGTCTCGCGTGGCGCCGCTGTGTCGCCCACCGTCTTCACGTGGCGCATATGGCCTGATCAGTTGATCGGATGCGGCCATATGCGCCACATGAAGACGTGGGTCGATGCGAGGTCAGCGGGCGGCATGAAGGCGTGGGTCGATGCGCGGTCAGCGGGCGGCGAACACGATCCGTCCGCCGGTGCGGGCCGCCGTGCAGCCGGGAAGGTCGATCGGCCCCTGCCCCGACCAGTCGGTGGCCAGCCGGGCGACCTCGAGCGTCTGCGTGCGGCTCAGGCTCACGCCGAACTCGCTGTCGACGACCAGCCGAATGATGCGGTTGCGCAGCGCGGCCGGGTTCGCGGCGAGCGCGGCGACGCTGACGGAGATGCCCGCCTCAGCATGCTCGACGATGTCCTCGATGGTCTCGTGGATCATCTCCTCGAAGGCCTCGGCATCCTCCCGCGCTGCTCAGCCGTGCGCGCGAGCGCCTCGGCGATGCCGGGTCCGAGCTCGGACTCCAGCACCGGCAGCACCCGTTCGCGCACGCGCACGCGGGCGAAGCGCGGCTCGGTATTGTGCGGGTCGTCCCAGGGGAGAGATCGGATGCCGTGCAGCACGCCCGCGTGGTCACGCGCCGCAGGCCGAGCATCGGCCGAAGCCACCGGATCCCGTCGGCATCCACCCGCTCGGGCGCCATGCCCTGCAGACTCGTCGACCCGGAGCCCCGCGAGAGCCCCAGCAGCACGGTCTCGGCCTGATCGTCGAGGGTGTGCCCGAGCAGCACGACGGTCGCGCCGAGCTGCTGCGCGCAATCCCGCAGCGCCGCGTACCTGGCATCCCGAGCCGCGGCCTCGAGCCCGTCCGGATGCTGGGCATCCACCTGCACGGTGAGCACCCTCGCATCCGCTCCGAGCGACCGCGCCTGCTCCGCTGCGCGCTGCGCGACGGCATCCGATCCGGGCTGCAGTCCGTGGTCCACGACGGCCGCGGTGACCGTCGCATCGACCTTGGCGGCTTCGAAGGCTGTGGCTGCCGTCAGCGCGAGCGAGTCGGCTCCACCGGACAGGGCGACCACGACATGCTCGCCCGTAGACGTGGCGAGGGCGGTGCGCACAGCGAGGCGGACGGCGGCGACAGCAGGATCGAGCGAAGGCACTTCTCCACCGTACGGGCAGGATCGCCGACGCGCAGTGGTTCGCGCCGTTAGTCTGTCTTGGTGTCCGATCAGAGCCGCACCACGTACCCCACCGAGCGCTTCAAGGCATTCGTCGACGCGGTCGTGGCGATCGCCATGACCCTGCTGATCCTTCCCCTGATGGAGGCGGTCACGGAAGCCGCGTCTGGGCGTCTCAGCACTGCTGAGTTCTATGAGGAGCATGCGGGCCAGCTGCTCAGCTTCGCGCTGAGCTTTCTGCTGATCGCGACGTTCTGGATCGGTCATCACAGCCAATACCGTGACGTGGAGCGGGTGACCGGGCGTCTGCTGCTGATCAACGTGGGGTGGATGGCGACGATCGTCTGGCTGCCCGTGCCGACGGCGATGCTCGGGCAGATGCACACCGACCCGCTGCAGGCGGTCACCTACATCGGCACCCTGATCCTCACCCAGGTGACTACTCTCGGCGGGTGGCTGTATCTGCTGCGGCATCCGGAGCTGACGACGATGCCGGAGTCGCGGCTGCGGACGGGGCGATCGGCGACGCCGCGGCGATCGTCCTGTTCATCGTCGCGCTGGCGATCGCGATCTTCGTCACGCCGATCGGATATGCGGCGCTGCTGATCCTGCTGCTGAACCGTCCTGTCGCCCGCATCCTCGCCCACATCGTCGGCGGTCACAGCGATCAAGCGCTGCAGGGTCACGAGTAGGCTGGTCTGCGGCATCCACCCGACATCTCTCCCGAGGAGCACACGCATGGCACATGACGCCGTCATCGAGATCCCGCGCGGCAGCCGCGTCAAGTACGAGGTCGACCACGAGACCGGACGAGTGCACCTCGACCGGGTGCTCTACACGACCTTCGGCTACCCCGCCGACTACGGCTACTTCGACAACACGCTCGGTGAGGACGGCGACCCGCTGGACGTGCTCGTGCTGCTGGACCACGCGATCTTCCCGGGCGTCGTCGTGAACGTGCGCCCCGTCGCGGTGCTGAAGATGAGCGACGAGGCCGGTGGCGACGACAAGCTGGTTGCCGTTCTCTCGAAGGATCCGCGCTGGGAGCACATCCAGGACATCGGCGACCTGCCCGAGTACACGAAGAAGGAGATCGCGCACTTCTTCGAGCACTACAAGGATCTCGAGCCGAACAAGTGGGTCAAGGTCGACGCGTGGGGCGATGCCGCCGAGGCGCAGCGCATCCTCGACGAGGCGATCGTCCGCGCCGGCCAGGAGCGCTGACCTTCCGGATCACGTCACCGAGACCCTCGGCTCGCGCCGGGGGTCTCGTGCTGTCTGCGGTGGCGGATGCCGGGCATCCGACGTTCTGACGGATGCTAGATCGCGCCGCGACGGGTGCCGGTTCCGCAGTGACGGATGCTCAGATCGCGCCGCGGGCCTTCATGAACGGATACGGATCGACGCGACGCCCGTTGACGTACACCTCGAAGTGCACGTGGCATCCGAACGAGTTGCCGGTGTTGCCGGCGTAGCCGATGACCTGGCCGGCGTTGACGTGCTGCCCGTAGCGCACGGCGAAGCGCACCTGATGGCCGTAGCCGGTGGCGAGGCCGCCGCCATGCTGGATGCGCGTGTAGTTCCCGTAGCCGCCGTTGTAGCCGGCGAAGTCGACCGTGCCCGAGTGCGCGGCATAGATCGGGGCGCCGCATCCGTTGGCGAAGTCGAGCCCGCCGTGGTTGCGCGAGGCGCAGTAGCCGCTGGTGCACTGGACGCCGCGGATGCCGTAGTAGGAGGAGATGAAGCCGCCGTGCGGACGACGCCAGGCACCGGAGCCCCCGCCGCCTCCGCCGGAGCTGCCGCCCCCGGAGCCGCCGCCGGAGCCGCCGCCGCTGTTGTTCTTCGCGGCCTCCTCAGCCTCCTTGCGACGACGCTCCTCTTCTTCGCGCTTGCGCTTGGCTTCGGCTTCTTTACGCTTGCGCTCGCCCTCCTGGTACGCGGCGACCGTGGCGGTCGTCTTGTCCTTGAGGGAGGCGAGCTGCGCCTGAAGTGTGCTGAGGTTGTTCTGCTTCTCGTCGAGGGCGGCCTGTGCGGCATTCGCCGCCTGCTGCGCGCGGACCATCTTCTCTTCGGCGATCTTCTGCAGCCGGTCGCGCTCGTCGCGCGCAGCTTTGGCCTGATCGGTCAGGGACTGTGCGGAATCACGTGCGGCTGCCGCACGGTCGGCGATGGTCCGGTTGTACTCGAGCAGCTGGTCCATGCTGCCCAGGCGCGAAAGCAGCCCGTCGGCACCGCTGGACGATTCGGAGAGGAACAATTCGAGGGCAGCCTGGTCACCGCCGCTGCGATACAGCTGCGTGGCGACCTGCCCTGCCTTGCGGGAGCTCTCGTCGGCGATCTTCGACTGCTCGTCAGCCTGCTTCTGCAGTTCGTCGGCGCGTTCGGCCTGCTCGAAGAACGCCTGCTGCGCCTCGTAGAACTCGTCGCCGGCCACGCGAGCGGCCTGCTCGGCGGCGGCGGCCTTCTGCGTGAGCGACTGGATCAGCCGCTCGATGCGGGTGATCTCCGCACCCTTGGCGGCTTCGTTCGCCTTGGCGCGCTGGACGTCGCCCCAGCTGGGGTAGTCGGCAGCGTGCGCGACCTGAGTGCGGCTGATGCCGAAAGCAGTGAACGCGATCGCGCTCAGTGCACCGACGGCGATGGCGCCGCGACGGGTGACCTTCGAAGACGGCCAGAACGCACGCTGCTCGGCAGGCGTCGGTGCGCACCCGCAATCCTCGGATGCTGAGCCGGCATCCCATTTGACCTCGTCGTTCACGCGGCCCCTTCCGCCGGTTTCACAAGTGCCACACTAACAACATTCGTCACATCCGCAACAGTCTTGGCCGAACTGCCGGGCACAGAGGACGAGTCCATCGTTCACCCGAATCGCCCGGGCGGAAAGAGGACTCGCCTCCGATTTCGTTTTTCATCGGGCCGTCCCTTATGCTTGAGCGTCGGCAAGGGAAGCCCTCGGGACTCTCTTCGGCCCCATCGTTTAGCGGCCTAGGACGCCGCCCTTTCACGGCGGTAGCACGGGTTCGAATCCCGTTGGGGTCACTTCATCCGATACAATTGAAAAGTTATGGCCCTGTAGCGCAGTTGGTTAGCGTGCCGCCCTGTCACGGCGGAGGTCGCGGGTTCAAGTCCCGTCAGGGTCGCTCCAAGCGACGGGCCTTCTTTCGAGAAGGCCTTTCGTATCGGACGCGACAGGTTCGCCGGTCGCGCGGCTCTGTAGCTCAGTTGGTAGAGCGTTCGACTGAAAATCGAAAGGTCACCGGATCGATGCCGGTCGGAGCCACAAGGCTGATCATTACAATCAGCCCAGAAACCCTCGCGTAGCTTCTACATCGCGAGGGTTTTGCTTTGGGCTGGTTCCTGGGGCGCTCCCCCGGGCTGTTCCGACCAGTCCTTGAGCATCCGCTGCTCCGGGGCGAAGCGAGACGGAACGTGCCGCGCATGGGGCTTGTGCCGGTCTTGTGCCGGTACGAGGCGGCAGCGGAGCACGTCGTCACCCCGGAATAAGCAGCTAACCACGAGCCGGATAAGCACTTATTCGGGGGAACATAGTGGTAGGGCGGGCAGTAGCCCTCGGAGCCTGGCAGTCTTCCGGACGGTATGACGAGCCAGGCTCACGTATTTCTACAGCCGGGTTACGCGCGCCTCCACGCGGCGGATCCAGTCCCCTCCGCTCGAGTAGCACCAGGCCACAGCGTCGCTCACCCAGAGCAGTGGATGCTCGTGAGGCGCTGCGTGCTCATAACGGAAGCCAGCGGATCCCTCGCGCCGCAGAATTCCAGCGATCAGCCGACGGTCGGCCTGCTCCACGGACTCGTCCCGTTCAATGATCAGTTGGCCGATGCCGTCGCGAGCAGCTTCCACGATTAGAGCACTAAATGACAGCGGGCGGGCCTCCTTGTCCGACCGCTGCTTCACGATCCAGACGCATCGGCGACTGGTTCCCCGGCGCGACCGGGCTAGTGGTACCGCACCGACGCACGACTCGCCTCCCCAGCATTCAGCTACGGGTGCGCATACTCGACGCGGCCGATGTGACGTACATCGACGGGCTGCCGACCATGACAGTCGAGCGAGCGATCGCGGACCTAGTCGAGGCTCGCGAGGATCCATCGCTGGTCGCTGACGCGCTGTGGCACGCTGTGCAGAACGGAACACTCCTTGCGCCACATAGGCTGACTCAGTTGCTCGATCCGCTCGCTCGGCGGAACGGTGAAGTGACCGGCGCCGAGCTTGGCGAGCGAATGATGCTCGCTGCTGGCCTCGACGATGCGTGGATCACTCGACTTCGATGACAGCCGATGGCCGACGTTGGCTCGATGCGAGACCATGGCTCGGGTAGTGGTTTACCGAATCGAGGTTTCTGGGGCGCTCCAGAGCTAGTGCCGGTCTTGTGCCGAAACGAAGCGGCAGCGATACACACCGGCGTTCCGAAACAAGCAACTCAATGACAAGCCCGGATAAGCGCCTGTTCACGCACCCATACACGGCGTAGGATCGGTGTATGAGTAACTCAATTACTCATACACCGAGTGGTGATCGTGTATGAGTAACGCCACCCCGCGATGGCCGGCTCTGGAGTGGGAGAGCCGATCCTGGCAACCTACTGCCGGCTTCGGCCGCGGTCGGTACAAGGCGTCTGTGCCACCGCTCATCGCCGCACGGTCACCGTTGCCCTCACCAGAGGCAGCGGAGGCCGCGACCACCGCTGCCAACGCACTGAGTCGGTTCGATGCAGAGCTTGGTCATCGCGTCGCTGCTTTCGCTCCTGTGCTTCTCCGATCCGAGGCCGCGTCGTCGTCCCAGATAGAGAACCTGACCGCCAGCGCTCGCGCGATCTTCAGCGCAGAACTCGGCGCCAAGGGCAGTCGCAATGCCGAGTTGATCGCCTCCAACACACAATCGCTGCACGCCGCCCTCGACCTGAGCACGGCCATCTCCGATGATGCCATCCGGGAGATGCACCGCATCCTGATGGCAGCTCAGCCCCGCCACACACCCGGAGAATGGCGTGACCAGGCGGTGTGGATCGGCACCCGAACAGACAGTCCGATCGGTGCAGAGTTCGTGGCTCCCGATCATTCCCGTATTCCGACTCTCATCTCGGATCTTGTCGCCTTTGCGCGGCGCCAGGACCTTGCACCACTGATCGCTGTTGCTGTGGCTCATGCCCAGTTCGAAACGATCCACCCATTCAGCGATGGCAACGGACGCACCGGTCGCGCGCTCGCACAGGCGATGCTGCGCCATCGCGGAGTGACACAGAACGTGGCCGTGCCGGTCTCAGCAGGGCTGCTGGCGGATGTCGAGGGCTACCACCGAGCGCTCACCGACTACCGCGAGGGAGACGTCTCCCCTGTTGTGCTGGCCTTCGCGAATGCCTCGATCAGGGCCGTGTCGAACGCGAGACAACTCATCACCGACATCGATGAGATCCAACAGTCATGGGAGGCTCGACTCACTGCACGTCGCTCCAGCAACGCATGGAAGCTTCTCAATATCATCGCCCGCCGCCCTGTGCTCGATGCCGTCACGGCGGCTGAAGAACTGGGCATCCAGCGTCCGAACGCCTACCCACCGCTGCAGGCGCTGGTCGATGCGGGCATCCTGACAGCAAAAACGGAACACAACCTCGGGCCATTCTGGCTGAGCACCGAGATCCTCGGTGCAATCGACGCGTTCGCTGCTCGCGCCGGGCGGCGCGAGCAGCCTCGGTAAGACCATGAGAGCCGTGAGGGGCTTCTGTGTTCATTCAGTCTGCGACGATCGACACCACCGCCTGCAATGCAGCATCCAGGCCTCAGACCTGAGCCGCTGCCCATCGGCCGCATAAGCGCTTATCGGGCTAACACAACGTTACAAGCCCGGAGTTTCCCGTCGCAGAGACGACAGACGCCGGGGTATCGGAGACGCATGCGCTTCTCGTCTGCAGTGGGCCGCTCGGTCGTCAGCGCAGAAATCTATCAGCGAGCAAGGCCAACCGGCGCAGTACCGAAATCGAGTGCGCTCCGCCGATGTACGCGACAGCGCCCCGCGCCCACCACCTGTGGACCGGGGCGCTGAGCCGACCGAACGTCAGCTGGTCGGGTCGAGTTCTTGGTGCTCGACGATCCACTTCTGCAGGCGCGGGTAGACCCAGAAGCCATAGATGCCGATCGTTATCACGCACAGCAGGAACCATTTGATCCACATCCCGAAGAGCCGAGGTGCCGTGCCCGTGAAGCGCAGGCGCTGCCCGTTGATCCAGGTGTGCTTGGTCTTCCACCGGTATGTCATCACGACCGCCCACGGGTAGCAGATGCCAAGCGTGATGAGAGTGATCAGGAAGCCGCCGATGCCGATACCGAGCCAGCCTGCGGCACCGCCGGTGAAGCCGAACTGCAGGTGCGGCAGGCGCGGCGTGCCGGGAACGACGTTCGCGGTGCTGTTGGTGTCACTCATGTATTTCCTTTCGTCCTGCGGTGCGCAGGGAGGAACGGTTCGCCAGGTGGCGAGCCGGGTCGGGTGATGATCGAGGTACGGGAGCGGCATGAGCGGAACGAGCGCCGCGACGATCGAACGCCACGCGATGTCCCGACTGCGCCAGGAAACTCTCTGCACCCCTCACGAATCTATGCCGTATGCCATTCCGCTGTGAGCAGATCGGCGCCGTCTGCCACTCGCATGGCCGTAGCGTCGTGGGAGGCAGGGGAACGAGCCAGAGAAGGAAGTCTCAATGGAACTGATTTTCGTCCACGGTGCACTGGTGCGTGACGGCCAGTGGTGGTGGCAGCCGACGGCCGATCTCCTTCAGGAGCGGACGGGCATCCGCAGCCGGGCCGTCGCTCTGCCGTCCTGCGGCGAGGTCTCACCCGATCAGATCGCGGGTGGCCTGGCTGCGGATGCAGCGGCTCTTCGCACCGAGCTCGACGATGTCGACTCCGCGATCGTCGTCGGCCACTCCTACGGCGGCACGGTCATCGCCGAAGCCGGCCGGCATCCTGCAGTGGCGCACCTGCTGTATGCGTCGTCCTACCTTCCGGATACCGGACAGTCGCAGGGCATGATCATGAGCGGTGAGAGCGACCCGGTCTCGATCGGTGACAACGGAGACGGCACACTGAGGCTGTCCGGGTATGACCGTGCCTCGTTCGGATCACGGTTCCTTCAGGATGCAGACGCTGCATCTCAGCAAGAGGCGTGGGAACGTGTGACCGCCCAGGCCGCCACGGCGTTCCTGACTCCCACCACTGCCGCCGGCTGGCAGGGTGTCGATTCGACATATCTGGTCTGCACGCAGGATCTCAGCACATCGGTCGAGCTGCAGCGCTTCCACGCGGCCCGGGCAACCCGCTGGGTCGACCTGCCGACCGGGCATCACCCGTTCATCACCCGTCCCGACCTGGTCACCGCGCAGATTCAGGCTCTGCTGGAGCAGAGCTGAGGACAGGTGTCGCGCCGCACGATTCCCCGAGCATCGTGCATCGGCGCCTTCGTGGCACACTGACGTCATGCCGCAGCATCCGCCTCCCGCCATTCAGAACGCCTCCGACCCCCGCCAGACGCGGCGCCTGCCCGAGACGCTGAACGAGTTCCAGCAGGCCGAGGGGCATCCCCAGTTCCGGGTGGACGTCGAGCGCATCCGGTTCTCGCCGTACTACTCGCGGCTGTCGGCCGTGACCCAGGTGATCTCGCAGGCCGGCGCCGGCCTCGCCGTGCACAACCGCCTGACCCACTCCATCAAGGTCGCCGCAGTCGCCCGGGCGATTGCGACGCACCTGTCGACGCAGACCGACGAGCGCGGTGCCATCGTCGACGAGCTGGGCGGTGCGCATCCGGTCGTCGTGCAGGCGGCCGCCGCCGCGCACGACCTCGGGCATCCGCCGTTCGGGCACCTCGGCGAGCAGGCACTGGATCGACTGGCGCGCACGCGGTTCGGGCTCGGCGAGGGCTTCGAGGGCAATGCGCAGACCTATCGCATCCTCACCCGCCTCGATGAGCACGACCGTCCGGGTGTCGGCCTGAACCTCACCGCAGCCGTGCGCGCGGCGGTGCTGAAGTACCCGTGGCGGCGCGGCGAGGGCGGGCCCCGGCGCGGCGGGGCGAGCAAGTTCAACTACTACGCGATCGACGAGCCGGATGCGCAGCGGGCGCTCTCCGCATATCCCCTGATCGCGCGGGGGCAGCAGACCGTCGAGTGCTCGATCATGGACATCTCCGACGACATCGCCTACTCCCTGCATGACCTCGACGACTTCTACCGTGCCGGTCTGCTGAACCCCGCGACGCTGTCCGCCGAGTTCAAGTCGTGGCATCGAGAGCTGGCTCGGCTTCGGGCATCCGATGCCGAAGCCCTGGCCGCTGACACCCGCACGCCGGGGCACTCACTGGAGCTGCTGTGGCGTCGGTTGCAGGAGAAGGATGCCTGGATCGCCGATCCTGACGCATTCGGCGAGGCGGTTGCCAAGGTCGCCTCCGAGGTCATCGATGGACTGGTGGCAGAGCCGTTCGACGGCTCCCTGGCCAGCGAGCGCGCGCTGGCCCGGTTCACGACCGGGTGGATCGCGCGCCTGCAGTCGTCCGTGGAGGTGCACCGGCATCCGGATGCCAGGAGCGGACACGTCAGCCTGAACCGCCAAGCCTGGCACGAGGTCGCGGTGCTGAAGTTCCTGCACGAGCGGTTCATCCTGGAGCGCCCCGACCTCACCGTCTACCAGCGCGGCCAGGCCAGCGTGCTCGAGCGGCTCGTCGACGGCTTCACCGCCTGGCTCGACGACCCCAGCGACGCTCGCCGCGCCCCGCGTCGCCTGATCGACCTGGTCGAGCTCGCCACCGACGACTACCATCGCCTGCGCCAGCACTCTCCCGAGCTCGTCGCACAGCGCACGGATGCCGACCTCGACGCTCTCGCGCGCGGCCGCGGCATCATCGACTACGTCGCATCGCTCACCGACGCCCAGGCGATCTCGCTCGACGCCCTGCTCGCCGGTCGCACGGAGCGCTTATGGGACGCCGGCCAAGGGCTGTGACCCTCGCCTCATGCCGCTGTAGGACCCGCGAGACTTCCTCTCCAGCACGAAACAGCACGCACGGCGACGGGTCTCGTGCTGGAAGCAAAGTCTCGCGGGCCGACGCAGGGTCAACCACGTCTCGCACCGCACTCGGCACGCGGGGCATCAGACGACGTCGCCGTCGCCCCGCTCGCGCAATATGATGAGGTCAGCTGCCGGGGGATGGCTGCTCGGACATCCCCCGAATGTCCGATGACTGGACCGCGCGCGGACGCGCGCGTATGAGGGCCCGGTGACCCGCCCGGCTATACCCCGGACGAGCCGCCGCGCAGATTGGCAGTTGCGTGATGACGACCACCCCCGCAGGCTGGTACCCCGACCCGTCGACCCCGGGTCAGCACCGCTGGTGGAACGGCACCGCGTGGACTGCTCAGGTGCGGGCCATAACGACACCCACTGCTCTGCTTCCCCCACCGCAGCCACAGGTCGCCCCAGGCAAGTCACGCCGACGTCTGCCGATCTGGGCATGGGTGCTCATCTGCCTCGTGGGCGCTCTGCTCACGCTGATCCTCTCCCCGTCCTCGCGCCGCTGTTCCTCGTCGTGCTCATCACCGGCATCGTCGCGATGGCGAAGAACACACCCACCTGGCTGAGGTTCCGTAGCCGCAAGGTGGCGACCGCGGTCACGGCGATCTCGGCTGTCGCGTTCATGGTCACCGGAACCATCAGCGCGAACGTCTTCGGGCAGGGCGCGGATCATCTTCCGTCCGCGGCCCCGGCGGTGACCGAGTCCACCACGCCTGCACCCGAACCCACGATCCCTGCGGATCAAGATGCGGATGCAGATGCGGATGCAGATGCGGATGCAGATGATGAGCTCGTAGCCTTCACCGGACTTGCCTCCACCGTGGGCGACAGCGCGGCGACGTCCGACCTCGCCGCGCTGGACGTGCTGGAGACCATCCCCGTGAAGGGGCGTGCCGCGAAGACCGGGTACGACCGGTCTGAATTCGGCCAGCGCTGGCTGGATGTGGACCGCAACGGCTGCGACACCCGCAACGATATCCTCGGCGCTCAACTGTCCGACGTTGTGCGGTTGGGATCGTGCAGGGTGTTGACCGGAACGCTGGATGACCCATACACCGGAGCCGTCGTCGGCTTCGTGCGCGGACAGGGCACCTCTGAGCTCGTGCAGATCGACCACGTCGTGGCGCTCAGCGACGCATGGCAGAAGGGCGCACGGCTGCTCACGGCGGATCAGCGCGCCACCTTCGCCAACGACCCGCTCAACCTTCTCGCCGTGGACGGATCGGCAAACGCTCAGAAGCGCGACGGGGACGCAGCCACCTGGCTTCCGAAGAACACATCATTCCGGTGCGAGTACGTCGCTCGCCAGGTCGCGGTCAAGGCGACGTACGGATTGTGGGTGACCCAGGCCGAGCACGACGCCATCCGACGCATCCTCACCACGTGCCCGACCGAGCCGACGCCGACTTCCGCCTTCGCGACCATCGTGGCACCCGTCACTCCGCTTCCCGTCGAGCAGACTCCGACGCCGGTCAGGACCTCGTCTGCTCCGGTGCCGTTCGCTCCGGCTCCCGCTCCGGTCGCCCCTGCTAAACCGGCCCCGGTCGCTCCCAAGCCCGCACCCGTCGCTCCCAAGCCCGCACCGGTCGCACCCAAGCCTGCCAAACCGGCCCCCGTAGCTCCCAAGCCACCGGTCGACGTCACCTATCGCAACTGCACCGATGCCCGCGCACACGGAGCCGCGCCCATCTACAAGGGCGAACCCGGGTACAGCCGAAAGCTCGACCGCGACGGAGACGGCATCGCATGCGAATGAGTCGCGAGACCGCACGATAGAACCTGCGAGACTTCCTCTCCAGCACGAAACAGCACGCACGGTGACGGGTCTCATGCTGGAAGGGAAGTCTCGCGCCGGAAGGGAAGTCTCGCGCCGGAAACAAAGTCTCGCGCCGGAAACGAAGTCTCGCGCCGGAGGCGAAGTCTCGCGGAGGGCGAAGCGACAGACCGCCTACGCTCTACAGCTCGCCGGGCCGCATCGCCTCGGCGTCGATGGCCCGCATGACGCGCAGCGCGGCGGTGTCGGTGGGCGGCTCGCCCTCGGCATCCGTCGCTCGGCGCCGCCGCGGCGCGTAGACGACCAGCGCGTGGAACAGGAACCGCGCGAAGAAGGCGACCACCAGCGAGATCGCCGTGGCCAGCACGGCGGACAGGCGCCAGGTCTCGACCATCAGCGCCATCACCGGGATGCGCAGCGCCGCCTCGATGCTGTTGAAGGAGACGGATGCCGCGAAGCGCACCCACAAGCGTGAGGCGTCCTGTCGTTCGTCGCGGAAGACGAACAGCTCCTGCAGCACGAAGTTTCCCACGATCGTCACCGCGGCGCCGATGATCGCCGCCAGCACGTAGTCCATGCCCAGGTGCGTGAGCAGCCACATGATGCCGATGTTCGCCACAGCACCGATGCCGCCGATCATCGCGAACAGCCCCATCTTCCCGAATCGCAGCCGTGCGAGGTGCGCGAGGAAAGTGGCGCCCTGGCGCAGACTCGCCTTCGACACGCCGTTCCGCCGCTCGGCGAACTCCAGCGGCACCTCGGCGATGCGCAGCTCACGTCGTTCACCGCCGCGCACCAGGATTTCGAGCAGGATCTTGAAGCCCTCGGGGCGCAGCGTGTCCAGGTCCAGGCGCGACCGGTCCACCAGGAAGAACCCGGTCATCGGGTCGGTGCTGCGCCAGAGCCTGCGCAGGAACATCGCCTTGGTCACTGCGGTCGCGGCCTTCGACACGCCCAGGCGCACGGCCGTCCCCAGGCCCGCCGAATCTCCGCCGCCGATGTAGCGGGAGGCGGCGACGACATCGGCATCCCCCGTTCGTACCGTGCGATCATCGTCGGGAGCAGCTCGGGCGGATGCTGCAGATCGCCGTCCATGACGACGCAGACGTCGTGCGCGGCCTCGGCGAGCCCGACCACGACGGCCCCGCCCAGACCCGCCGTGTTGTGCTCGCGGTGGATGCCGCGGATGGGGACCGGAGCGGATGCCGAGACCCGCGCGATCTCGGCCATGGTGTCGTCGGAACTGTCGTCGACGAAGAGGATCTCGGCTTCACGTCCGGCCAGCGCGGCCGCTGTGCGCGAGACGAGTTCGGCGACGTTGTCACGCTCGTTGAACGTCGGCACGATCACCGTGACGGAGGCGCTCATCTGGCAACCTCCCCCGGAACGATGCGACGCGAGTTCAATCGTGCCATCTTTCGCTGTGCGCCGAGTCCACCCCACAGCGCCCTGCGCGACCTATTTCTTGGCACGGGCCAGGCAACAAGGTCGACGACGATGACGAGGAATTCATGACTCTGCTCAGACAACCGGCGAACTGGTGGCGTGAGAACCGCCTCGCGCTGCTCGCGAGCATCACCGCGATGTTCATCCTGCTGTTCACGATCGGCGGCGCCGTCGGCATCGCGAACGCCGCCACGAAACCGGCCGCAGCCGACGACGGCGTGAAGGGACAGACCTTCACGATCGCCACCGACACCACGTGGGCGCCGTTCGAGTTCCAGCGCGACGGCGAGCTGCGCGGCATCGACATCGACCTCATCCACGCGGTCGCGGAAGACCAGGGCTTCGACGTCAAGATCGACGTGCTCGGCTTCGACGGCGCACTGGCAGCAGTGACCGCCGGTCAGGCGGATGCCGTGATGGCGGGTATGTCGATCACCAAGGAGCGCCAGAAGACGTTCGACTTCTCCAACCCGTACTTCGACTCCGGCATCCAGATGGCCATCGCCTCGGACGACACGTCCATCACCGGCTACGAGGATCTCGAGGAAAGTCCGTCTCGGCCAAGACCGGCACTGAGGGCTACTCCTTCGCCGAGAACCTCGGCAAGGAGTTCGGCTTCACGGTCACCGGCTTCCAGGACGCCGCCGACGCGTACAACGACGTGACCACAGGCAACTCCGCGGCGGTCTTCGACGACTACCCGATCCTCGCCTACGGCATCGCCACGGGCAACGTCGCACTGAAGACGGTCACCGAACAGGAGAAGGCCTCCAGCTACGGCATGGCCGTCAAGAAGGGCGACAACGAGGCGCTGCGCAAGGCGTTCAACGAGGGCTTGAAGAACGTCATCGAGAACGGCACCTACCAGGAGATCCTCGACGACTACCTCGGCGACAACGCCCCGATGCGACGGGCATCGGCGGCGGCAAGGCGGCGCTGGGCAACGAGACCCTCGACCCCGGCGAGCCCGGCGACCTGCCGAAGAACCCCGCCTTCACGACAGACGTCGAGAAGACCAACGGTTCCTTCACCATCGCCACCGACACGACCTTCGCGCCGTTCATCTACCAGCAGGGCGGCAAGAACATCGGCATCGACATGGACCTGCTGCGGGCCATCGCCGCCAATCAGGGCTTCGAGGTGGACATCAAACCGCTCGGCTTCGACGCGGCGCTGGCCGCCGTCACCGCCGGACAGGCCGATGGTGTGATCGCCGGCATGAGCATCACCGACGAGCGCAAGAAGGTGTTCGACTTCTCGGACCCCTACTACCAGTCGGGCGTGCAGATGGCCGTCGCCAAGGACAGCGACATCACCTCGTACCAGGATCTCAAGGGCCAGAACGTCGCCGTCAAGACCGGTACCGTCGGCTACGACTTCGCCAAGCAGCTCGGCGAAGAGATCGGGTTCACGATCAACGCCTTCCAGGACTCGGCCGACATGTACAACGACGTCGCCACCGGCAACTCGGCGGCCACCTTCGAGGATGCACCGGTGCTGCAGTTCGGCATCGCCTCGGGCAACGTGCCGCTGAAGGTCGTCACCGACCCCGAGCCCGGCGCCGACTACGGCTTCGCCGTGCTGAAGGGGCACAACGCCGAGCTGCTGCAGATGTTCAACGATGGGCTGAAGAACGCCAAGGACACCGGCGCCTACCAGCAGATCATCGACCGCTACCTGGCCATCGATGACACCGCACCGGTCGACAACTCGTTCTGGACATTGGTGAAGACCTCGATCGGGCCGCTCTCGCAGGGTCTCGTCCTGACGCTGCTGGCCACGGCGCTCGCGATCCTGTTCGCCATGATCCTCGGCATCGTGTTCGGCATCCTGAAGCTGTCGACGAACCCGTTCCTGCGCTTCCTCGCGAGCGCGTACGTGAACATCTTCCGCGGAACCCCGGTGCTGGTGCAGGCGTTCTTCTTCTACTTCGGCGTGCCGGCCGTCACAGGGCAGCCGCTGGACGCGCTCACCGCCGGTGTGATCACGCTGTCGCTGAACGCCGGTGCGTACATCACCGAGATCGTCCGAGGCGGTGTCCAGTCGGTCGACCCGGGTCAGATGGAGGCCTCGCGCTCGCTGGGTCTGGGCTGGGCTCCGTCGATGCGCCGGGTCGTGATGCCGCAGGCGTTCAAGATCATGACGCCCAACCTCATCAACCAGTTCATCATCACGCTGAAGGACACCTCGCTGCTGTCGGTGCTCGGCTTCGCCGAGCTGACCTACCAGGGCCGCATCGTGATCGCATCGACGTTCCGCTCGTTCGAGATCTGGATCGTGGTCGGCGTGATGTACTTCATCGTGATCTGGCTGCTCACGGTGCTCTCCAACTGGGTCGACCGGAAGTTCAACAAGTAGGGGATGACCATGACGAACAGTGAACCGACCTACACCCGCCCGGTCACCACGACAGGGAACCCGATCGAGGTGCGCGACCTGCACAAGTCGTTCGGCAAGAACGAGGTGCTCGCCGGCATCGACCTGACCGTCACCAACGGCGAGGTCGTCGCAGTGATCGGGCCGTCCGGCTCGGGCAAGTCCACACTGCTGCGGTGCCTGAACCGACTGGAGGAGGTGACCAGCGGCGAGGTGCTCATCCTCGGCGAGAACATCGCCACCGCGAAGGGGAAGACGCTCGACACGGTGCGCCAGCGCGTGGGCATGGTGTTCCAGCACTTCAACCTGTTCCCGCACATGACCGCGCTGGAGAACATCGCGCTCGCCCCGCTCGAGCTGAAGATGCTCAACCGGACCGAGGCGCGGGGGCGCGCCATGGAGCTGCTCACCCGGGTGGGCCTGGCAGACAAGGCGGATGCCAGGCCGGCATCCCTCTCGGGTGGTCAGAAGCAGCGTGTGGCGATCGCCCGCGCGCTGGCGATGAGCCCCGGGATCATGCTGTTCGACGAGGCGACCAGCGCCCTCGACCCCGAGATGGTGGGCGAGGTGCTGCAGGTGATCCGGGACCTGGCGGCCTCCGGCATGACGATGGTGCTGGTCACGCACGAGATGGGCTTCGCCCGAGAGGTCGCCGACCGCGTCGTGTTCATGGCCGACGGCAAGGTCGTGGAGTCCGGTGCGCCGGCCGACATCTTCGACCACCCGCAGGAGGAGCGCACGCAGGACTTCCTCTCGAAGGTGCTCTGAGCGCAGTCTCGGATCGGATGCCGGGGTGAATCCCGGCACCCGATCCGGCCTTACCCTGGATGTATGACCTCTCCTGCATCCGACACCATCACCATGTTCGGCGCCGCGTGGTGCGGCGACTGCCGCCGCACCAAGAAGCAGCTCGACGAACTCGGAATCGAGTACACCTACATCGATCTCGTCGCCGAGCCCGCCGCCGCCGACGTGGCGAAGGAGATCTCGGGACGCACGAACATCCCCGTGGTCGTCTACCCCGACGCCAGCCACCACGTCGAGCCGTCGAACGCCGACGTCGAGGCCAAGCTGCGCGAGCTGTCGCTGATCTGACGCCTCGCCCTGGAACCGGGTATCACGGCGTCATAGGCTGGGTGTCACCCTGAAGGAGACGATGATGACTCAGCCCACCACCGCGACGACGGATGCCGGACTCGACGACCTCGAACGCAGCGCACTCGATGCGGACATCTCGGTGCTGCAGCAGGGTGCGCTCAGCTGGGCGAACCTGACCGTCACCCAACGGCTGACCCTGCTGCGAGCGCTGCGGACGAGCGTGACCGCCACCATCGATGACTGGGCGAACACCGCCGCAGATTCCAAGCGGCTCCGCGCGGGGCACCCGCTGCGCGGGGAGGAGTGGCTGAGCGGCCCGTATTCGGTGCTCGGTGCGATCGACGCCTACGCCGACACGCTAGGCAGGCTCACCGAAGGGCGCAGTGCGCTCGACGGCGTGAACATCGGCCGGGCTCCCGGCGGGCGCACCCGGATCGACGCCTTCCCCCTCACCGGCATCGACAGGTTCCTGCTGTCCGGGTTCAGCGGAGAGGTGTGGCTGTCTCCGGGGATCACGCCGAACACGGCGCGAGCGGCCGCCGGTCTCGCGCAGCTGACGCCCTCGGCATCCGGTGGCGTCGGGCTGGTGCTGGGCGCCGGCAACATCACCTCGATCCCGGTGCTCGACGTGATGTACGAGCTGCTCGCGCACAACCGCGTGGTGTTGCTGAAGGTCAACCCCACGCAGGACGCACTGGTGCCGGTGTACGAGCGCGCACTGGCCCCGCTGATCGAACCGGGGTTCCTGCGCATCGTGCGCGGCGGTCCGGCGGTGGGCGCGCACCTGACCGCCCATCCCGACTTGGTGCACGTGCACATCACCGGCTCGGCCGCCACCTTCGACGCGATCGTGTGGGGCCCGTCGGGCACGGCATCCCAGGCGTCGGCGACCAGACGCCGGCGACGCGAGAACCGCCCGAAGCTGAAGAAGCCGATCACCGCCGAGCTCGGCGGCGTCTCACCCATCATCGTCGTGCCCGGCGAGTGGACGGATGCCGACCTGACCCATCAGGCCGAGCACATCGCGACGATGCGACTGCAGAACTGCGGGCACAACTGCATCGCCGGTCAGGTTGTGATCATGTCATCCGACTGGCCGCAGGCCGAGCAGTTCCGTGCGGCGCTGCGCCGCGCCTACGCGACTGCTCCCGAGCGCCCGATCTGGTACCCGGGGTCGCCGCAGAGGATGGCGCAGGCGGGCGAGGACTATCCTGACGCGCTGGTGCTCGCCGACCGCCTGCTGGTCGAGCTCGACGCGGGGCAGGATGCCACAGCGATCGAGAGCACCGAGTACTTCGCGCCCGTGCTGGGCGTGGTGCAGCTCCCGGGCACCGGGCAGGCGTTCCTGGATGCCGCCGTCGCGCATGCGAACGACGAGCTGCAGGGCACTCTCGGCGCGAACCTGCTCATCGATCCGGTGACGGAGCGCTCGCTGGGGACCGGGTTCGAGCGGGCCATCGCCGAGCTGCGCTATGGGTCGATCGCGATCAATGCGTGGACGGCGTTCGGTTTCATCATCCCGACCCTCACCTGGGGGCGTTCCCCGGCAACACGATCGACGAGGTCGGCAGCGGCATCGGCGTGGTGCACAACGCGCTGCTGCTGGACGGCGTGGAGCGCTCGGTGGTGCGCGGCCCGTTCCGGCCGTTCCCGCGGTCACTGCCGGTGTCCAACGGCGGCGGGCGGTTCACGATCCTGCCCAAGCCCCCGTGGTTCGTCTCCGCCCGCACCGGCGCCACGGTGAGCGAGGGCCTCACGCGCTTCCGCGCCCGCGGCGGCGTGATCGGCCTGATGAAGACCCTCCTGAAGGCGCTGCGCGCCTGACCCGCCCGTCTATTTGGCGCTCGTGCACGCGACACGCCGGTGCACGCGGGCATCCGCGCCATATAGACGGGTTCTGACGGGTCAGGCCTGCGCGAAGCGGTCGGTGGCGGCGCGCAGCGCACGGGCGATGCCCGGCTCGGATGCCGAGTGGCCGGCATCGTCGACGACCACCAGCTCTGCCTCGGGCCACGCGGTGTGCAGATCCCAGGCGGTCATCATCGGCGTGCACGCGTCATAGCGCCCCTGCACGATGACGGCGGGGATGTCGCGGATCACCCCGACGTTCGCGATCAGCTGGCCCTCGTCGAGCCAGCCGCGGTTGACGAAGTAGTGGTTCTCGATGCGCGCGAAAGCCGTGGCGTGCTCGGCTTCCGTCGCCTCGGCGACGAGCTCGGCATCCGGTCGCAGCGTGATCGTCGACACCTCCCACTTCGTCCATGCGACCGCGGCCGGCACGTGCACGGCGGGGTCGGGATCGAAGAGACGACGGTGGTAGGCCTCGATCATCCGGCCGCGCTCCAGCGGCGGGATCACCGCCTCATAGTCCGCCCACACGTCCGGGAACAGTGCCGCGGCCCCGCCCTCGTAGAACCACTCCAGCTCGTGACTGCGCAGGGTGAAGATGCCGCGCAGCACGAGTTCGCTGACGGCATCCGGATGCGATTGCGCGTACGCCAGTGCGAGCGCGCTGCCCCAGGATCCCCCGAAAACCTGCCAGGTCTGGATGCCGAGGTTCTTGCGCAGCAGCTCCATGTCGGCGACCAGGTGCCAGGTCGTGTTGAAGCGCAGGTCGGCATCCGGCTCGCTGGCGTGCGGGGTGCTGCGACCGCATCCGCGCTGGTCGAACAGCACGATCCGGTAGACCTCGGGATCGAAGAACCGCCGCTGCCAGGGCGACGTGCCGCCGCCGGGCCCGCCGTGCAGGAAGACGACGGGCTTGCCGTCGGGATTCCCGCTCTGCTCCCAGTGGATGCGGTTGCCGTCCCCGACGAGCAGATCACCCGTCTCGTACGGCTCTATAGGCGGATACAGTCCGTCAAGTTCCATGATCAACTCCCCCGAGTACCCGGTGGTCGGGCTCCTTCACCGTAACCCGAAAGCGGCACGTGCAGGTGCAGAACCGCCTGGCCTCAGCTGTACTCTCCTAGAGCTTCACGCCGGGGGCGAAGGTGTCGCAGACGCCCAGCCCGTTCTTGTAGCCATTCGCGAACCAGTACTTGCGCTGCTCGCTGGTGCCGTGCGTGAAGCTCTCCGGATTGACGAAGCCGGACTGCTCCTGAATGTGGTCGTCGCCGACGGTGTAGGCGGCGTTCACGGCATCCGCCAGCTGATCCTCGGTGTACGGCTGCAGGTATCGCACGCCGTTGTCGTCGGTGAGCTCAGTGGCATCACCCAGCCACGCGCCCGCGTAGCAGTCGGCCTGCAGCTCGGTGCGCACGCTGTTGCTCTCGGGACCGGTGCCGTTGTTCGGGTATCTGTCCATCACTCCGGTGAGGTTCTGGATGTGGTGGCCCCATTCGTGCCCGACGATGTACAGCTGCGCGAGCTCGCCGGCAGAAGCCCCGAACTGCTGCTGCATGAGCTGGAAGAAGGTCGGGTCGATGTACACACCCTGCTCGGGCGGGCAGTAGAAGGGCCCGACGGCGTTGGAGGCCGTGCCGCACTGCGTGGGCGTCTGCCCGTCGACGACGGTCATATTCGGCTTCACGTAGCCGTCGACGTGGTCGGCCCAGTAGTCGTTGAGCATGATTTCGGCACCGGCCATCCGGCAGTCGTCGCGGGTGTTGGCATCCGTGCCGGTCCTGCAGTCCGCAAGCGTGTCCTCGCCGGTCGCCGCCGGCTGGTCGCCGCCGCCCGGCACGCCCCCGACCAGCCCGGACAGATCGACGCCGAGCATCGGTCCGATGATGAGGGCGAGGATGGCGACCACTCCCACGCCGCCGCCGGCGATCACGGCGCCGCGGCCACGACGACGGGTGGTGTTGCCGGAGATGTCGGCGTTCGGATTGAAGGTCATGCAGAAAAGGTACCCCGCGGAGCGCGCGAGACCCTCATGACCGTCGACACCCCTCGTGAAATGCGCGATTCAGGAGGGGTTTCGACAACCAGGAGGGGTCTCGGCGACCGGCGGCGTCGTCTCGCACGGCGAGTACGGCGTACCTGATGGGCTCATCTCGTCGTTCCCGGTGCGCTGCGTCGACGGACACTGGCGCATCGTGGAGGGCCTGGAGACGGATGCCTGGGCCCGGGCGCGCATCGCCGCCTCGGTCGCCGAGCTGTCGGAGGAGCGAGCGGCGGTGCGGGCACTGGGGATGCTGTGAGCCGATCGGCACCGACTCGGGCAGAATGGAGGCGGAGGTGCCGCTCATGAGCGATGTGACGAATGCGAACGACCCCGGTCCGGATATCGCCATGACGAGCCCGCTGCACCTGCCGCACGCCGCCGCGTCGTGCCCGAAGTGTCTAGCCAACGCCGATCACGACTGGTGGTCGGCACGGCCCGAGGGCACCCGCCTGGTCGGTCTGGTCGTGTCGCGGGAGGGGATGCCGTCGGTCACCCAGCAGCGCGAGGACCTCACCCGGTTCGGCGTGCCGATCGAGGGCTTCCGGCATCCGGCCCCCGAGATCCTGGAGAGCTGGGGCGACCGACTGGCCCGCCTGATCGAGACGCTGCAGCGCGGCGACGTGCTGGTCGTGGCGAACGTCCACGCGCTGGGACGCGACCTGGACGAGGAGACCCGCACCGTCGCCGAACTGCGCCGCCGCGGGATCATGGTCAAGGTGCTCAGCCATGACGCCAGGCACCTGGCGGACACCGGTCGCTGACGGCCGGCGCCCGCCAGCGGCTTCATGCCGACTGCAGCACCTCGAGGAACGCCTTCATCCAGGTGCCGTTGTCGGGCCATGCCCGCGCGGTGACGAGGTTGCCGTCGACGACCGCACCGCCGTTCTCGAAGACACCGCCGGCGGTGGTGACATCCACCGCGAGCTCCGGGTATGCCGACGAGGTGCGACCTTCGAGCACTCCGGATGCCGCCAGGAGCAGCGGCCCGTGGCAGGTGGCTGCCACGGGCGCGTTCTTCTCGAAGAAGTGTCGCACGAGGCGCTGCGCGTCGGCATTGTTGCGCAGGTACTCCGGGGCGCGACCGCCGGGCACCACGACCGCGACGTAGTCGTCGGGGTCGACGTCGGCGAGTGCGACATCCGCGTCGCAGGTGTGCCCGGGCTTCTCGGTGTAGGTGTCGAATCCGTCGACGAAGTCGTGCACGACGAACTGCAGCTTCCGCTTCTCGGGCGCTCCGATGTGCACCTCGTACCCGGCCTCCTGCAGCCGGTGATACGGGTAGTACACCTCGAGGGTCTCGGCGGCGTCGCCGGTGATGATCAGGATCTTCTCGGCCATGATGGCTCCTCTCGTCCAGTCCCAGCATCCGCGGGATCGGATGCGGTTGCCAGCGTCGTTCTCACTCTGTGCGAATCGGTGCCGAAGCGCCCGTGCCGGCGCCGGATGGAACGGCCTACCATGAAGCATGGCCATCGTCGGCACGGAGGAAGCGGGACTGATCCGCTCGGCCGACCGTGCACTGCAGCTGCTGGATGCCGTCGGATCGTCACCCGACGGGCTGACGGCCGGGGAGCTCGCCGAACGGCTCGCGCTGTCCCACGCGACGATCTACCGGCTGCTGGGCACCCTTGCCGAGCGCGACTACCTGGTGCGCACCGAGGGCGCACGGTATATCCTCGGCCGGGCGGTCGACGATCTCGGGCGGGCGGTGCGCACGCAGCTGGTCGCCACCTCCGAGGTGCGCGGCATCCTCACCGGCATGCACAGCGCCGCTCGCGCGCCGGCATATCTGACGGTCTTCCGCGGCGACGACATCGCCGTGGCTCATGTCGCCGATTCCCCGCAGCATCCGCGCATCGGGCAGCTGCACGTGGGATTCACCGAGGCCGCTCACGTGACCGCGTTCGGCAAGATCATGCTCGCCGAACGCGATGACGCGGCATTGAGACGCTATCTGGAGCGTCACGGTGCGGCGCACGTCGGGCCGCGGTCGGTGACCAGCGAGGCCGGCCTGCGCGCACAGCTCGACGAGGTGCGCGCGCAGCAGGTGGCCGTGGAGGTCGACGAGTACATGCCGCACCTGGCCTGCATCGCCGCACCGGTGCGCTCCCGGTCCGGTCGCACCGTCGGGGCCGTGTCGCTGTCGACGAGCACCGACGACTTCACCACGCGCGCGCATGAGCTCGAGAAGATCGTGCGCCGGGGCGCCTGGCACGTCTCCAGCAGCATGCCGGCGTGAACCACCGGCGTGTGCCGTCGACGTGAGCTGCGGGCGATGCAGCCGTCGCCCGGCCCGACCTCCGCTCAGCCCGCATATGCGAATGCCGGCTGCCCTCCTGAGCGATCAGGATGACAGCCGGCATCGCGTTCACCGCGTCAGCGGTGCGCGACCCTCACCAGCGGTTGCGGTTGCGGGTCTCGTTGGCCTGTCCATCGGCCGAGTCCTGCGAGACCTGACGTCCGATGTCGTGCAGAAGCACCTTCATCTCGGTCAGCGCCTGGTTCCACTTGGCCTTCGCCTGGACGTAGGCTTCCGAAGCCTCACCGGTCCAGTCGGCCTGCAGCGGCTTGAGCGCGGTCTCCATCTCGCTGAGCTTGGTAGCGATGTTTCCGGCGCCCTTGACCAGGTCGCTTCCCGCCATGTCGACGGCGCCGAACTTCATCTTGTAGCCAGTACCCATGATGTATCTCCCTCCGGTCTCAGCCGAGACGGCCCATGAAATTGGTGTGCGAGTGGGCCGACGTGTCATCGGTCGCCGTGTAGGTCGACTGCGAATCACGCAGGTTCTGCTCGAACTGGTCGAGGGCGTTCGTGATACGACGCGACTTGTCCTGCCATGCCTGGAACGTCTGCTGGAAAGCCGTCGCCCCCGAGCCGGTCCACGCCGCCCCGATTCCGGACAGCTGGTTCTGAATCGTGTTCAGTTCGGTCACGATGTCGATCTTCGACTGATTGACGATGCTGGCGCCACGCTGAAGGGCACCATCCGCTGCAGAGACTTCTCCGCCCACGGTCACCTCCTGGGTCCTGAGGGCTTGTCCACCCTGATTGCTTCAGCCCTGAGGGCCGTGACGCCGATGCCCGGCGACAACTAACACCTTACGGATCCGGCTCAGCGATGCCTATGGGTAGCTCTGCCCACGCAGACCTCCCCATCCACGGCTCACAGCTCGGACGGCGGTGAGTAGCTCAGCTGCATGATCTGCAGGCCACGCTCCCGGGTGATGACCTTGGCACGACCGGGCACCGCCTGCGACGCCTTGACGTTGCCGATCAGCGGTCCCTCATCCGGATTCCCCGACAGCAGGATGCCGGGCGCGGCGAGGTCTCGCAGCGTCTGCATCACGGGCTCGAAGGTCGCGCGCGATGCTCCACCGGATCGGCGGGTGAGTGTGAGATGCAGTCCGACATCCGTCGCCTGCGCCAGCAGCGGCTGCAGCACCGCGACCGGGTTTCCGGACTGCGTGTTGACCAGGTCGTAGTCATCGACCAGCACGAACACCTCGGCACCCGACCACCACGAGCGATCGCGCAGCTGCTGGGGAGTCACGTCGGTGCCCGGCAGCCGGGTGCGCAGGTAGCCCGCAAGGCCCTCCAGCTCCTCGGCCGCCTGCTGCGCGGTGGTGTAGTACCCCGCCAGGTACTCCTCGGGGATCTCCGACAGCAGAGCGCGTCGGTAGTCGACCACGAAGAACTGCGCCTGCTTCGCCGTCCGGGTGCGCATGATCTCCCGCGCGAACCCGCGCAGGAAGCTGGACTTGCCCGATTGGCTGTCGCCGAACAGGTACAGGTGCGGATTGCGCTGCACGTCGAAGGCCGTCGGGGCGAGCTCGGCCTCGTCCACGCCGAGCAGAACCTGCTTCTCCATCGGCGTGCCCGCCGCGCGCTGCTGCAGCTCCGACAGCTCGAGCAGCTCGGGCAGCAGCCGCAGCTTGGGTCCGCGCGGTCCCTTCCAGGCGGCGTTGACGCGGTCGATCAGATCCTCCACGCCCTCGCTCAGAGTGTCGGGATCGCCCGATCCGTCCACTCTCGGCAGCGCCGTGAGCATGTGGTGCTTGGACGGTGCCAGGCCCCGGCCCGGCCGCCCCTGCGGAACGTTGGCGGCCACCTTGCGGTCGATCTCGGAGTCGCTGGTATCGCCCAGTCGCAGCTCCAGCTTGGAGCCGAAGGCATCGCGGATCGCCGTGCGGAAGTCCATCCAGCGCGTGGTGGTCGCCACCAGATGCACTCCGAAGGTGAGCGCCCGGCCTGCGAGAGACTGGATCTCGAACTCCATCTCATCGAATTCGGCGCGGATGGTCGGCCAGCCGTCGATGATGAGAAAGACGTCGCCGTACCCGTCATCGGCCTTGCCCTGTGCCCGCAGCCGCCGGTATGTCTCGATGGAGTCGATTCCGTTGGCGGTGAAGTACCGCTCCCGGGCGTTGACGATCCCGACGACCTCCTGGAACATCCGGCGCAGCACATCGGGCTGGTTGCGCCCCGCCACGCCGGCGACATGCGCCATCTTCGCGAACGGCACGAAGGTACCCCCGCCGAAGTCCATCACGTAGAACTGCACCTCGTGCGGCGTGTGGGTCAGCGCGATCCCGGTGAGCACGCTGCGCGCGAGTGTGCTCTTGCCGCTGCGCGCTCCGCCGACGATGGCGAGGTGCCCCCGGCGCCGACCAGGCTCATCACCAGGCTGTCGCGGCGCTGCTCGAGTGGACGATCCACGATGCCGAGCGGGATCGTCAGTGGACCCGCCTGGCGCCACCTCTGCGAGATCAGGCCGAGCTGCGGATCCTCGGCCAGATCGCCGAGCAGCTCGTCGAACGTCGCCGGAACGTCCAGCGGCGGCAGCCACACCTGGTGCGCGGGCATGCTCTGCCCCTTCATCAGCGAGACGGCGATGTCGAAGGTCACGCGCTTCTCCGCGGGCTCGGAACCCGCGACCTCGGCGACCGGCTCCTGCTCCGGCTGCTCCTCCTGCACGATCACCGGCGCCGCGGTGAACGCCCGCGCTTCGATCGCGCGGATCGACCGCTCCTCCTCGACGGCATCCGCAGTTGCGCCGGGACGCCGCCTACGCGTCTTCGGCGGGGCCGAGACGTACGCCGCGCGGAACTGGGTGAGGGTCTCGGCATCCGACTTCAGGATGCCGTGACCGCCGCCGCCGGGCAGCGTGAAGGCGTCGGGGACGCCGATGACCGCGCGCGAGTCCGCGCCCGAGAAGGTCTTCAGGCCGATCCGGTACGAAAGGTGCGATTCGAGCCCGCGCAGCTTGCCCTCCTCCAGGCGCTGCGTGGACAGCAGCAGGTGCACCTGCAGGGAGCGTCCCAGCCGGCCGATCGCGACGAACAGCTCGGTGAAGTCGGGCTTGGCCGCCAGCAGCTCCGAGAACTCGTCCGCGACGATCAGCAACGCGGGAAGCGGCTTCAGATCGCTGCGTCCTCCCTTGCGAGCGGCCTCGTAGTCGGTGACGTTGGCGAAGTTGCCAGCGTCGCGCAGCAGCTCCTGGCGTCGTGTCATCTCGCCCTGGATCGCATCCTGCATGCGGTCGACCAGGGTGAGGTCGTCACCGAGGTTGGTGATCACTGCCGAGACGTGCGGCATGTCCGCCATGCCGGCGAAGGTCGCACCGCCCTTGAAGTCGATCAGCACGAAGTTCAGCGCTTCGGATGAGTGCGTCATCGCCAGCGACAGCACCAGCGTGCGCAGCACCTCGGACTTGCCCGATCCGGTGGCGCCGATCAGCATGCCGTGCGGGCCCATGCCCTGCTGCGCGGATTCCTTGATATCCAGGATCATCGGCTGACCGGTGGCCGTCAGGCCGATCGGCACGCGGAGCCGATCGCGGGCCGATCGTGGCTTCCAGGCCGTCGCCGGATCGAAATCGCGCACGTCCGGCAGACCGAGCAGGTCGGTCAGCTCCGCAGAGATCGTGCGCGCACCGCCCGCCTCCTCGTCCTGGGCCGAATCATCCAGCCCGGTGAGCCGCCGTGCCACGGCCTCGGCGGAGGCGATGCCCAGGAAGTCGGGCGTCGCCTGCACGGTCCCGACGCCGCGACGGGCGACCGTCACCTGCGGGCGCCGCTCGTCGTCGACGCCCGGCTGCGCGGGGAGTCCCGCCCGGCGCGGGAATCCTGCTCCGCGCCGAGGACCAGACGGGTGGTGAGGGAGTCGGTCAGCTCCGCCCACTCGCGGGGGATGTCGACCACGGTCACTCCGGCGACGCCGCCTTCCTGCATCAGCGCACTCCCTCGGGCAGCCCGGTGCCGTCGGTGACGACCAGGATGTGCGGGACGGTGCCGCGCCCTCCAGCCGGCCCGCGGGCCCCGACCTCTGCCAGGAGCGGTTCGATCTGCGCCCACGACGAGCCGATCCGGCGCGCGCCGCCCACGGCATCCGTCGTGCTGTCGGACCGGGCGTGGGGCAGCCACTTCACCCACTCCCAGTACGGCAGATCCGCACTGGACGCGATGACGGCGATCTGAAGATCCTCCGGTGCGACGAAGGTCGCCAGGTGCGCGAGCAGGGCGCGCACCAGGCCGCGAGCACGCACGGTGTCGCCGGTGACCTCCAGCCGCGCGCAGGTGGCCAGATCGAGTCCGAACGGCAGATCCGGCACATCATCGTGGGTGAGCACGAAGCGGTGCGCCGCCGATGCGCTGACCGGGTCGAGCTGTGCGAGGGCGGGGATGGGGGCCTCATCGAGGGTCATCGCGAGGGGCCTGGTGGCGGTGCCGATCCGCGCCACCAGGAACTCCGGGGCTGCGGCCGTGCGCTCCCACACCCTGGAGCCCTCCTCCACGATGAACGGCAGTGTCTCGGGCGCAGGCAGCGTCCATTCCTCGTAGCGCCGCTGTCGCGAGGCGACCTCGCGCACCGCATCGCGCGTCTCGGCCAGGTACGCGAGGTACTCGCGGCGGGTGTTCTCGACGTTCGTGGCGTGCTGCGACTTCTGCCGCCACATCTGTCCGCCCACCATCGACAGCGCCATGAACAGGAACATGCCGCCCATGATGTAGGTGCGGGTCGCGTCGCCGCCCTGGGTGAGCGAGAGCACGGCGACCGACCCGAGACTGCCGACCATCGGCAGCGCCATCATCAGCGTGTTCGACGCACCCTCCGCCTTGGGCAGCTCAGGTGCCTGCTGCAGGGTGAGTTGACCGCCGGCCGGGGGTTTCGGCGCACGACGGGTGCTGGTGCTGCTCACGACTGGCCCTCCTCGAGTCGCATACTATTGTGGCAGGATGCGGGCATGAACCGGTGCCGCGCCGGAGGGATCGTCAAGGGGCTGGAGATGTCGGCGAAGACAATTCGGCTCACGGTCGCGGATGCGCACAGCCGCCACGACCTGGTCGTCCCCGCTGATTCGACCGTCGCCGAACTGCTCACCGTGGGCGGCGTCGATCTGCGTCGCTATGTGAGCACCACCACCTCCGGCGCCGCGATCGAGCTGGACAGCGAGGTGTCCGTCGCCCCGGGCGATGGCGGGGTGATCTGGCTGTTCGACCGTGAGTCGACTCCGGCCGAACCCGCCGGATCGGCGGCCGATGCCACGACATCGCCGGCCGTGCGCTCGAGGGGGCGCTGGACGATTCTGTCGCTGCTCCTCGCCCTCGCGCTCGGGCTGGTGCTCTGCACGGTCATCGCGCCGACGCCGATGACCGTCTCGGTGTCGGTAGCGGTGCTGCTGGCCGGCTCGTTCGCGCTGCTGGCGCAGCCCGTGCGCGACGAGAACGTCCACGTCGCCTACCTCGCGCCCGCTCTCGCGGCAGCCGCCGGAGCCCTCGCCCTCTCCGGCTTCGCAGACGCCGGCGCCATGATGGCGATGGGCATGGTGGCCGGCGCCACCGTGGCCTGCGCTCGACACGCGCGCGCCCGCGTGCACGGACGCGCGGCGTCGGGTGACACCGCGGTGATCGCGGTGCTGTGGTCAGTCTTCGCAGTGGTGAACGCCGCCGGATTCCTCGCCGAAGTCTCGGCGGCGGCGATCACTGCGGTGCAGATCGCGTGCGCTGCGCCGATCTTCCACTACATGCGTGGTGCGGCGTTGGAGGTCGATCCCGAGGATCTGATCGACACCCCGTACGTCATCCGCGATGCCCAGGGCATCCGCGCCCGTCCCCCTCCGAGCCTTCGCCCGTGCACGCGGAGCGCGCCGCCCGCCAGTACCTGCTCGCCCGACGGCGCTCCGAAGCGGGCATCGTCACCGCGTGCGCTCTCGCACTGCTGTCGTCGCTGTACACACTGACGACGGTGGGCGGCGGCACAGTAGAGGCATGGTGCGTGCAGGGCGGGATCCTGGGAGTGGGATGCTATCTGCTCCTCACCTCGAGAAAGGTGCGCGACGGGCTGTCTCGGGGTGCGGCGCTCATCACCGGCGCACTGATGACCGTGCTCGCCGCCACCACTGTGATCGTCACGCTGCAGTTCAGCGCCCTGCTCATCGCGCTGGCGCTGGTGGTCGCGGGAGTGATCGTCGGATGCCTGACCGTGCCGCTGGCCGGCGACTGGCGGTCACTGGGCTGGTCGCGCACCGGCGACATCATCGAAGCTCTGCTGCTGGCCTTCTCGCCGGCGGCGCTCGTGTATGGCTCGGGGATCGCCGGCCAGATTCTGGAGGTCTTCGCATGACGCTCTCCTCCCGCGGCTCCTTCGCGGGCGCAGGCACGCTCCGTCTCCGCACAGCGATCGCCCGCGCAGGTGCGGGCCACTGCCGGACAGCGAGCCGGCGCCTACCTGATCGACGTCGCGATCGTCGCCGCCGCGGCGGCACTGGTCTGGCTGACCACGGGCTCACTCGTGCTGCTCGTGGTCGCCGTGGTCGAGCTCTGGGTCATCGGCTGGATCTGGGAGGGCCACACCGGGGGAACACCCGGCAACGTGATCTGCGGCATCCGCACCGTGCGACGCGACGACGCGGTGAGCGTGGGTGCCGCCCGTCTGTTCGGACGCAGCCTGCTGATGGGCGTCTCGCACATCGTGCCGGTGCTGCTTCCGATCAGCCTGGCGGCGTCCGGGGCGCTCGACGGCGTCGCCCGCGCACGGATGATCGATCTGCGCAGGGCGCGCCAGGCGGTCGCCCCGGGTGCGGATCGGATGCCGAACCTCGAGGCCCGTGTGAGCGCCACCGGCTCTCCCGTCCAGGATGCCGCGGCCGGTGGCGGACGCGGCCCGGTGACGCAGGTTCCACTGACCGCCGCGCCGATCACGCAGACTCCGCTCACCGCCGCTCCCGCCCTCTCCCCCGCGCAGCACACTGCTGCCACGCCGGCCGCACCGACGCCTGCACCTGCTGCCGCGGCTCATCCCGCGCCCACCGAGGTCGGCACGATCCCCGTGTTCGAGCTCGCCGACGGCACGGTGATCCGGGCGACGGGACTGGGGTTCATCGGGCGTGCGCCTCGCGCGCCAGAGTCCATTCCCGAGGCGATCCTCGTGCGCGTCCCGGACGGGGCGCGCTCGCTGTCGCGCACCCACGCCTCCTTCGGCGTCGAGGACGGGCAGCTCTGGGTGCAGGACCTCGGGTCGGCGAACGGCGCCTCTGTGCGTCATCTCGGCGGAGGCGTCACCGCCCTCGTACCGCAGAGCCCCTACTTCCTGGTCGCCGGCGATGTACTGATCCTCGGCGGGGACGCCGAGCTCGCCTTCCGCAGGATCGTCGATCGTCCGGCCCGCGCGGCGGAGCCCGAGGCCCTCCCTATCGCTGACGCGCCGTCGCCGCAGGCGGCGCCCGCATCCGGTGCTGCCGTCGCACTGCAGTTCCAGGACGGCACGACCGTGCCGATCCACGGCACCGGATACATCGGTCGCGCGCCGAGTCTGCCCGAGGGGAGCGCACGGATGCCGCGCTGATCGCCGTGCCCGACGGAGACCGCTCCGTGTCTCGCACGCACGGTCGCTTCGGCCTGGTCGATGGTCAGACCTGGTTCGAGGATCTCGGCTCGGGCAACGGATCGTCGCTGCGCACCGGCGATGGTCGCTCCGGCCCGATGACACCCCACCAGAGATTCGGTCTGGTGCCAGGCATGGTGCTTCAGCTCGGCGACTGCATCATCCGGGTGGTCGCAGCCTGACCGCACGGCATGCCGACCGTGGCGGATCGCGCCGATCCGCCATCGTCGGTTACCAGCCGAGCTCCTCCGTGCCGTCGGACTGCGCGCGTCCAGCCGATCCGGCGGCGCCGAGATCCGGCATCGTCTCCTCGTCCTCGGCCTCGACCTCGTAGGCCTGCAGATCCAGGCCGCGTCGACGGTTGCGCTTGCCGCCACGACCGCCCGCTGCGCCGCCACCGGTCACCATGCCGCGGGCGCCGCCGGCCGCACCGGACTGAGCGACCACGCTGCCACCGGAGGCGGATGCTGATCCGGCGCCTCCGACGCCGCCCACTCCGCCGATACCGCCCACGCCGCCGACGCGACCGACGCCGCCGAGAAGCCCGGCGCCTCCGACGCGACCGACGACACCTGCTCCGCCGCCCACAGTGCCTGCAGCACCGCCTCCGCCGGGGCCCGTGATACCGCCACCGGGTCCGGTCACTCCGCCGGGAGGGTTGACTCCACCGGGAGGTCCACCGGGAACGACACCGTCGGTGCCGCCGTCGATATTGGGATCCTCGGGGATCCGAGGGTCGCCGATCGGCGGGTCGATGATGGGCGGGTTCAGAACCGGTGGGTTCAGGATCGGCGGGTCGACGACCGGAGGGTCGACCACCGGCGGATCCCAGCGCGGATCGCGGATGACGGGCGGCTCCTGCACATGCGGCTGACGCGGCCTCGGATTCCTCGTCGAAGGATCGTCGCCACCGGTGCCGCCGGGACCGTCCCCCGGAACGGTCACACCCGTTCCGCCGTCATCGAGTCGCGGGGCGTCCACGGTCGGCGTCCGCCCGGGGCCGTCCTCATCCGAGGACTCGCTCTTGCGCTTCCTCTTGTCGAACTTCGACAGCGGCATGTCGTCGATGAGTTCCTGGATGCGCTTGTCGAGTGCGACCGTCATCTTACGGGCGGCCTCTTCCTGATCGGCCTCCGCCTGATCCAGGTACCACTTGCTCGCCTTCTCGGGGCTGAGGGTCACCCCCGGTGCGACCTGTACGGGGCTGCCGGTCTTCGCCGCCATGTCGATGGTGCTCTGCTGCTGCGGGGTGAGACCCGCCGCAGGCAGTCCGTCGATGCCGTTCGCAGTATCCTGCAGCGCCTGATTGGCGAGGGTGATCACCTTGGAGAGGTCTGCCTGGTACTCCGTGAACAGACCCAGGTCTTTGTGGATCGCCATCAGCTTGTCGTGGATGGCTGTGCCGAGATCGCCCTCGAAGCCCTCTTCGCGCGCGGCCTTCTGCAGGCCCTGCGTCACTGTTCCGACCGCTGCCTTCGCGTTCAACTGCAACATGTCCTGACCCAGCCTGGTACCGAGCACGAAGACGCTGATGCGATTGGCCTTCAGACGGTCGAGCCGTTCCAGATGCTTTCCCATGATGTCCTCCGATCAGATGGCGATCGGTCCAGTGGGCGAGATGACCCCGACGGCCTTGAAGAGCAGCGCGCGGAATCGCTCCTTCTCCATCTCAGCCAGCAGGTTCGTCTCGTCGATGGCCTTCTGCAGGTTCAGACGTGCTTCCACGACGTCCTTGCTGATCTCCTCCAGCCAGAGACGGGCGGCGTCGTATCGCGCCTTGAGCTCATCGGTGAGATCGACGCATTTCCCGTCGGCCGTCCACAGCAGGGCGGTCTGCCCTTCAGCGAGCTTGACCATCGTCTCGCTGGAGCTCTCCAGCATCTCCTGGCTCTCCAGCAGAAGTTCGATCTGGCGATCAGCGGTCTCCGCATCCAGCTGAATGCCCTCACCTGCCATTACCGTCCCCCTTCGAAGTTCTTGCCCGCGACGATACTAGTCCGCGGCCTTTCGGGCCCTCCATGGGGAGAGATCCCCATGGATCCGGGTGCGCACACCCGCATCGTCACCGGGTCGCGCAGGTCACCACGCCCTCGCTGGTGACCTTCAGCGCGAGAGGCTGCTCGTCGGCCGGGATCTCCTGGCCGTTGACGAGGTCTCTCATGGCCTCATCGGACAGATCCGAGTCGTGCAGCTGCTGCCCCATGCAGTCGATGAACGCCGGCTCATCGTCGTAGTCCGTGACACCGGCGCTCTGGAGCTCGGCGAGGTAGGCCTGACCGATCTCCTCGGCAGAGGGCCTCCCTCGGAGTCGCCGGGAGCGGAGGGAGCCGAGGGCTGCTCGCTGGTGATCGAGGTGGGAAAGCCCGATGGGAACTCGTTGGAGACCGCGCTGACGACGTTCACCACTGAGACGATGATGAACACGGTGACCCCGATCACACCCCCACGATCGACAGGACGATGCCCGTGATCGAGGGCCACTTGATCGTGTTCTTCTTGAAGACCGCGATCAAGGACACCACGAAGCCGGCCAGCAGCACCAGCAGGCCGATGACGAACGTGATCGCCATCGGGATGCACGCCAGAATCGTGCCGAGCACAGCCAGGCCCAGTCCGATGTACCCCAACGTCGGGGTCAGCCTCGGGCCCGAGGGCGCCGGCGCAGCCTGCTGCGGATAGCCCGCGGCGGGCGACTGCGCGCCGGGCTGAGCTGAGCCGGACTGAACGGACGGATCCGCGGCCTGGGCCGAGGCGCTTGCGGCGGCTTGACCGGGCGCGTAGTTGTCCGTCCACTGCGTGCCGTCCCACCAGCGCTGTCGTCCGGAGCCATCGTCGTACCACCCAGCCGGAGTGCTCATCCGTATCCTCCTCGTCGTATCGCCTGCGCGCCGAAAGCGCACAGCCCCCTGACGCGAATCGCGTCCCTACGTGTATATCAGCCGCGCCGGAGCGGAACCCGGGATGTCACCGGCTCGACGCCACCGCTGCGATGTCGTCCTGAGCGACGAATGCGTCCAGCAGCGGAAGGTCCTCGGTGGTGACGATCCGGGCGCCGATGGCGTGCTCGACCAGACGCGACCGCGATGACGCGAGGATCTCGCCGTCGGGGCGGCGCTCGAGACCGCGGATGCCGTGCCGCGCGAACTTGCCGCACAGGCTGTCGACCCGGCGC
This sequence comes from Microbacterium suwonense, assembly GCF_030296555.1. Classification (NCBI taxonomy): domain Bacteria; kingdom Bacillati; phylum Actinomycetota; class Actinomycetes; order Micrococcales; family Microbacteriaceae; genus Microbacterium; species Microbacterium suwonense. The sequence goes on from NZ_AP027728.1 coordinate 2,109,326, forward strand.
CCGAGCTTCTCGATCGACCAGCCCAGCCGAGCGGCCACCTCATCCAGTGCCGGCAGCTGCACGGATCCCCCGTCGCCGTGACGCAGCATCGGCTCGGCGAGGGCGGTGAGCAGGATCCGCTGCATCGGCGAAAGCAGCTCCGCCACGCCGTCCGCGCCGGCAGCGCGACTCCAGGAAGCGGACACTTGGTAATAGGGCGTGTCCGCCGTCAGCGAGAACTCGTACGTGGTCTCGCCGGCGGTGAACATCACCGTCGTCGCGCCGAACACCAGCGGCATCGAGGCCCCCGGGGCGAGCCATGACTGCGCCAGGCCGTCGGCCGACGCGACAGATGCGGTCAGCCCCGAGCCGACGTTGGCCAGCCACCAGATCCCGTCGCGCTCCGCGATCTCGAGGAATCGCCGGTGCACGTAGGGATTGTCGTCGATGGACAGATCGGCACCGCGGCCGATGACGAACGATGTCCCTGCCGGGATGAGTTCACGCTGCGCACCGAATTCGAGCAGTAGCGCGGTGCTCTGCGCCGGTTCCGGTGTGCCCTGCTTCTGGATCTCGGGCATGTTCACGCCGCGTGACGCGGCCAGGCACCGCCGGGGAACGCCATCGTCGAGCCGAGGCTGTTGGTGACCTCCATCATGAAGTCGGACGCAGCCTGATTGGCGGTGAGGATGATGTTCACCAGACCGATGACATCGGTGATGAAGGAGACGACCTCGGCGATGATCGTCGCGACGCCACCGGGCGCCCCGAAGACCGAGACGATCTCGGCGATGCCGAGCCCGACTCCGACCGCGGTCGTGATCGCCGCGATCGAGAACGACACCCAGAAGTCGACGATCGCATCGGCGAAGGTGTTCAGCTGCTCGTCGATCATCACGCACTTGTCGTAGAGATCCTCGGCGGCGGGCTGTTGAAGCTCCACGCGCGCCTGGTACGCATCGTGCGCCTCACCGGTCCAGTGACCGGTGCTGGGCAGCGACGACGGGATGATCGTCGAGGTGGCCTGCGTCGCCGGTGCGCCGACGCTCTCCACCCAGCTCAGTCCCGTCTGGCGCAGCGTGGTCGGGCTTCCCACATAGGCGAAGATCTCGGCGGTCTTCTGGATCGCCTCGTTGACCTTCTCGAACATCTTCTGGATCAGCTGGTTGATCCTGTCGATGATGTCGCCGATCAGCGGGATATGGCTGGCCAGCTCGAGAATCCCGTTGATCAGACCCACCACGGAGCTCGCCCCGTCGACGAACTCCTGGAACTTCGACTTCGACTTCGAGACGTCGCCGGCGTTGTCGCGTCCGCTGCCGGACGAACCGCGCGGGTGGCTGGTGGGAGTCGAGCCGTTGCGGTGGAACGCGCTGGGCGGACGATTGGGTGACCCCGTGTGGGGTGCATGCGGTACGCCGGGGATCCTGGGCCGTATTGCCATGATGACGTCTTCTTCCAGTCGAGAGTTCTGTGATCAGCTGCTGAGCCGGGTCTGCCAGGCGGGTGCCGATGCGGGAGGAACGGTTTCCCTGGCGTCGTCGACCACCGGCGACCCGGCGCCGGTGTCCGCGGTATCGGGCTGAGTAGCGGGCTGCGGTTGGGCGTCGACTCCGTCGACGGGCGCTTCCGGCTCGGTCGCGGGCGAACCGGCATCGGTCACCGCACTGGGCTGGCCGTCTGCACCGGGCTGGCCATCCGCGCCGGGCTGACCATCCGCGCCGGGCTGGGTCTCCGGCGTCTGGCCTTCCGGCATCGGCTGCGACTCGGGGTCCGGAGCGGTGTCCACCCCGGAGTCGCCGCCCGCATCGCCGTCGACGCTCGGGTCGGGTGCCAGCTCGGGACCGTCTCCTTCGGCGATGCCATCTACCGGCTCGTCGACGCTGCCGGGGTCGGCCGCACCGTCGGTGCCATCGTGATCCAGACCAGCGGCCTCATGGTGCAGATCCGCTGCCTTGTCACGCAGGTCCGCTGCCTTGTCGCGCAGCTCTGCGGCGTCTTCACGCGCATCCGTCATCTCCTCGAAAGCCCCGTCCCGCTGGGCCTCGAGCTCCTCGACCTGGGCACGGATCTCGGCGGCCTCGGCGCGCTGAGCCGCAGCGTCGACGCGCAGCGCCGATGCCTCTGTGCGGCTCTGCAGTGCACCTGTGGGGTCGCCGGCCGCATCCTGCTGCGCGGCCTTCAGATCCAGCTCTGTCGCGCGGCGCTCCAGATCCGTCGCACTCCGATCCAGATCGGCGGCGCGATCCTCGAGCTCGTCGATCTGCTTCTCGATGGCCTCGACCTGCTCCTGCGCCTTGTCCGCATGCTGATCGGCCTGGTCGGCCTGCTTGTCGAGTGCGTCCGCCCGGGCGTCGAGCTGATCCGCCTGCGCATCCGCCCGTGCCCTCTCGGCATCGTCCAGGCTGCCGTCGACGTCGCCATCGACCTCGCCGTCGACGCGCGGTTCCTCCACGACGCCGCCACCACCATCGACGCTGCCGACGCTGCCACCGCCTCCACCGGCGCCGCCACCGCCACCGCCGCCGCCACCGCCGCCGCCACCGCCACCGCTGGGCTGCTGGTAGTCGCCGCCGACGTCCTTCGTCTGCTTGTGCGCGGATTCCTGATCGGTCTCGTCATAGGCATCCGCTGTCAGACGGAGCGAGTCGGCGAAGCCGGCGTGCGCCTCAGGTGCGGTGCCCAGCAGCTGGACCATCGTCGCCTGGAAGGTCTTGTAGGCGCTCGCCGCCTGCCCCCGATGAACGAGAAGGCAGACGTCTCGATGTCCAGACCTGCGGCAGCGGACTCGATGCTGCTGTAAGAGCTCTCCGCCGCGTCCCACAGGCGTGCATCCTTGCGCAGGTAGGAGGTCTTGACGTCGACCTCGCCCTCGGGACCGAACATCGATGGCGCCGGCTGCGGCGGGGGCGGGGGAAGCAGCGATGCGGCCTGGGCGTCCGGAAGCGGCGCCGGGTCGGCCTGCTGCACGCCGCCGTTATTGCTCAGTCCGCCGCTGAACGGGTGGCCGAGCAGGTCGTTGCCCGCGCCGATGATCTCATCGATCGGCGTCGCCGCGTCGACACCCGCCTTGACCACCCCGAGGAGGTCGCCGTCGAGCAGCGCCTTGCCGCCGTCGATGATCTCATCCACCGGATTGACAGCGTCGACGAGCTTGCTGCCCGCACTCTTCACGTCGTCCCAACTGGGCCAGCCCATATCTCTACTCCCTGCCTCAGCGGATGGCGCCCATGCGGCGCATCAGCTCACTGGGGTTGTGCCCGATCTTGACAAGCTGCTCGATCGCCGGGAAACCCTCGTACTTGTTCTCTCGTTCGCGTGCGGCCATGGCCATCACGCCGTTCATCGCGCTCACGATCTCGCGCTCGATGACACTGTCGTTCGTGTTCCTGACCCACCGCTCGTCCAGGTTCACCGCGGTGATGGTGTCGCCCTCGCGCGTGACCGTGACCGTCTTGGACGAGTTCACGCCGTCCCGAACCTGACGGGCGCGCTGTGCCCGATGCGCAAGGAAGTCCTGCTGCTCGGCATCCGCCGCGTCGTACATCTCGCGCAGTTTCTCGCGGCCCTCGACACCCCACTCCGAGCTCGGGTCGCCGAGGCGCACGGGCGCCGGCCTGGGCGCGGACACGTCTGCCGTCTCGACCGCCTCGTCGGCGTTCTCTGCATAGGACTTCATCCACTGCCCGATGCGCTGCTCCAGCGCGCTCTGGTAGCAGGTGCTGACGACGAGACCGAGCGTCTCCTCGCCGATCTTGTCGCGCCAGTCCTCGTCCAGTGTCAGCGCCTCGACGGCGCCGTTGCTGGCAAGGGTGAGCTTGACGGACTTCTTCTCGTCCTCCACCGTGACCGACGTCATCGCCTCGGATGCTGATGACAGCGCCTGCAGCTCGCGCTGCAGCTCCGCCGCAGTCTCCTGCAGCTCCGCCATCAGCCGATTGGCATCCGCCATGTCCATACTCACGATGGGCCCCCTCTGTCCTGAACCGATGAGGCAATCCTACGGAGCGGTCCGAACTCGCCATAGGGGAGGACTCCCCATGCCGGCACGCTCCAGGGCGCCGGCGCGGCTCAGCCCAGCCTGCGCCGGGCTCGGCCGCGAGCGAGAAGGAGCATGATCACGGATGCCGTCGCACCGGCGCCCAGTGTCCAGCCGACGATCGCGCGTGCGGGATCGAGCGGATCGGCGGCGGGCCGGACGTCGATCGTGCGGTTCTCGGGCGGGGCGGGGGCCGGGGCGGGATGCGCCGGGGAAGCCGGACCGGGCAGCGTGCCGTCGTCGATGAGGGCGAGTGCCTCCAGCGGACGCACTTCGCCCCACCCGACGGTGTCGCTGCGGTGCGCCGGTGAGACGCGCATCGCAGACTGCGTCAGCCGGAAGGCCCACTCGTCGGGTGTCTCGTCCGGGAAGCGTGCCGCGACGAGCGCCGCCGCGCCTGAGACCACGGCGGTGGCGTAGCTGGACGATGCGGAGTCGCCGTTGAAGACGCAGTCACCGCCGGAGATGTAGGCGGAGGGCATCGACTGCCCGGGAGCGGCGATGTCGACGTGTGCGCCCGAGAAGGACGAATCCGGATCCCACGCGCCGTCGCGCAGCACTCCCGCAACGGCGAGCGCGCCGTCGAGCTCTCCGGGATAGAAGTGGGCTGGGTCGGGAAGATTCGCATCCGCGGTCTTGCGGTTGCCGGCACTGGCGACGACGAGCGACCCCTGCGCACGCGCGTAGGCGACGGCGCTGCGGTACTGGTCGACGGACTGGGAGTCGGAGAGCGAGACGTTGATGATCTGCGCGCCGTGCTCGGCCGCCCACCGGATGCCCGCGGCCACGGAGGTGGCCGACGGGCCCTCGAGATCGCGCGAGGACTGCCCGTCCTCCGGGGCGGACTCGAACGCGCGGACGGGCATGATCCTCGCCTCGGGGGCGATGCCGACCACGCCCGATCCTTCGACCTGACGCGCGGCGATGAGGCCGGCGATCGCGGTGCCGTGCCCGAAGAGGTCGTCGTCCGGCCGGGCGGACCCGTCGCCGAACGTGGTGTGCCCCGGCACCAGCGCGTCGGTCAGGTGGACATTGCCTGCTTCGACACCGGAATCCACCACCGCGACAGTCACGCCGCGTCCGCGGCTGAGCAGCCAGGCCTCCTGGAGCCCCAGTCGGCGAACCAGGTAGCTGGCACCCGGAGTGAGGATGCGCTGACCCGGCGTGCACTGCGTGGCGGCGTCGACCACGGGGCTGGACGCCGTGCCGATCCGAACCGGATCGGCTGTGGTCGCACCCGCTGCGCCGGGGGCTCCCAGACCGAGCATCGCGACGATGCCGAGGGCAGCCGCGACACCGCGCCAGCGCATCACTCCTCCTGCCCCGGCGCCGTCCTCTGCGCGATCGCCCGGCTGAGCGTCGGCCCCTGCTCGAGAAGCTGCGTCCACGACGACGGAACCGTCACGGATTCGCCGGTCGTGTAGCCGAGCAGCTTGAGGTCCTCGGCCGACGAGATCGGGAAGTACACTCCCGCCTCCGAGATGAACCCGTAGGTGGAGCCCTCACCCGTGCTCTTCGAGGTGACGGCCACCCCTGCGCCGGGCGTTACCTGGGTTCCAGAGCCGAGGTCTCCTGGAGTGGAGGCCACCGACACCACTGGTCCGTCGGCGGCCGGCTTCATCTGCAGGCACGCCGCGGAGGGATCCTCGGTAGGCACCGGCACCTGGGCGGGCCAGTCATCCGGCAGTGCCGAGGAGTTCACGTCCCGCAGGTTCGTCGCCTCGGCGACGGTCATGATCACCGGGTCGATGCCGACGTATGCGGTCAGAAGGGTGCGGGCGAAGGGCGTGGCCGGGACGAGCCTGCCGTTGCCGTCGACGATGTACTCGGCGACGGTCTGCCCGTCCACCTGGGTCTGCACGGCCTGGCCGACGATGAGGCCTGCGGCGCCGGCATCCGATCCCAGTTCGCTGCCGAGGTTCACCGCCAGCGGCGTACCCGGGGTGACCAGGTTGAGCCAGAGGGCGGAGACCGTGGGGACGGACTGCACATCGTCGATCCCCAGGAACACGCTGGCGACCACAGCCACGTTGCCGGCCTCGACCGCATACCGACGCGCTCCTCGATGAACCAGTAGTCGCCGTCGTCATCCTTCACGAGGGCCGCCTGGTCGTGAGGCCCAGACGGATCGCCGAGCAGACGGGTGGTGAACTCCAGCGGACGGCCGGCGGCGACGCAGCTCAGCCACGCGCCGTCGTACTGCCGGTCGGGCGCGGGAAGGTAGTCGGGGGCGCCGTCGATGCCGACAGGCGATGGATCGCGGGTGATGCCGTCGAGCTTGCCCGCCGGCACGGAGGTGATCTTCGCGGAGCCGACCAGCAGCCGTGCGCTCGCCAGGTTCTTGACCGGGTAGAGGGTGTCGTTCAGTGCGACGTATCGCGCGCCCTCACCCTGCACGACGATGATCGAGCCGTCGCCCCAGTCCTTCGGCAGGCTGCCGGTGAATGTTCCGATCAGCAATGAGACGATCACCGTCAGGATGCCGAGCGCGACGCTGACGACGACGCCTCTGAGCGGCTTGCCCGGTGGCAGCTCGCGCCCGCCGGGCGCGCCGCTGGTGAACGCTGTCTGGAGACGACGGCGGTTGAAGGCCTGCGCCTGAAGCAGCTCGGATTTGGATGCCATGGGCTAGAACCAGCCCCCGGCGATGATGGCCAGCGGCAGCAAAAGCGCAATGGTCGCCCACTCGGCGAAGTCGGCGAAGCGGGTCATCCCCAGCCGCACCTTGGCGCTGAGCAGCACGACGACGATGACGCAGACTGCGGCGACCGCGAGTCCCACGACCAGACCGCCGATCCATTCCGGATGCGTGAGGATCGCCGCCACGACGCCCAGCACCACTCCGCACAGCACCCCCGACGCGACGGCCACGATGTCGAAGCGGGAGTACACCTGCCTGGTCCCCAGGAACATGCCGATGAACGTCACCGTGCACAGCAGCAGTCCCCACAGCCCCGAGGAGACCACCGGCACGGTGGCGACCAGCACGATCAGGCACAGCGATATCCGCAGCGCCACCTGGTACCGGTGAGCGCGGACGTAGAGCCTGGCGACCTCCTCCGGAGAGATGCGCGGGGGTGCGTCGTACACCTCGGAGTCGTCCCGTGCCGAGACCACGCGCAGCGGCACGGATGCCAGCGCCATCCACGGAGCACCGAGCCCGGCGATGCCGGCGACCGCCATCGCCGCAGCCAGCGTCGATGCGACCGGCGCATCGAGCCAGGCGATCACGGCGCCGATCGCCACCAGCGTGGCGCCGAGGGTGACGGGGATGAGCCCGTATTCCCGCTGCCGCTTGAGCGCCAGCATCGTGATCGTTCCGAACACGAGCATCCCGGCACTGCCGATGACCAGCGGCACACCCCATCCGTCGCCTCGGGGCATCACGGTGAAGCCGGCTGCGCCGGCATACACCGACGACACCAGTGCCAGCGCCATCGCAGCCTGTTGCGGTGCACCCGTGCGATCCATCACCAGGGCGCAGATCAGCAGCACGACAGCCGCAGCGCCTGCGCCCGCGGCGGTGACGATGGAACCCGTGTCCGCCCACGCCCACACCGCCGGGACAAGTCCGAGCAGCAGCAGGACGGATGCCACCACCGTCGCCGTCGTCACCGAGTTCTGCACCGACCACGCGGGAGCGTTCTCCTCTACGACGTCGGCCACCGCCTCCACGAGGTCGTCATAGCGCTTCGACGTCGATGAGGTCGCACCCTGCTCGAGCACGAGGAAGTCACCGTCGTGCACGGACTGCGCCGCGAGGGTGCGGTCGGCGTCCAGCGCCGTTCCGTCGGCGCGCAGCAGGCGGAACCCCGCCGAGGCCGACATGCTGTCCAGCATGCGCAGGCGCCGGGTCAGTGACGGGAGGACCTCGGCGACCGGCACGCCGCCGGGCACACCCACGTCGATGCGCTCGGATTCCCACTGCACCGAGAGACGCATGAGCGACGGCACGACAGCTGTCGTCTGAGGCGACATGGATCCCCCGCTTTCATTGAACACGCGCGCTTCACATTATCGCGCGACCGATCTGCCGGGCGTGCGCCGCACGCCGCTCCCGCTACGCCCCGGTGTCGTCATCCGTCCCGGCGGCCGCGGCATCCAGCAGCCCCAGATCGTCCTTCGTCACGAGCCTGCTGGAGACCGCGTGCTCGACCAGTCTGGCTCTCCGGTTGGTCGCCAGCTTGCCCTGCCCGCCGCGCATGCCCTGCACGCCGATGCGGTCGAACTTGTCGCAGACGTTGTCGAGTTTTCGGTTGAAGCGCGTGCTCGTCCAGCCCAGTCGCTCGGCGGCGCTCGCCGAACTGGGGATCTCGCTGGTACCGGTGCCCTCACGGCGCAGCACAGGCTCGGCGAGCGCCAGGATCAGCAGCTTCTGGCTCTCGGTCAACGGCACGTGCCCGATCGTCGACTGCCCGTCATCCGCGCTGTCGCGGGGCGCGATACGGAAGGCCGGTCCCTTCGCGTGGATCGTGAACTCGTAGGTCGTCGGCCCCGCGGTGAAGACGACCGTGGTCTGTTCGAACACGATCGGCAGCCGTGCCCCCGGCGCCAGCCAGGCGTTCACACCGCCCGACGAGTCGGTCACCGTCGCAGTCAGCCGCGCACCGACATTGGTCAGCCACCACAACCCGTCGGAGTGCGATATCTCCAGGAAGTTGCGATGCAGGAACAGGTTGTCATCCAGCTCCAGATCGCCCTGACGGCCGACGTGGAACGGCTGCTCCGGATCGAGCGAGAAGTACTCGCCCGCGTATTCGACTGTGATCTCCATCAACCCACACACCCCCTGACGGGCTGCGGCGACGCGCGCCCGTCCTCCTCTTGATGAGCACCTCGATGCAGGTGCGTCCCTCGTGCGTCCCCTCGAGGGTGACGCTGGTCTGATCCGTGGTGTGCGGCTCGCGCTCTCCGTCGAGCGTCACCTCGTACCAGATGTACCCGTCGCCCTCCTCGGGCGCAGGATTCTTCCACGTGAAGGTCACCGCACCGCCGGTGACGCTGCCCTCCAGGTCGGTCACCGCCGGCACGCTCCCGGCGATCGGATCCTTCGGCTCGGAGCTGGTCGGAACGGTCGGCTCGGGCGTCGGCACCAGCGCGTCGGTGATGGCTCCCGCGAAGACTGTGCCGATCACGAGCACGGCGACCCCGGCCGCCGCGACGAGCCATCCCCACCACGGCATTCCGCGACGTCGGGCGGATGGGGACGCGTCCTCGCCGGCCGGCGGGACGACAGGCCCGGGCTGTGCGGTCTGCGGTGCAGCCGATTCGGGTGCCACCACGGTGGGCCGACGCACCACGGTGGCCTCGTCGTCGTCCGAGAGCTGCAGCGTCGACGGCGTGCGCCGCTGTGTCTGCTCCAGGGATTCCGCCGAGGCGCCCGCTGCCGGCGGGCTGTCGAACCGCGGAGCGTCTGCCGGAGCATCCGGGAGCTTGCGCACGGTGGTCGCCGACGGGCGCGTGGACGTCTGCGTGTCGGGGTTGATCGAGCGGACCTCGCGTACGCGCGTCAGTCCGTCGTCGTCGTCCTCCAGCTCCTCGTGCGAGGGGTGTTCGTCGACGATGTCGATGGGAGTCACGGAGTGCGCCAGCTCGATCTGCACCTTCTGCAGTGCGCGGGCGAACGCCACGGCACTGGGATAGCGATCATCGGGCCGCTTGGCCATCGCACGGGCGAGGGCCGCCTGCAGACTGTCAGGAACGTCTGCGCGATCGAGCGGCGGAACCGCCATCCGCTCGATGCGCTCGATCAGATCGGCGCTGGTGTTGCGCTCGCCCTTGCGCTCGAACGGCGAGCGCCCGGACAGCAGTGTGAAGACCGTCGCACCGAGCGCGTACACGTCGGTGCGCACGCTGGTGCTGGGGTTGTCGGCGAACGACTCCGGCGGCGACCAGGGAATCGACATCCCCGCCGCATCGCCCTCGGCACCGGTGGTCGAGGCGATCCCGAAGTCGGTCAGGGCGGGGCGGTTGTATGCCGTGACGAGAATGTTCGCCGGTTTGATGTCGCGGTGCAGCACGCCGGCCCGGTGCGCGGTCTCGGCGGCGCCGCTCACCTGGACGCCCACGCGCAGCGCCTCCGCGACTGACAGCGGCTCCTTGCGCGTGCGCAGCTGCAGGTTCGGCTTGGGACAGTACTCCATCACCAGATAAGGCCGGCCGTCCTCCGCGACACCCGCCTGGTAGATCGTGACGATCGCCGGGTGGGTCGACAGCAGCGCCATCACGTTCGCCTCGTTGGTGAACTCCTCAGCGGCACCGGCGCTGAGGCGGTCGGCCAGCAGCACCTTGACGGCGACCTCGCGTTTGGGTAGCTGCTGCTCGTAGAGGAAGACATCGGCGAACCCGCCGGTGCCGAGCGGCCGCAGGTACGAGAACCCGGGCAGCTCGGGCGGCGGCGATGGAGCCCGACTCACCCGAACTCCTCGACCGAGACCGTGACACCGTCGCCCAGGTCGATCACATCGCCGCCGAGTGCCAGCGTCGGCTCGCCGGGGTGCAGCCGCACCGGATCGGAGTCCTGCCGCAGCAGCGTCGACCCGTTGGTGGTGTGCAGATCGATGACGACGACCGAGTCCCCCTCCGGACGCACCTCGAGGTGGTTGCGTGAGATATCGGACTGCGGGCTGTCCACGGCGACCAGGTGCGGCAGGGTGCTTCCGCTCGCGCGCGTGGAGCGCGGCTTGCGCCCGATGATCACCGGCCGGTCGAGTTCGACCACCTGGCCCGTCGACAGGCGGATCCGTGCCGGCCTCGCAGCGACGGCCTCGCCCGGGAAGGTGGGGATGATCTCGGTGGGCGCGTCGGGTGCGGTGGAGGCGCTGCGCAGCCGCCGTGCCTCCGCGAGTGAGATCGTAGCGCCGTCGTGGTCGCCGATGTCGACTGCCGGGGCGTCGGCGGCGAGGGCCGGCTCTGGGACGGCGATCGGCGGCGGGACGGTGAGGCCGGCGTCCGCCTCGGGGACGGATGCCGAGGGTGCCGCAGCCTCGGCATGCGTGGGCGGTGCGATCGTCTCGGACAGATCCGCCGGCTCGGCGGCGGACGCCGGGTGCTCGGGCTCCGGGTGCTCGGGCTCCGGGTGCTCGGACGAGCCCCGCGCCAGCAGCACCTCTTCGGGGGTGATCGTCTCGGTCTGGATCCCATCGGAGGCCGCTTCCTCCGGAGTCGGCTCGGGCTCCGGAGTCGGCTCGGGCTCGGGATTCGGCTCGGGCTCCGCTTCGAGCCCGGACTCGGGCCCGGGCTCGGCGGCCGGTTCCGGCCCCGGCCCGGCGTCTTCGACGGGCTCCGGCTCGTCGCCGGGCTCGGCCTCCGGCTGATCGGCCACGACAGCGGGCGACTCGACGGCGTCCGCATCGCTCGGGTCGGAGGCGCCCGTCTCCGACGGCTCCGCAGCATCCGCTTCCGGCACCTGGAACGGATCGCCGACCCGGATGCCGGCGGCGAGCACCACGCCGGAGCGGATCGGATACTCGGGCACGTCGGCCGCATCGCCGAAGGCGACCTCGAAGCGGGCCCCGCCCGCGATGAAGCGTTCGCTCCAGGTGGTGATGTCCTCGCCCGAGAACCCCTCGTCGTACCCGGTGCGCACCGTGACCGCACCGCGAACCGCGAACCGCGTTCCGCCTGCATCGATCAGCGCCACGGCGAAGGATCCAAGGCCGGTGATGGCGCCACCGGAGAGCACGTCGATCACCTCCGTCAGCGACGGCACCCCTCTGCTGAGCATGGCGGAGAGTGCGACGACCTTATCGGAGCTCGCGTCGGCGGGGAGAGCCGCGACGCCGGATTCCTCGACGACGACCTGCCACGCTCCCGGCCGGTAGACCATGTCACTCATCGCATTCCTCCATCCCGCGCGGCACGCGGACGCGTGTCGTCAAGTTCCTCTGCCTCATCGGCCTGCACGTGCACACCGCGCGCGGACGCGACGGTCAGCGCATCGACGACCACCACCGTGACGTTGTCCCGTCCGCCAGCCTGCACGGCATCGGCGGTGAGGATGTCCGCAGCCCGCTGCGGGTCGGACTCGGCGCCGAGCACTTCGGCGATCCGCTCATCGGAGAGCTCGGTGGTCAGGCCGTCCGAGCAGACCAGCATCCGATCTCCGATCTCCGCCGGGAACAGCCAGTAGTCGGCATCCCCGACGCTTCCCGCGCCGATGGCGCGGGTGATGATGTTGCGGCGCCGATCGGATTTCGCCTGCTCGGGCGTGATCTCGCCGTCGTCGATCAGCTCCTGCACATAGGAGTGGTCCACCGTGATCTGCTCGAGCACTCCTCCCGCGAACTGATAGGTGCGGGAGTCGCCGATGTTGAGCACCAGCCAGTAGCCGAGCCCATCCACTGCGGCGATCGCCACGCCGCTGAGCGTGGTTCCGGCGCCGGCTCCGGGGCCACCGTGCTGTCCCAGCGATCCGACTGCCGAACGGGCGGATGCCAGCGCATCCCGCACCTGACCGATCGACAGCGCCTCCTGCCCGATCAGGCTGGAGAAGTGCTCGATGACGGTAGCGCTGGCGATCTCGCCCGCGTCGTGCCCGCCCATGCCGTCGGCCACGATGAACAGCGGCGCCGAGGCGAGATAGGCGTCCTCGTTGAGCTTTCGGCGGGCGCCGACGTCGCTCGCGCCGCCGCAGGCGGTGAGCACCGGAGCGGTCATACGTAGCCCCCGATCGTCACGATGCGGTCACCGATCTCGAGGGCATCGCCCAGACGCACGGGCACACGCTGCCCGGGCGGGCAGGCGATGCGCACGCCCTCGCGCACCACTGTCGTGCCGTTGGTGGACTGCCGATCCATTACCCAGCCTCCGCGCGCATCAGCGCCCGCCTCGAAATGGGTCTTCGACAGCGAGCGCGTCTCATCGCGGACGGCCACGTTGACGGCACCGTCACCCTCCTCCGGGTTGCGTCCGAACACCGTGCGCCCGGACACCGTCGAGCGCTGCCCGTCATCCCAGGTGAACACCAGCCGGTGACCGGGCACGCTGATGCGCGTGGACTCGATGTCCTCGTCCTCGGTCTCGTCCTCGCCGCGGTGCACGAGAGAGGGCTCGGGCCCGGCGGCCGCCGGAGCGCCCGGAGCGGGAATCGACTGCACGGGCTGAAGCTGCACCGGCTGAGGCTGCACCGGCTGAGGCTGCACGGGCTCGGGCTGTCGCCCCGACGGCTCCTGCGTGACGCCCGGCACGAAGGAGATCAGCGGATCGTCGGGCAGGCCACCGCCCTCGGGCACGTCGCGGCCGATGCGGGGAGTGAGCACAGTGTGCTCCGCGAACTCCTCATCGGCCGGTGCGACGGCATCCGGAGCCGCAGCCGATGCGACCTCCGGCGCGGCGAGAGCCGGCTCTGCCTCAGCGGATTGCGTGGGCACGGGTGCCGCGGGAACGGGGACACCCGACCGCGGCTGCGCGAACCCCGGCATCGACGTCTGCGGCGCCGGCGGCTGCGGCGGCGTCTGGGAGTCGGCTCCCGGGAAGCCCGGCGCGGCAACCCCGGGCGCCGCCGACCGGGAGCGGATCCCGCTCGGCACCAGCGGCGGCTGAGTCGTGTCCAGAAGCGGCGGCATGTTCCGGGCGCTCTCCGGCCGTCCGTCGAGCATGACCGCCCCGCCCACCTTGTCGTGCCACCCTTGGAACAGTCCGGAACCGTCGAACAGCACCGAGAAGTACCCCACCACGATCGATGCGGCCAGGCCCCAGATCACGTTGCGCAGCAGCGCGCGGCCGAAGCCCAGCCGACCGCCGGTCGTCGCATCCGCCAGGCACACGCCCATCGCGCGCATACCGATGGAGCCCCGCCCGCCCTGCATCACCGTGTAGACCACGAACCACGCCAGACCCAGAATGCCGAACAGCGGACCCGCCACGACCAGTGCGGCGAGAAGACTGCCGCTGGCGGTGGCGACCAGCATCATGATGATCATCGGGACGATCGCACTGATCGCGAACCCGATGGCGGCGTCGATGAGGTAGGCGAAGGCCCGTCGCTTGATCGGAGCGACCTCGCCGAAGGTGAGCATCGTCATGGGGTCTCGCTCTCGGGTCGCGTGCTGCTGCTGTCGATGTTGCCAGGTTCACCGCGTACTCGCGCGGTCGCCGCGTCTTTGAGCTCCTGCACCCGCGCGGCCATGCGACCGCTTCCGGTGAGGGAGCGCACGCTGAGCCGCGCCTTCATCCGCTTGAGGAATCCGGCGTCCCGGCCGAGCCCGCCGACCACGGAATCGACCTCGGCCCAGAATGCCTCCACGTCCTCCTGGCTGGGATCGTGCGGACCGAAGACCTGGTCGTCGGCGCGATCGGCCAGCGATGTGACCGTCGGGATCGCGAGCGCCGTCGAAACGTGCATCGCCTCTTCGGCGCGGGTGCCGCCCGGTGCGAACCGTGCGCCGTAGTCGATCGCGCGATCCGTGAGTTCGTCCCAGCCGCCGCTGATGCGATCGGCGGCGCGCTCGGCATGGCGGCGCGCTCGACGCCGTGACGCCTTCCATGCGCCGATCACGATGAGCGGTGAACTGAGGATGAGCAGCACCAGCAGCGAGACGCCGCCGATGGCAAGGATGACGCCCAGGATGCCGAGGATGTTCGGCGAGTCGTCCTCGGGTTCGCGGTCGTCCGGCACGGTCGGCGGAAGATCCACCGGCTCCTGCGGGGAGGCGGGGGCTGCAGAACCTGCGGTTTGGGATCGACCTTCGGCTTGGTGTTCTGGTCCTGCGGCACCTGATCCTCGGGCGGCGTCGGGTCGAAGGGCAGCCATCCGTATCCGGAGAAGTTCACCTCGACCCAGGCGTGCACGTCATCGCCGGTCGCCTCGAAGGTGCCGCCTGAGCCGCTGCCCTTCTTCGGGTAGTAGCCCATCACCACACGCGCCGGGATGCCGATCTCACGGGCCATCAGCGCCATCGTCACAGCGTACTGCTCGTCGTCGCCGATCATCTGGTTGCCGCCGAGCAGGGTCGCGATGCGCTCGGCGGTGTGCCCCGCGCGCGACAGGTGTGCCTGGCCGCCCAGCCCGTGGCTGAAGAACCCGGACTTCTGCAGGTACGTCTCCAGCGCCCGCACCTGCGCGATGGGTGTCTCGGCATCGACGACGGTCTCCGCCGCCAGCGAGCTGAGCGCGTCAGGAACATTATGCAGCTCCGGCAGCTTCATCTTGACGATGGGGGTGTCACCGAGCTGCTCGTCCGTCGGGACCTTCGGGAACACCGCGTCCACCGCATAGGAATCGCCCTTCTGCAGTCCGGCGGTGACCACCGTGGTTCCGGTGGCGCTGTTGTGATACCCGCTGCGGCGCAGCTCGTCGGCACGCTGACCGTCGAAGGTGATCTGCGAGATCACCTTCGTGCCCGGCACCCACACGCCGCTGTAGTCGTCGATGACGAACCTCACCGTGGCGGTGCTGCCCTCGACGCCGGCCGCCATGTTGGAGCGCAGCGGCGTGAACGCGCTGGAGGTTCCCGGCCCGCCATCGGTGACGTTGTAGACGACACCGTCCCAGTCGTCCATGGCCGCCAGGCGCACTCTCGCCCCTCTGGAAGCCCGGTGACCGTGAACAGCGTCCTGTCGGCCTCGTCGCGGACGTTCTTGCGGAACGACTGAAGCGGGCTGGGGTAGTCGCGGATGTTGAAGGGCGGGACGATCGCGTCGCGGAACACGTGCCGCGGCTCGGCCGGCGAGGCGACCGCGCCCAGACCCGCCCCGGCGATTCCAGCCACCGCGAGCACGGCGATGCTGCCGAGCAGGCGGCGGGTGCGCATGTGCGCTGTTCGCGCCGGGTCGGCCTCCGACACGTCCACGGCGCTGTTCTGCGGTGCCCACCAGGTGCGCAACGACATCCACACCGTGGTAACGGCGGCGAAGACCGCCCCCTGGGCGAGGGGGAAGGCCGGATCGGGTACGCCCAGCGCGATGATCAGCAGCAGGGCGGCGACCGCGGGGATCAGCGCCCACCGCACACTGCGCAGCCGCAGTGCGAGTGACGCGGTGGTCACGGCGGCGAGCAGCCCGAGGATGAACGGCACCACGAGGTGACCATCCGCGGCCGACACCGGAGCGACGGTGGTGAGCAGCTGCTTCCACGAGGTGACCGCCCCCAGCGCCAGGCTCCGCAGCGTCTCGAGTGTGGGGATCGCGCCGCCGATCGTGGTGGCAGGCAGGGCGAGGGCCCCACCGAAGACGAAGTAGACGGCGATCGTCAGGCCGGCGACGATCAGGATGCCCCAGCGTCGCCATGCGCACACGGCAGCGATCGCGAGTCCGAGCAGCATGCCGCCGAGCGCAGCGGCCAGGAAGGACGGGCCGGCGAAGCTCGGCCAGAAGCCGAGCAGTGCCACTGCCGTCAGAACCGCGGCCGCGGAGAGGTCGAGGATCCAGCGGCGCCGCGGCAGCACGGCATCCGTCGAAGTAGGCACAGCGGTCATGCGAGAACCCTCTGAAGCGCGAGCGGAAGCTGGTCGAGTGCGCCGATCGTGACGACGTCGGCATCGCCGATCCTGCGCAGCTCGGGCTGGTCGATTCCGCCCTGCACCACGACGGCGATGGCGCGCGCACCGAACGGCACCCGGGAGCAGGCGAGTCTGAGATCCTCAGCGGAGACCGCGGAGCCGCACACCAGCGCGACGACGCTGGCCAGCGGCATCGTCGCGGCAAGGACGCCCGCGAGCGCGGAGATGCCGCCTTCGCGGGGCCGGGACGGCTCGACCATCGCGAGCGAGTCCAGCAGCTGCTTTCCGGTGTCGGATGCCAGTTCCCGGCCCTGCACGCGCACGTCGACCTTCTGCGAGTCGCGCAGCGCCCGCAGCCCGATAGAGCCCGCCACCGAGATGGCAAGCTCGAGGTCGTCGTCGGTGCGGTAATCACGTGGCGAACGGGACAGACCGATCACGAAGTGCGAGCGGCGGGTCTCCTCGAACTGCCGGATCATCATGATGCCGGTGCGTGCGGTCGAGCGCCAGTGCACATGACGCAGATCGTCACCGGGCTGGTACTCCAGCAGGGTGTGGAAGGAGACGTCGTCACGGGACAGGTCTGTGGCGGGCAGGCCCTCGAGGTCGCGCAGGAATCCCAGCGACTGACCGCCGAACAGCGTGGTCCGAGGGTGCACGTACAGGGCGACAGGCTCGTCACGGCGATGGGCGCGCTCGAAGAGCCCCAGCGGATCGCCGCGCACCACGCTGACCGGCCCCACCTCGACCACCCCACGCCGCTGCGTCGGGATGGTGAACAGCTCCTCGGCCTCCTGCTTCGGTCCGAGGCGCTGGATGGAGAACTCGCCGCGGCCAGCACCGACGGGCAGCACGACCCGCGAGGGCAGAATCGCGCGGACACCGCGGTTGACCAGGGTCAGAGCGCCGACCGCGCGCTCGCCGACGACCACGCGCGTGCGTGCCAGATCCAGCGAGACGTCGTATTCGGTGCGCCCGATCAGGAACAGCGCACAGATGACGGCGAGCATCGCCAACACCAGTCCTGCGACCGCCACCTCCTGCCAGCCGAGCAGCTGGCCGACGACCCATGCCGCCACCGCGAGCACCATCACGATCCAGCCGAGAGGGCGGATGACGGCCGCGACCCGCTGCAGGTGTCCGAGCGCGCGAGTTCCGATGACCGCGACGATGTCGCGCCACCCGGCCTCCCGATCCGGCGCCTGCGGGTTCGCGAGCGCATCCGCCGTCATCACGCGCTGGCCCGTGCCTGCGGAGCGGCCACCTCATCGAGCACTCTGGCGATGACGCTGTCGGCCGTGGTGCCGGCGAACTCCGCCTCGGCATCCAGCATGAGGCGGTGCTGCCAGACCGGGCGGGCGAGCGCCTTGATGTCGTCGGGCAGCACGTAGTGACGGCCGTGCGCGGCCGCCCACACCTTCGCGATACGGATCATGGCGATGGCACCGCGCACCGAGACGCCGAGCTTGATCGCGCTGTCCCGGCGGGTGGCCTCGGTCAGCTCGGCCGCATAGCGCAGGACTGCGGACTCCACGTGCACGGTGGCGGCCAGATCGGCCATGTCGGCGACGGCGCTGGTGGTGATCACTGCGGAGAGGGCCGCCGCCGGGTTGCGCTGGGCGGCGCCCGCGAGGATGCTCTCGGTGACGGCAAGGCTGGGGTAGCCCACCGACGTCTTGACGAGGAACCGGTCCAGCTGGGCTTCGGGCAGCTTGTAGGTTCCGGCCTGCTCCACCGGGTTCTGCGTTGCGATCACCAGGAACGGCCGGCCCGCCTCATGCGTGACGCCGTCCACCGTGACCCGCGACTCCTCCATGACCTCGAGCAGCGCCGACTGGGTCTTGGGAGACGCGCGGTTGATTTCGTCGGCCAGCACGATCGAGGCGAAGATCGGGCCCTTGTGGAACTCGAACTTGTGCGCCTGCTGGTCGTAGATGGTGACGCCGGTGACGTCAGAGGGCAGCAGGTCGGGCGTGAACTGGATGCGTGAGCTGGTGCCCTGCACGGTGGCGGCGAGCGCCTTGGCGAGGCTGGTCTTGCCAGTGCCGGGCGCGTCCTCGAGCAGCACGTGCCCCTCGGCGAGCATGGCCGAGAGCACCAGGCTCACCACCTCGGGCTTGCCCTGCAGCGCCTTGTCGATGTTCTCGACCAGGCGCTGGAACGTGCTCTGGAACCAGGTGGCCTGTTCGGGGGTCATTGTCATGTCGGATCTCTTATCTCTGAGTGGTGAGGTCTGCGTGCGTGAAGCGGCTGCGCGTCGGCTAGCCGAAGGTGCCCTTCACGCTGCTCGGATTCCCGCCGATGATCTTCAGTTCTTTGTCCTTGTAGAACCCCGAATAGCACTTGATCTGCACCTTGCCACCGGACGGGATGTCGACCTTGTAGCCCAGGTTGTTGCCCACGAACTTGCCGCCCGCCCAGCACTCGATGTTGTAGCTGCCCGCCTTGAAGTACTCGTTGGTCTTCAGCAGGTAGCGATGGCAGGTCCCGCCGCCCACGACGGTGCACCCGGGGACTTCTTCACCTGGTCCCAGGGTCGCCGCCGGCTGCGGCGGCGCGGAGGTCTTGGCGGAGTAGGTGCCGGACTCCGCCGACCCGCCCTCGCTCGCCGTCGCGCGCACCTTGATGCTGTGCGTCTGGTTGTAGCCGTTGCCGACCGTCTTGGTACCCGAGGTCGCGACCTTCTGCCAGCTGCCGCCGTCGACGCTGATGTACGTGGTGATGGGGCGCCCGTTCCCGGATCCGCCGGCGTTCCAGGTGAGCTTGATCGCCTTGTCGCCCGACTTCGCCGCCGTTCCGGTGGGCGCCTTCGGAGCACCGAACGGGGTGACCTTGTTCGATGCGGCCGAGGCGGGGCCCGGCTGCGACTGCTGGCCGTCGATCACGGAGTATGCCCGCAGCTGCACGGTGTATCCCGTGCCATTGGTCGCGGCGATGGTGCTGCTGCCGTTCCAGTTCGTCCACGATCCGCCGGAGATCAGATACTGATACCTGATCTCGCTCTCCTTGGCGCCGTTGAGCGCCGATGCCGGCATCGAGTAGGAGGTGATGGTGATCTTCCCGTCGCCCTCCGTGACCTTGACGTTCGTCGGAGCCCCCGGCTTGCCGAAGGCGCGCTGCGGAGTCGATCTCGGGCTGATCTCACTCGTGCCGGCCTTGTTGGTCGACCGCACCGCGTAGGTGTAGTCGGCCGAGTTGAACGGCACCGACACCACCTTCGACGTCGCTGTTCCCACGGCGAGCGTGCGGAACAGCGATCCGCCCTGGTAGATCAGCAGGTCGTAGTTCTTGACCGCGTCGCCGTTCGGGTTCGCGTCGCCCCAGCTGACGGTCATCTGCGATTCGCTGCCGACAGAGGGCGCGCTGTTCACCTTCGGCGCGGCGACCACGCCGGGCACGCCCGCCGGCGTCTCGCCCAGCGACCAGAGGCTGTAGCTGGAGGGGTCGGGCGCCTGGTTGTGCGCCCGCACCCGCACCTGATAGTTCGTGCCGTTCTCCAGCCCGTCCCAGGTGAGGGTGTTCACGTTCCCGACCTTGCGCTCAGAGGATCCGCGCAGCGGGGCGGGTGAGATCTGCAGCGTGTACGAGTCGACCGGCGACCCGTTCGACTGCGGAGTCGTCCACGACACCGCGAGCGATTTGTCGCCGAACACCAGCTTCGGCGGTACGGGGGTCTCCGGCCGCACATCCGGACGGGCGGGCTCGGACAGCGGCGATGCCGGCCCCTCGCCGACCCGGTTGTGCGCGGTCACCTGGAAGGTGTACTCGACGTTGTTGACCAGGCCGTCCAGCGTGCACGTGGTCGTCTCACAGGTCTTCGAGTAGGGGCGCCCGCCCACCGAGGTGACCGTGTAGCGATCGATCTCCGCGCCGTTGTTCGAGGGCGCCGACCACGCCAGCACCACCGTGCGGTCCTCCACCGTCGTCACCCGGGGCACGCCCGGTGCGTCCGGCACACCCTGCACGGTCACGGTGACGCGGCCATCGACCTCCCGATCCGGGTCCTTCGTCGCGTCCTGGATGCGATACCGCACCACGAGCACGCCGACGAACTTCTCGTCCGGGGTGATCTCGACCTGATCGCCGGCCACCTCCGCGTCGCCGACGCCGCTCTCCGTCGTGGCGGAGAGGATCTTCAGCGGCGTGCCCTCGTCCTGGAACGGGTTGATGTCGTTCTCCAGCACCGGCACGCGGATCGTCTTGCCCTGGTCGGCCTGATCCACCGTGTCCGGGCTCGCCACCGCAAGGCTGCGCGTAGACGCTGTCACCGTCACGGCCACGCTCCCCTGAACCGGTGCCGTCGTGCCGTCCGTGATGCTCAGCCCGACCATCGTGCTGGTGCCCTTGGGCGTGGTCGTGCCGGCATCGACCAGCAGCGTCGACCCGTCCAGCCGCGCGTTCACGCCATCGCCGGGCTGCGAGGTGATCCGGTATCGGATCCTGTCCGCGTCGGCCTTGTCGGGATCGGTGGTCAGCGCCGCCAGGTCGAGGGCCGTGGCGTCCTCGCCGGGAGCGACCTCCACCTGCCCGTCCACGAACACCGGCGGCTGGTTCTCGGGCGGCAGCACCAGAATCGGAATCGACAGCGTGCTTCTGCGTCCCGCCGGATCGTCCACCGTCTTTCCGTCGGTCACCTCGAAGCTCAGCGCGTCCTCGCCGAAGAACCCTTCCTTCGACGTATAGACCAGCGTGGTCTCATCCTGGATCAGCGAATCGCCATTGCCGTGCGTGGCGCTGACCTTCGCGGCCTCCGTCAGCCGCACCGTCCCCCGCCGGCGACCGAGACGTACTCTGCCAGCGGCAGCTGGATCGTCTCTCCGCTGCCCACTTCCACCGGTTTCGTCGACAGCAGCGACGGGCGCAGCTCGTCCAGCGACGGGACGAAGATGAACGCCGACGCGACCAGATCGTCCTGGTCCGTGATGGTGTACCTGATCAGCTGACGATCCTCGGTCACCGTGACCCGCGCCTTGCGATCGCCCACCAGTCGGGCACCGTCCTCGAGCTCGACTGTGAGGCCCTCGACGGTGCCGTCCGGGTCCTCGTCGTTGCCGAGGATGTCGAGGTCGGTGGTGAGGGAGTCCTCGAGGTCCTCGACGCGCACGCGATCGTCGCGCGCGACCGGTGTCATCAGCGGCACCTCTTCGTCTACCGTGACCAGGATCGGCGCATCGGCCTCGGCGCCCTTCGCGTCGCGGATCGTGTACCGCAGCGACGCCTCCATCTCATGATCGGGCACTGTCACGATGACCCGGTCGCCGGAGACCTTCGCCGTGATGCCGGAGTCATCGGGCACCTCCAGGCCGTCCTTGACCAGAATGAGCCGATCCCCCTCGGGATCGGAGTCGTTGGCGAGCACCGGGACCGCCACCGACCGGCCGGGCCGCACGACCACGGCATCCTTCACCGCGTAGGGCGCCTGATTCATCGCCTCGGGCGGCGCGATGCCCACCCGGATCGTCGCGGTGCCCTCGGCGCCGAGACGATCGCGCACCCGGTAGACGATGGTGTCGACACCGGAGGACCCCTCGAAGGCCTCGTACTGCAGGTAGTTGCCGCCGGTCTCGGTGATGCGTCCCTTGATCGGAGCGACATCCTGCCCGAGCAGCTCCACCGAGTCACCGTCCGCATCGATGCCGTCCAGTGGGATCGGGATGCGGATGCTGCCCCCTGCCAGGGCACGTGCGGTCAGGTCGTGCGGACGCGGGGGCGCGTTGACATCGGCATCCAGGGGAAGGATCTGGATGGTGATGTGACCACCCGCCTTCTGTCCCATCGAATCGACGGCCTCATACGTGAGGTAGACGGTGCGCGCCTCGTCGCCCGCACGGAAGCGCACCTGATCCTGCGAGACGAACGCCTCGCCGTAGGCCGGATCCACCAGCGGCTCGACCAGGTCGGGGGCGACATGCATCGCATCGCCGTTCGGGTGCACATCGTTCTCGAGCACCGGAATGGTCACCACGTCGCCGACGCGGACCCTGGCCTCGTCGTCGTGTGTGACCGGGGCCTCGATCTTCGACGGTGCGGGAATCGGCACCACGGTGACATCGCCCTCCGCCGACTTCGAGCCGTTCGAGATCCGGTAGGTGATCTTCACCGGATCCTCGAGACCGCCCTGGTCGCTGATCCGCAGCGTCTCGTGGTTCAGCACCGACACGGCGATGCCGCTGTGCGGCGGCACCGAGACCGACTGCACGACCAGCACCCCTCCGGAGGGATCAGAATCATTCGCCAGCACCCCGACGAGTGCCTCGCTGCCCTGGGGAAGCAGTGCGACATCGCGCACGGCCACCGGCGGCAGTTCGGACTCCTGCCGCTCCAGCACGTCCACGCGCACGATGCCCTTGGCATCCGCCGGACCCGCCGACACGAGATACTGCACGTAGTAGACGCCCGCTGCACCCGACTTGAAGGTGAACTGCTTCTTCGGATAGTTCGGGACGATGATGGTGCCCTCGACCGAATCCACACGGGTCAGCCGCAGCTCGTCACGGCCGGAGCTGGTGTCGTTGGCCAGCGGCGAGACGGTCGCCGTCTCGCCCACCCGGGTGACGATGTGATCCGCGTTGGTGACCGGCACAGTCGTACCGGCCGGTTTCACATCGAGCAGGATCCTGCCCGTCGCGACCTCCCCGAGGGAGTCCGAGACGAGCACCTCGATCTCCTTGCGGCCCTGCAGACTGCCCACCGCGCGGTAGGTGATCTGGCCGTCGGTGGTGAACTCGACCTCGTCGCCCTCCGCCGCCACGACGCTCTTCAGATACAGGTCGTCGCCCTGGGGATCGATCCAGTCCGGCAGGATGTTGTATGCCAGCGTTCCGCCCGACTCGACCGACAGCTTGGTGACCCGCTTCGGCTTCGGGGCGGTGTTGGTGTCCCAGTCGTGCACTGTCGCCGTCACGGTCGCCGTGTCAGTGCCGTTGGGACGCCCGTCGTCCACCTGGTAGGTGAACGACGCGGTGCCGGTCGCGTCGTCGGGCACGAGGATCTGCAGGGCGCCGCCGTTCAGGATGGGCTGCACCTCGCCGATCGACGGCTGCGCACCGACGAGGGAGGCCACCAGCACATCGCCGTCGGAGTCGTTGTCGTTGTCCAGCACGGGAAGCAGGGTCGTGCCGCCCGGACGCACACCGAGCCGGTCGTTCTCGGCGACCGGCGGCGTGTTCTCGGCCTTGCGCTCCGGCAGTGACGTCTCCACCGTCTCCTCGGTGGACTCGTCCTCGTCCTCGGATTCGCCCTCCGGCGGCGCCAGGATCGACCAGTCGTCCACCCGCTGCAGGCTCTCATCCGCCAGCCATGCCTCACCGCCGACGACATCGTTCAGCACGATCACGTCGCGGTTCACCCGGAATTGCAGCCGCGTGCTCTCATCGGCACCGGGGATCTCGGCATCCACATCGTTCCGCTCGCCGATGCAGTCGCGCAGGAACCGCGCCGAACCGCCCCAGGCCGCATAGGTGCATCCGCCCAGGAACACCGGAGCGGCCGGCGCTCCCGTCCCGCCGACCTCGCTCCGGGTGATGTCGCCGCCGTCGAGCGGCACGGACAACAGCGCCGAGGGCGTCGCGATGGCGACCGAGTCGGCCGCGCCGGATGCCTGCTGCAGCACGGCATCCCGTGCGCCGTCGATCTTCTCCTCCAGGCCGCGGGGCCCGGCGACGACGCCGCTCTCCGCGTCGAGGACGACGGGCACGTCGCCGACCGCGGTGATCGTCGGGCGCGAGGTCTTGTCGATGCCGGCCACGGATGCCGCGCTCGGATCCAGCGGCGACCCCTGCTCATCGACGGGGACGGTGACGATGTCGCCGTCCTTCGCCGAGACGGCGTACACGGTGCCGTCGTGGCCGACCGCCACATCCGCGTTCTTGCCGAGTTCTCTCACGGTGTCGGCGGTCGCGATGTCGAATCCGGCGATCTCGTCGACCCCGACGACCCAGAGGGATCCGGAGGCGCGATCCAGGATGGCCGCCGTGCGGTTGCCGAGCGCCACCTTCGCGTCACCGGGGATGGTGGCGCTGTCGGTGAGCGACATGCGGGCGGGATCGACGGCGGTCACCGTGGAGTCCCCCTGGTCCACGACGAGCACGGTCTCGGCATCCTGCAGGATGTCGTAGTTCTCGCTGGAGGTGCGCAGCCCGCCATCGAGCACCGTGGACTCGTGATTGAAATGCCCCACGAGCAGACTCGACGACTTGGTCAGCCAGACGCCGCCGTCGTTCAGATCCACCTTCGCCGTAGGCAGTCCGTCATACGCGAACGCCATACCGGTCAGCGCGACCGCCCCGACGACCACACCCGCCGTCGCCGCAAGGGTCTTCGGACGCGCTCGAACCCACGACAAGGCCTTCATTCCGGTATTCCCCCTGGCGTCCGCAGAATGCATCCGTGTCATTGTAACCAGCATGTCCCGCATGTTTCCGGGCGGACGATGGGCAGAACTCCCCTGCTGGCACCGCGCACGGGGATCCGATGGGAGGAGCGTACCGGTCCTGACCCGGCCTCAGGCGTGCGCCCGCCAGCATCCCTCGACGTGATCGTCGACCATCCCGGTGGACTGCATCAGCGCATACATCGTCGTCGGTCCGACGAAACGGAACCCGCGTTTGCGGAGCGTCTTGCTCATCGCCGTGGATTCCTCGGTCACGGCGGCGACATCACCGAGCTCACGAGGGCGGAGTCGCGCGGATGCCGCGGGGGCGAACGACCACAGCAGCGCATCAAGCTCGCCATCGGCCATGCCGCGGACGAGCGCGGCGTTGGCGATCGTCGCCAGGATCTTCGCGCGGTTGCGGATGATCCCGGCATCCGTCATCAGCCGCTCGACGTCGCCGTCGTCGAAGGCCGCGACGTGCGCCGGATCGAATCCGGCGAACACCTCCCGGAATCGGGGGCGCTTGCGCAGGATCGTGATCCAGCTCAGCCCCGCCTGGAAGCCCTCCAACGACATCTTCTCGAACAACGCGCGGTCGCCGTGCAACGGCGTGCCCCACTCCTCGTCGTGGTAGCGGCGGTACTCGTCGTCATCGCCGACCCACGCGCACCGGGCGCGCCCGTCGGGGCCGGTCAGCAGCGAGCCCATGCGACTTCAGGCGTTCCAGGGGAACGGCCGCTCCCGGTCGAGCGCCGCGTCGTTGCCGACGCTGCGAGATACCCGGCCTGCCTGACGGTGCTCATGGTGTTCAGGGTATCGGGCAGCGGGGTCAGTCGACGTCGAACAGCTTGTCGAGCTTGTCCTCACGCAGATACTCTGCGTAGCCGTCGATCATGGCCTGTCCCTGCCGAGAGATGGTCGCGAGCGGGTTGATCACCCATCCGCCGTTCTCCTGCGTGGCGATCACGTGGAAGGTCTTCAGACCGAGCCTGCCCAGCACGGGCTGATCGTCCAGGCAGAATCGCGAGCCGAAGTCCGGCAGGACGCAATTCCTGGTGAACTGCACTGACCCGCTGGTCTCACGCAGTGCGAAGTACTCCATGTCGACCTGTTTCGCCGTGAGCTGTACGCCGCCATCGACCTCCTCCGACTTGACGTTCAGCCGCGGGAAGTCAAGTCGGCGGTCCTGACCCAGCGACGACTGGTTCGCCGCATCGGCGAAGAACGCCTCGCCGTAGATCGACAGGAGCCGGCGCTCGGGGAGCGGAAGCGCTGCGGCGAGCGCATCGACGTCTCCTGTCGCGAAGGCATCGCCCGCACCATCCGCGAGTGCCTGCAGCGCGCTCTCCGGGCTCTTCGCCGGATTCGCGTCGATGACGTCGTCGCCTCGTTCGAGGGGCAGGCGCCGGTCGTCATACCGCACGGCGGGCACCAGCGCCTGCGAGTAGACCAGTTCCGCACCGGTCAGCAGTGGGCTGACGTACCAGCCTCCTTCATCGACGACCACGACACTCAAAGGGCTCTGACGCTCGAAATCGTAGCGTTGCTCGAAATCGTCGTTGAAATCGCCGATGTCCCAGATGATCGGCAGCTGCTTCCGAAGGCCCTCGATCATCGAGGAACGCTCGTTCCCGAAGTGCGAATCGCCGTCGTAGCTGCCCTCGATGTCTTTGCGATACGCCGGGTTGGCGTAGGCGAGCTCGACCAGTGCGTCCGCGACCTGCTCCGGATCGCCGTCGATCGTCACCGTGCCGTCGACCAGGGTGACGACCTGGATCCCTTCGGCGATCTCCGTCGCCTCGTACTGGAACCCGTCGAGCGTGACTTTCACGGTGTCCTTCAGCTGAGAGAGCAGCTCGACGTAATCGACATCGCCTTCTTCGAGCGCGGGAGCCTGCAGCTTCGATGCGTGCTCGAGCAGCGGTTGCAGGTACCGGGCCTCGCTCGGTGCGAACGTCCCCGCCAACGCCAGCACGTCACCGCCCAGGGTCCCGTCGACCAGTCGCTGCGCCGCGGCTTCCGGGCTCGACGCCCCGCCGGTGATCACTCTGACCGCAGCGAAGGCGCCCCCGCCGAGCACCAGCGCCGCTGCCGTGATCGACGCGCCGATGATGACCCCGCGCCTGCGCAGCAGGGGCTTCCTCTCAGCAGAGGGCGCGGTGGGAGCGATAGGAGCGCCGGGCTGCGCCACGATCACACCCGCGGTCTGCTGTGCCCAGGTGACCAGCTCGGGATACGCATTCGGATGCCGTGCGATCATCGGAGCCAGGTCAGGGCGTGATGCGGCGATCTGAGCCAGCCGCTCAGCGGAGGTGGACGGGTCGAGAACCTCTCGATCTGCGGTATCGGTCATTACACTCTCCGTCTCTGCGATAGGACGATTCAACCGTCACGGCGCAGCGCGCGCGATGGGGAACATGTCCCATCAGACGCGCAGCGCGAGCAGGTGCTGGCAGCCCGCGACCACGCCGTCGGAGAGGACCACGTCGTCTGCGTCGATCAAGGCGGAGCTGTCGGGTGCGGAGACCGTGACGGCACGGGTCACGGCAGATCGGATGCCGATGGAGGAGCGCAGCAGGTGCGCCCACCAGGCGTCGAGACGATCGCGACCGTGGATGCGATCCCATCGCAGGAGATCGTCGGTGTCGAGTCCCGGAACCGGCCAGGTCAGCACGAGGATCGCGCCCTTGGTGCACAGTCGCCGCGCCTCGGCAACGACCGCCGCGGGGTTCGGATGAAAGTGCAGCACGTTGCACACCAGCACTGCCTGCGCGCACGCATCCGGAAGGCCAGATGCCTCGGCGAGCGCGTGCCGGCCCTCCTCGATCCGACCTTCGCGGAGGGCGCGGTCGAGCATTGCGGGTTCGGAGTCCACGCCGACCACCCGCGCGCCGACCCCACGCGCCATCAATCCGGTGCCGCAGCCAAGATCGACGACGACCCCCGAGCCCGGCAGCAGTGCGTGCACGCACCGGGCCAGCTCGCCGGTGAGCGGAGAATCCCAGATCGTGTCGTAGACGCGCGCATAGGCGGACCAGAATCCGCCCGCCCTCACCAGATCACGAGCTTCCAGCCGGGGAGGATCAGGTACACGCCGTATGCGATCAGCAGCAGCCCCGCCCACCAGCCGCCGGCTGCCGCGCCGAGCCCGGTCGCCACGATGCCCACCACCACGAGCAGCAGTCCATACAGCTTCGTGAGCACACTCATCGTTCCGGTGACCGCACGACCCGCCTTCTGCCAGCCGCTGGTGCGCTGCCCTGCCACCGGGGCCGACATGCTGGTCGCCGACACGGGCCTGTCGATCGACGGAGCCGCGCCCATGAACGCGGCGACCGGATCGAGGCGGCGGGCGCCGCACCGAGCATCGCAGTGACCGGATCGGAGACCGGTGGTGTCGTGCTCAGCATCGCCGCGACCGGGTCGGAGACCGTCGCAGCGGGCTGGGGAGCGGTCGTCTGCGTCGGAGGCGCAGCGAGTGCGGTGGAGTCCACCCCGGCAGCGATGCCGGAACGTCGTGCAGCCACCGCCTGCTGAGCATCCGGATTGCCGTACTGCGCGATCCACTCCAGCATGTCTGGGTAGGCGTTCGGATGCATGGCGATCAATGCTCCGAGATCGGACCGCTGTCCAAGGATCCGGCCGAGCACCGCGGCATCCGTAGACGGATCGAGTACGGCATCCTTCTCCGCGTCCGCTGATGCGGGAGTGCGTTGCGCTTCGATGTGCGCACGAACATCGGGCGGACAGCTCGGGTTCGCCAGGATCGTGGGCCACAGAGAAGGGTTGATGCCCGCGATACGCCGCAGCAATTCTGCGGGCGCCTGCGGATCCTGCGCCATGCTCAGCTCGATGTCCTGAATGCTCATGTCCCGCTCCCTTCGTCAGCGAGTCCCGTCCCCCGGGGTCCAGAACCGAAGCGCGATCGGGTCGGCGCCGAGGACTGGCTCGTCACTGGTCAGAGTATTGATCCGGAGTCCAGCCGTGAATGGGGAACATGTCCCATCGCCGAGCGCCGGTCGCGCTTCTAGGCTGTGGCCAGGAGGTCACCGTGCACGATCCGCATCGCGATGCCGCCTGGCAGGCACTCGCCGATCCGCTCACATCGCCCGAGGCGCTGGCGAGCATCGTGTCCGCCTATCCGGAGTTCGGTTCGCAGGCCGCTCAGCATCCGAATGCCTATCCGGAGCTCGTCGCCTGGATCCAGCAATACGCCACCGCAGCCGCGGCGCAGCCGACGGCGGCTGCGGCGGAACCGCTGCCGCTCGAGTCAGCGACTGCGGATCCGATCCCGGCGGGTGCCGGTGGCGCGACAGCCCGCGCACCCCGACGCCGCCTGATGCCCGTCGCGCTCGCTGTGGTCACCGCATTGGTCGTGGGGGCTGCAGGCGTCACCGGCGCGATGGCGATCACGAAGATCATGGCGGGAACCGCCTCGGCCGACGGTGGTGCCTCCGGCACGGGCGACTCGAACGGTTCCGGCACCGGGAAGGGTTCACCGGCGACGGGTTCCGACGCCGACTCGGATGACTCCGCAGGCGAGCGTGCGGATGCCGAAGGCGCCGTGCTGCCGTACACCGACACGGCATCCGGAGCCGCCGATCTGGCGCAGAAAGACGGGGGTGCGGAATCCGGGCCCATCGTGCTCATCCTCGACGCATCCGGCTCGATGGTCCGCGAGACCTCACCCGGGCGCACCCGCATGCAGGATGCGCAGCAGGCGATGACCACCGCGATCGGGATGCTGCCGAAGGACGCGCAGGTCGGGATGCTGGTGTTCGGGACCGGCACGGGCAACGACGCCGCCGAGCAGGCGCAGGGCTGCACAGACGTCAAGACCGTGCAGGAGCTCGGTGTGCTCGACGCGAAGACGCTGACCTCTGCGGTGGCCAAGGTCACGCCCTCGGGATTCACCCCTCTGGGCCCATCGCTGCGCACCGCCGCGGACATGCTGCCCGCCGATGGCCCCGGCACCATCGTGCTGGTCTCGGATGGCGTCGACACCTGTTCTCCCCTCCGGCCTGCGAAGTGGCATCCGATCTGCGCAGCGGGAATCCCGCCCTGACGATCCATGCGGTCGGCTTCGCGATCGACGACGACGAACAGGCTCAGCAGCAGCTGCAGTGCATCGGCCGGGTCGGCGGTGGCGGCTATATCTCGGCGGCGAACGTGCAGCAGCTCAGTGCGCGCATCGCGCGCGCCACCGGCACGGACGCCGCGACCGTGCTCAGCGACACGGGGTTCCGCGGCATCCGGCTCGGCATGACACTCGACGAGGTGCGCGCGCGGGTACCCGGTTTCGAAGTGATCGACAAGAACAGCACGGGCGGTGTGGAGTATGTGTACGTCGAGTGCGACTGGGGCAGGATCGAGTTCCAGTCCGGAATCGCGACGCTGATCGCTCCGGAGAGCGGGGCGTCGACCCTCGACGGCGTGAGCGTGGGCGATGCCACCGCCGATGTCGAGTCGGTCTACGGGCCGGCTATCGACGGCGGTCACAACGAGCTCGGGATGTTCTCGGTGTACCGTCTCGCCGCTGACAGCCCCTACGCGTACCGCGTCTACGGCACCAAGAAGGTGGAGCGCATCGTGCTCTGCCGGTGCGTCCCCGAAGCGCTGGCCGGAGGCTTCTCGTCGTGGGAGATCACCTACGACGGGGTGGGGCCGATTCAGCTCGGGATGACGGTGGAGGAACTACAGACGGCGCTGCCGGATGCCGCGGAGCTGGAACTTGCCGGCGACGATGACCCGGTGACCTGGCAGCCCCTGGCCGACCAGGACTGGCTGAGCGTGGAGATCGCCGAGGGACAGGTCTCGAAGATCACCGTGCGCCCCATGGACCGGGACTCGTACCGGACCCGCGTGGACCGCGGGCCGTCGCTGCCGCACATGCGCGGCATTCGCATCGGCGACACCCTGAGCACGGTGACGAACATCATCCCGGGTGGGACGGAATACAACGTGCTCGCAGCCGGCATCCACAACTATGTCACCGCAACCCGCACCGGGCACGCGATCGCGTTCGAACCCGCCTGGACCGATGGTGACGTCGAGCTGCTGGGTGCCATTGTCTTGGCAGACGCGACCCTCGCCAACGTCAACTTCCCGGCTCCCGAGGTCACCGTCGTCGACTACAGTGCCTGGCCGGACGATCTGCGCGGCACGTGGTGCCAGCGAGACGACCCGGACATCTGTTTCAGCATCAAGAACCTGCTCGCATACAACCCCGGCGCATTCCTCGCCCACGGTCCCAACGAGGACGGCTATCAACCGGATGCGCATAGTTACGCCATCTGCCTGGATGACGACCTCGGCGGCGGCCAGTGCACCACCGCAATGACGCAGTACCTGACGTACTATCCGGAAGGCGTCGATGGGGACTGTCCCGGTGCGATCGCCGCGGGCTGGCCGGCCTGCGCGAACGACTACCCTCATGACACCGGCGAACCCCGGCTGGTGGTCCAGGCGAACCACCAGCAGGGTGAGCTGTATTGGGATGGTGCACCTCTGTACAAGCAGTGACGCTGTACAAGCAGTGACGCGCCGCGCTGCGCGTGAGCCCACGACACAGCTCGGGTGCTTCGACTCGCTCGGCGACTGACAGTTCGGCGGCCGACGGTTCAGCGCGCCCGGGGTGGGATGCCCCCAGCACCGCCTCAGCGCACCTGGTCGGAGAGCTTCGCGTAGGCGGCCTTGACGTTCGCCTGAAGCGCCTCTGCGAGTGTCTCTGCGGCGTCCTCATCCAGCTCGTCGAACAGGCTCACCTGCGTTACGGTGTTCCCGTGCACGACCACTGCCTGCACCGTGTCGGATTGATACTCCCCGTCCCCCGCGACGCGTATACGACGACATGTGACAGGCCGTCGTCCGTATCGGCGAGGACGGACAGGTCGCGGGAGGCATACGGCTCGGACTCGCCATATGAGCCGATCGTGAACTGAGAGCAGCCGTCGAGCAGCCCGAGCTGGTTCCCCGCCCAGGCCGAGGCGGCTTCGGGCGTAGCGAACTGCGTGACATCCATCCGACCGTGGATCGCCGCATCCTGACTCGCCCAGCGCGCACGGAAGCCGACGCTTCCGTTGTAGTACTCGACGATGAGGCCGATGCACTGCTCGGGATCAGTGGTGACTCCATCGGATTCGCCGATGGCTCCATATGCCGCGCTGACCTCCGCCACGGAGTCGATCCCCAGAACATCCGCGAACCCCTGCTCCGAAAGCAGCAGCCACTGCAGTTCGTCACCGGTGTACAACGCGGGCACGCCCGAGTCGAGCACCATTCCTTCGACGGGCGCCGTCTGCGGCACCTCCGCAACGGAGGCTGGCGGCGTCGATACCGGGGCCGGCAGCCCTGTGCTCAACGCCCAGACTGACGCCCCGGTCGCAACCAGCCCGACCGCGGTGACACCGGCGAGTGTCCAGATCAGCGACTTCTTCATCTTTCCTCCAGCACTCGGCGGAAGCCGGTCAGCCAATCGCCCCGATCACGTAGGCGAACAGCGCTGCCCCGGCGATCAGCGACGCCAGCCAGAGGTATCCGAGGACCAGGCCGGCAATCGCCATGCCTCGGCCACGCTCACCCGTTCGTCGGATCTGCGAAAGGCCGATGTGGCCGAAGACCACGCACAACGGCCCCGTCGGCAGGAATGCGAGGATCAGTGCCAGCAGTGCCATCGTGTTCAGCGGCGGGATCCCGGATGCCTGAGGGCCGGGCAGAGGATATCCGGATGTCGCGTACGCGCCGCCGCTGGCTGGGAAGGCGGCGGAGCTCGCCCGCGCTGCCTCACGACGGTGGGAGAGCGATGAGAACCACAACGCCACCGCCACAGTCGCCGCCGCGGGGATCATCATCACCAGCAGCTGCATAGCCGTCCGCACGGGCTCCGGCAGCGGGTAGTAGAGCGGGTAGGCGAACATCGACCCGATGGTCAGGACGACCAGGATCGGCAGCCCCAGGTACCCGAGCGGACGCAACGGCCAGGCGATCGCCCATGCCAGGAAGAGCAGCGAGACGGCGACGAGGTGCATGAGCCCGCCCACCATGGCGGCGCCGAACAGCACACTGGGGACCCCGGCGACCACGACCAGCGCGATCGACGATATCCGACGCCCCAGACTCGGCGCTCCCACGGCTCCGATGACCGCAGCGATCGCCCCGAGGACGCTCATAACGCGCACGAGGCCCATCCCGCCCATCCCGTAGATGAAGTCGCTTCGCCCCAGCCCCAGCAGCAGAACGAGCGCGACTCCCCATGCCACCACCGCGAACACAGGGGCACCTCGCACAGAACGAGTGGAGTCCCGATTCCCCGAGCCGACGTCCGGACCCATCGCGACCGCGTCGGCTGATCGCATCTCGCTGCGCGCGCTGTGCGCAGCTCCGGCGACCTCCTGCGCCCACTCTCGCAGCTCCGAGTATGCGTTCGGATGGGCTCCGATCTGCGCCGCGAACTCCGGGTGCTCGGCGGCGACCTGAGCGAGACGCTCGGGTGTGGTGAGTGGAGTATGGATGTCGTCCCAGGCGCGAGACCGCGAATCGGGCATGCCCATCAGTGAGCTCCGCTTCTGCGAATCGCCAGCACCAGGTCACCCAGGCGAATCTCCGCATCCGAGATGATCGAGTACGGCGCTTCGGACGCGAGCACCATCTGCATTCCATCGGACATCGTCACTCGGGTGCCGTTGGTCGAGTTGAGATCGGTGATGGTGAGAACGCCCGGAGACGCGATCAGCTGCGCGTGCGTCTTCGAGATCGATTTCGCCGGATCGTCGAGTTTCACCAGCAGGGCCCCCGGTGCCGTCGGGTCCGCGGCAGGATCCCGACCGAGGCGAAGAGCGGAGGGCACGACCAGCTGCCGCCCATCGGGAAGCACCAGCATCCACTCGGCCCGCGCCCGGTCCGACGCGATGCGCGTTACGTCGAGATCGTCGTCATCTTCAGTGACGGCAGGAACCCCGGATGCGGACGCGGCCGGCGCCGGCGCCGGCGCAGCAGGCGATCCCCCGGAATCGACTGGATCAGCGCAGCAGGGCTCGCGGACGGGACGGATGCCGAGGGCAGGGGTGCGGACGATCCTGCCGGTGCAGACGTCGGCGGGGCCGCAGGAACGGTCGGAACGACAGGCGCGGCCGGGACGGCGGGCGTCGCCGGGACGGCCGAGGGCATCTCCTGCTGCGGGGTCGAGTGCGATCCGGGTTGCGGAACCGTCGGAATAGGCGGAACAGGCGGGACGGGCGGAGCCGATGGCACCGTCGGAACGGGCGGAGCCGCCTGAGCCGGAGGCATCGGCACCGCCGGCACGGCTCCTGACGGCGCTGACGCAGGCGGCACCGGCACCGGAGGCACGGGCGGAACCGGGACCGCGGGGGTTGCACCTGCGTAGCCGCCGTGAGCCGGGTGTCGCTCAGGTGCGGGTCCGGCCGTCGGCGGCTGGTAGCCCGCCGGCGCACCGTGCGGCCCCTGCCGTGCGGCGGCGTCGAACTGCGCACCCGCGGGGTTCGACGCCTGCGCGAGGAAGACCAGCAGGATGATCGGCCCCGCAAACGGGATCAGGTAGATGAACACCGTCGGCCACGCGTACCCGGCATCCTGCAGCCGGCGGATCGTCAGCGCGAGCTGCGGGACGATCGCCGCGATGGCGGCGAGCCACGCCAGCATGGCTAGCAAGCCTCCGAGCATCCCCGGCTGGCCTGTGTACGGGTTCGTGGTCATCACGGAGACCACGGCTGCGAAAAGGAACAGCGCGAAGAATCCGCCGGCGAGCACCAGCGCGACCTTCCAGTACTCCGCGAGACTGGCGCGACCGGTGAACGTGACGCCCTTCACGACGAAGCGCTTGAGCGCGGCACCGTACGGCGCTCCGGGATAGGGCTGGTCGAGCGGAGGCTCGTAGGGATTGGGGTTGTGCGTCACGTCAGCTCTCTCTGAAATAGCGGATGGTCATTCGGGCGATCAAGGGGCGATCACGAGCCGTTGAGTGGTTCGCTTGTACTCGGCGTTTCCGTTGAACGTGTATGTTCCATCAGCATTCGGGTGCCAGACGCGGTCGGTCCTGACTGTGCCGAGGACAGGCTGGTAGCTCTTAGATCCCGGTGGCACAACATTCATCTCACTGACTCGGAACGATCCATCACGGTAGATCTCCTCGATGATCATCACGTGCCCTGGCGACGTAGAACCGGACGAGACGATTGCGCCGAGAGACGGAGGTGTGGTGGTTGTCCCGCCCATCCTGCCCGCCATCTCGAAACCGTTCCCCGTTCCTGAATGATCATTAGGTCGCCACGGCAAACCGAGTTCCTTGCGCCGCCAGGCGACCCACGAAGTGCACTCTCCTGCGTACGCTCCCATCCCATCAATGTGGTCATCGGGCGCACCGATCGCCTTCACATACCCGACCCGGCCAGCACTCAACGGTTCGGTCACTCCTGGCGCCGTGTCGCCGACATGCGCCTCCGGGTTGGGCTTAGGATCAGCGGGACGCGTCGTTCCCGAATACCCAGGAACGACACCGCCATCGCTAGGACGGGGCGCTGGAGCAGGCGAAACACGGGTGCCACTGCCATCCGCCGCACTCGCGCGCTCCTGCTCATCGGCATTCGCGCGCAGCTTCTGCGCGGCATCCCTCAATCGCGATGCCGCATCGTGCACACGACGGCTGTGCTCCGAATCCCACTGCACGCGAAAATCAGCTGCGAACGGCCCCACCCAGGCGCTGATGCGGATGGCATTCCCCACCGTCATCCGCCCCGCATCGAGCTCCTGTGCCCGCCGGTCGAACTGCGCGGCCAGCGTTCGAAGCTGTGCGACATCCGCGCCGTACATGGTGCTCATCGGTCCACGCCCGTCACAGCCGCTGAAGCGGACCGAGACTCGGACATCACCGTGCGGACGAGCTGCCCGAGCCCGGACTCCGCCGCGGTCCTGATCCGCTCGAGCCGCTCGGGATCGGGTGACCTGACGTCGACGGATCCGGAGACGATGCGCAGATCAGCGATCGGCGCGTCCTCATCGAACACGGTGATGCGAAGCGCCGGATCCGCACCCGCATCCGCCGCGCCCCGAACCAGATCCGCAAGGAGATCTGCACCCCCGGCGACATATTCGACCACCGCCCCGTGCAGGACTGCGACGGTGACGCTGTCGCCTGCGGTCAACACGATCGCCGGCGGGACCGCGCCGTCCTCCGACCGGACGCTCAGCCACGCGTCGGCACGCATGGCATCACTGGCGATGGCGCGCGATACCGCCAGCTGCACCGCTGCCTCCTCGCTCCCCACTCGCTGCAGTCGATCGACCAGTTCCGAGAACTCCCCTGCGAAGTCACCGACCGCTATCCCGTAGTTCCGGATGGCTGCGACACCCTGCGCCGACGACGCGAGGAGCACGAGGGAGTCGAACGGCAGCACGATACCGTTCCACGATGCTGTACCAGTCATGTTTTCCTCTCAGAAGAGTTTGATCCCCGCGGCCAGAAGCCATTCGGCAGGCTTCTGAAGCACGCTCTCAGCGATCCTGTTGAGCCACGGCGCTTTGCGCTCCACGTTGTCGTTGCCGAGATTGATGAATCCCTGCGGGCCCTGGTATCTGTCCGCGATGTCGGCCGGCGAGTACCCGCGGCTCTGCAACCACGCGGTGTGCGCGTCCTGCGCCGCGTGGTCGAGCGGAATGAAGAACCCCGTCATGTTCTTCAGGCTGTCCCAGAGGAACGACACCGGCCGCGGAACGACCGCGGCCGCGGTGTCGACGGCGGCGAGCATCCCGCCGGCGAGATCCCGGTCGCGGATCGCCTCGGCGAGTCGCGCCGTCGCATCTCCCAGGCTGACCCCCTTCAGAACCGACCCGAGGTAGGACCCGCCGGGGATCACTGTGAAGGCATCGAACTTCGACTTGGTGACGTACTCCACCGCCATCCCGGCGCCATCGACCCAGTACGCCGTCCCCGCCGCCGTGTCCACGACGACATCGACAGCACCGTCCAGCAGCTGCCCGAGGAGCGAGGGCCAGGGATGACGGCGACGGAAATCCTCTTCCTCTGGAACACCGGTCCATTGACGGGAATCAAGCCTCCCGGCACCGCCCCCGTCGGCGGCGCTTGCCCGCTCCTGCTCGTCAGCGTTCGCACGCAGCCTCTGCGCAGCATCGCGAAGCCGCAAGGCAGCGTCGTGCACTCGACGGCTGTGCTCGGAGTCCCACTGCAGGCGGAACGTTGTCGCGAATGGTCCGATCCATGCGCTGATGCGAATCGCATTGCCCACCGTCATCCGATCAGCGTCGAGCTGCTGTGCATGGCGATCGAACCGCGAAGCCAGCTGTCGCAGCTGTGCGACATCCGCACCGTACATCCCGCTCACGATTCCAACTCCTCTCGACCTGCCGAGTCTCCCGACGGGCGGCGCAGCCCCGGTCCGCACCTCCCTGCCTGCGTCAGCCGTTCGAGGCCTGCTCCTGCTGGGCAGCATTCTGCTGCGCCTTGTTGGCCGCGTCGCGCAGTGCCTGTGCCACCTGGCGAAGAGCCGAGGTGTGCTGCCCCGTCCAGTCGTTGCGGAACTGCGTGGCGTCCGGCCCCTGCCACTGCGTGTTGTTGAGCACACCGGTCAGCGATGACAGGACGCCGTCGATGTCGCTCGCCTTCTGGTTGAGCTGCGAACTCAGCTGACGGACCTGCTGAACGTCAAGACCCCAAAGTGCCATTTCTCTTCCTTTCGTCATCCGCCCGATCTGGCGGAACATCTGCTGTCGTTCGCAAAGCTATTGCCCGGCTGCGGGAGCCGTCGATGGAGAATATTGACCATCTGAAGCTCATTCGCGTGCGACCTGGACTTTCGCCGCTCGACCGCCGCCGATGAGGAAACCGCGTCCAGGCGGGAACTCCGCCCTCTTGATGCGCCCGAGCGTCAGGCCGAAAAGCGTGTCGCCGTCGGAATCTCCCGGTGCCAGCAGCAGCCCACGCCGCGCCGCGCGGAACGGCTGGGCGAGGTTGTACGCCTGCGCCCACGTGGAGGACTCCCCTCGCCCACCACAAGCAGATCGGCGCGAGATGCGGTCTTGATCAGCCTGACGAGCTCGTACTCGGCAGGTGTCTCAGTGAACTCGGGGACGGCCTCGATGAACACCGCACATCGCCTGCCCGACTCGATCTCATCGATCAGTCGTCCGCACAGCGCCAGCACGTCGTCCGGAGAATCCGCCGTCTCGCTCCACCCTCGGGCGGACGCCGGGCTGCGCCGCGACGTGAGCCAGATGACGGGCAGCGCAGGATCAGCGCGGCGCACTGCAGATGCGAACGTGCTCAGAGCCGTGGTCCGACCGCTGCCGGGCGGTCCCGCGATCATCATCACACCGCGCGACGCGAAGCTGGCTGCTGCGAGCGAGACGTCGTCGAGGCCGATCACCGGGGACTCGGCCGACCCGACGGGCAGATCTGCGAGTGCGACGCTGTCTGCCAGTCGCGCCACGCCCGCGGGGCGCGGATCGCCACTGCGCCGCAGCGTCGCCGCGAAGCGCTCGATCTCCCGCGCCTGCACGGCGACGTTGCTGCTCTCGCCCAGCACGGCGAGCTGCACCTCATCGCCGTCCAGCATGCCGCGCCCGGGAGGCGACCCCACGCCGAGCACGTCTCGCGGTACACCCAGCGCGAGGTACTCATCGTCGTTCGCGAGCCGGAGGACGATGCGCCGCTGGACCGTCGATGCGATCGACGTCGGCAGCGCGCTGGGTCGCTCCGCCGTGAGGACGACATGCACGCCGACCGCCCGTCCGTCTGCGGCGATCTGCGCGAACGCCGTGTACCACGTGGACAGGTGCGCGGGACCGAACTCATACTGCTCCTTGAACGCACCGATGCCATCCACCAGCAGGAGGATGCGCGGCTCCTGCCGGGCATCGGCCAGCTGACGGTACTGCCCGATCGTCCCGGCATTCACCGCCGCGTAGCGCGCGGCGCGTTCGTCCACGATGTCGCGCAGCATCCGGAGCATGCGGATCACGCGCTCCTCGTCGTCGCCCTGCACGATCGCACCGACATGCGGCAGCCTGGCGAGCATGCTCAGCCCGCGTGCTCCGAAGTCGAGCCCGTACACGTGGGTCGGGCCGCCATGTCTCGATGTGACGCCCGCTGCTACGGCGATGGTCCGCAGCGCGGTGCTCTTGCCCGACCCGCCGGCACCGAAGATCGCGAGATTCCCGTCCTCGTCCGGCCGGTAGTGCGTGGTCGGCTGCGCTTGCGCTGCAGGATCGTCGACGACACCGATCGGCAGCAGCTCGTCCGTTCGAGGATTCGGCAGCAGCTCGAAGCGATAGATCTCGGCGAGCTCATCCAGCCACGGCCTGCGCGGGCGCGGAATCCCTGCGGCTTCCGAGGCTTCCACGACGGTGCGTACTATCCGTGTGATGTCGTGCTCGCCCGCGGGTGCCGGGGCGGCGGCGAGGGCGGGCGCTTCCCACACGGTGTGCGACCCGAAATCGAGTTCCTCCACGTCGATCCGTGGCTCGGGCGGCTCGTTGGTCGTGCGTCCGCCCGCATAGCCGGTCTGGAACGCCGTGATGCGTCCCGGCCCGCGCTTGACCGCGCCGCGCCCGGGCACGGATGGGTCGAAGTATGCTGCCATCTTGTCACCGAGGATGTCGGCGGAATCCTCGGCATCGGCCATTCGCAGTGCGATGCGCAGATTGGTGTTGGCACGGAGGTTGTCCTTGATCACGCCGTTCGGCCGCTGTGTGGCGAGCACCAGATGCAGGCCGAGCGATCGGCCGCGCTGCGCAACGTCGACCACGCCGTCGACGAACTCCGGCACTTCCTGCACCAGTGCCGCGAACTCGTCGACGATGATGATCAGGCTCGGCGGACAGTTCGCGTCGCCGCGCTTCTCCAGCGTGACCAGATCCTTCGCGCCAGCCGCGTTGAGCAGGTGCTCTCTGTATCGCAGCTCAGCTCGCAGGGAGGTCAGTGCCCTTCGCACCATCGCCGGCGAGAGGTCGGTGACCAGCCCCACGGAGTGCGGAAGATCCGTGCACGCCGCAAAAGCCGAGCCGCCCTTGTAGTCGACGAACAGGAACGTCAGCCGATCCGGACTGTGCGCCGTCGCCATGGCGAGAACCCAGGACTGCAGGAACTCGCTCTTACCGGCGCCGGTGGTCCCTCCGACCAGCGCGTGCGGTCCATCGGCACGCAGGTCGAGTGCGAACGGTTCGCTGCCGGCATGACCGAACACAGCTCTCAGGTCGCCTTCCCTGCCGCGCGTGACCGGAGAGTCTGGCGCGCGGGGGATGATCGAGGCGTTCTGCCGCCAGCGCTCCACCACGGCATCGGGCTGATCGAGCACCTCGGATCCCAGGAGCGCGGGCAGCGACACGGCGCGTGGCAGGTCGGAGTCATCCGCATCCGGAACACCCACATCGACGACCGGCGCGAGCTGCCGAGCGAGGTACTCGGCGGTTGCGACTTCGAGCACCTCGAGCGACACCGGTGCCGTCGTCGCGCCACGGCGCACCTGGACGATGCTCCCGGTCGTCCCGCTCTCGTCCACCTCGATGTAACTGCGGCATGCGGCGGGCAGCTGGTCACGGTGAGGCGCACACCACAGCACGTGGATGCCGGCATCCGGGCCACGCTCGACGATCCTCGTCAGGCGCGCGCGGTCCACCGGCGCGCCGTGCTCGACGAGGACGATGACGACGGGGGTGATGTTCGCGGGTTCCTCGCCCCCGGTCGCCTCCTCTGTGATGACTCCCCGCGGCACCGGCCCGTTCTCCACTCGTTCGTCGATGAGCCCCTCGAGGGTGGAGAGCAGCTGCACGCCGGCGCTTCGGGAATCCGCAAGCGATCCTGCCGGGATCGGGCTGTGCGTCGAGCCGGTGTGCGGCAGCCACGACAGCCACTGCCAGTCCGGCCGCCGATCCGATGAGACCAGAGCCGCGACGACGACCTCCGACGGAGCGTGCCTGGCCACCAGCTGATACATCAGCGATCTGGCGACGGCAGCGCCTGCGCTGCCGGCCACGCCCAGCGCACCACCCTCGCGAAGCGGGATCGTGACGGGCACGTCGTCGATGTGTGCGAACTCCTCACGCAATCCATCAAGCTCCGCCCGCGACTCCGGCAGGCCGCGAGGATCCGTGGCTGCGGCGATGCTGTTGCGGGACAGGTCTCGGCCGGAACCGGCGTGCAGGATGAGGAATGTGCTCGATTCCGGGCGTTCCGTCCACAGCAGCGGGCCCAGGCGCAGTGCATCCTGCTGCAGCTGCGCACAGGTGGGCAGCTCGGCCAGGCGTGCTGCGCGCTCCTGAGCGCGCGCCGTCTCGAGCTTCGCCCGCAGTCCGGCCAGCTCGGCCGCGAACGTCTCGCGCTCGGCTTTCAGCGTGCGCCTCTGAGTGATGCGCTGATCGACGAAGGCTCCCAGTAGCAGCAGCGGGCTCATCGCCATCATGATCACGCCCAGCACCTGCTGCGTGAGCGCCCACATCACCACGCCCATCAGCAGTGGCGCGACCAGCGCCAGGTACGGCAGCCGCTGCAGCTGCGGCCGCTGCGGCAGACCGGGTGCCTCGAACTCCTCGCCCGGATACGGCGCGACGACGCGCGGGGATCGGATGTGGTCGATCTGCGTCACGGCCGCGTGCGTGACCTTCTGCAGCTGGACGACGGCGAGTTCGCTGTCGCCCAGCGAAATCGTGTCCCTTGCGGAGACCACGGCTCGTGTCACCAGATCGCCGGATACGCGGATGCCGTTGGCGGAGCCGAGGTCGATGATCTCGATCGTGTTGGACACGTTGATCCGTGCGTGCCGTTTCGAGATCATCGGGTCGGTGAGGCGCACCCCCACGTCGCGGTCGCGCCCTACGACCGTCGCCCCGGCCGGCAGGGGGAACTCCTGTCCCGCGTCCGGTCCCGACAGCACTCGAAGGCGCGCGACGGCGCGTGAGCCGGTGTCACCAGTGGGTTCGGGTGCTGCTGCCGGGGCGACCCGTACGTGCATGCCGGAGAGCAGTCCCGCCTCGGCAACTGTCGTCTGCGGCGCCAGTGGCCTGCTGCCCTGCGGCGCGGAGGCATCGAGGATGTGCAGGGTCGCGTTCGAGGGCGCCGTCGACCGTCGAGTGGGATCGCCTGCCAGAAGACGAGCGGCGACGTCGGCGACGGTAGCGGTGGCATCAGCCGTCACGGCCAGGTCGACAGGGCCCGCCTCACGGTGCAGGGTGAGCTTCAGCTTCACAGCGTCTCCTCTGCTTCACGGTCGAGCAGTGCCAGATCGGCTCGTGTGACGATCCGCGCGGCGATCGCGTACTCCACCAGTCGGATGCGACGGTTCGTCGCATAGGAGCGCATCCCTCCGCGCAAGCCACGCACCCCCAGCCGGTCGAACTTGTCGCAGACGTTGTCGAGCTTGCGGTTGAACCGGGTGACGGTCCATCCCAGCCGTGCTGCGGCTTGCGCTCCCGTCGGGATCCCGCCCATCCCGGCGCCCTCGCGCAGCAGCATCGTCTCGGCGAGGGCGAGGATGACGAGTTTCTGGGTCGGGGTGAGCGTGACGTCGCCGATCGTCGTAGATCCGGTCAGCGCACGCGGCATGGTGTCGGCGAAAGAGGGCTCTCTCATGTGGATGGACAGCTCGTAGGTCGTCGGTCCCGCGGTGAACACGATGGTCGTCAGCTCGAACACGAGAGGCAGCCGTCCCCCGGCGCCAGCCAGGACTGCAGCCGCCCTGCACCATCGGTGACTGTGAGCGTCAACCGGGAGCCGACGTTCTCCAGTATCCAGATGCCGTCGACGTCCCTGATCTGCAGCAGTCGCCGGTGCAGAAATGGGTTGTCGTCGATGACGAGATCGGCCTCACGCCCGATCGAGTACGGCGCCCCGGGTGCGAGTGCGTGCCATTCGCCGCAGTACTCCACCTGGATCTGCGGTTCGTCGTCGACGTGCACTGCTTCTGAGCTCATGACGTGCACCCCTGCACTCCTTCTGTGGCGGCTGAACCGTCCGCCCTCACCAGCAGCACCTCGATGCAAGTCCTTCCCTCGTCGACCGGAGGGAGCGATGCGGTCGGCTCCGTCGCGGGCTCGAAGCTGAACGACTCGCCGGCGACGACCGGGCGCCACAGGTAGCGGTCGCCCTTCTGCGGGTCGGGGTTGCTCCAGGTGAAGACGGCTTCGCCATCGCGCACGATTCCCGACACGTCTTCGACCTCGGCGGGCTGCGCACCATCGATATCGACAGGGGCGCTCGTCGGCTTCTTGTGCACCGGCGACGTGGTGCTGCCGGAGAGCGAGGTGATGATCACGATCGTCACCACCGCTGCGATCAGTACGACTCCCGAGAGTATGCCGATCACCAGCCCCCGGCGGCGGCGCGGCTGAGGGACATCCACCTCTACCGGCGCGTCTGGCATCGGCGTACGCACCACGGTGTCGTCGATCGGCGGCACGGCAGGCGCGGAGACCCGTGCGGGGGCGAATGCCGGCTGCGGAGCCGAGGAGGACCGTCCGCCGCTCGATCGCACAGTGTCCTCGGCCGGCGCCGTCGGCACAGTCGGCCCGGTGAGCACGGTCGGCACGGTCGGTGCCGTCGATGCATTCGGTCCGGTCGGCGCGTTCAGCGTGGTCGGCGCGTTGGGCGCGGCCGGGACGGTTGCCGTCGGCTGCGCGTCGATGCGCATGATCCCGCGGAATCTGGTCTCCTCCTCGCCGTCCTCGTCATCGGTGTCGAAGGAGAGGTCCTCGTCATCCAGGACGATCGGCGTGGGCTGCATGCCGTGCTCGATCTGGACCTTCTGCAGCGCATGGGCGAAGGCCTGCGCGGTCTGCGGTCGATCCGCCGGGTTCTTCGACATCGCCTGGCGCAGCACGACCTCCAGCGACTCGGACACGTCGGCGCGGCCGATCGGCGGCACCGGCATCGCCTGGATGCGTGAGATCACGTCGATGTCGGTGTTCGAGGCGCCGGGGATCTGAAACGGGCTGCGGTTGGTGAGCAGCGTGTACAGCGTGGCCGCCAGCGAGTACACGTCAGATGCGCGTGAGCCGACGATGGGGATGCTCAGCGACTCGGGCGGCGACCACGGGATGCTCATGCCGACCATCTCCGCAGAGCCATCACCGGCGGCGGCGATGCCGAAGTCGGCGAGCTTGGGATGACCATACCTGTCGACGAGGATGTTCGCGGGCTTGATGTCGCGGTGCAGCACGCCCGCACGGTGGGCGGTCTCGACGGCGGCCGCGATCTGGACGCCGACCCGCAGCGTCTCCGCCTCGGAGAAACGCTCCTTCCGGTGCCGTACCTGCAGATTCGGCCGGGGACAGTACTCCATCGCCAGGTAGGGACGGCCGTCGTCTGAGATGCCGGCCTGGTAGATACCGACGATCGACGGGTGCGACGAGAACTGCGCCATCGTGTTCGCCTCGGCCGTGAAGCTCGCCACGGTCGAGGCCGCC
This sequence comes from Microbacterium suwonense, assembly GCF_030296555.1. NCBI lineage: Bacteria > Bacillati > Actinomycetota > Actinomycetes > Micrococcales > Microbacteriaceae > Microbacterium > Microbacterium suwonense. The sequence goes on from NZ_AP027728.1 coordinate 2,153,583, forward strand.
ATCTTCGACTTCAGCAGCACCTTCACCGCCACCTGACGACTGGGGTGCCGCTGCTGGTAGAGGAACACGTCGGCGAAGCCGCCCGCACCAATGGTGCTGATCGGATCGAAGCCCTCGATGTGCGGCGGGGTGGAAGGCGGGCGCCTGCTCATCACAGCCCCTCGAAGGACAGCTGAACGCCGTCACCCAGGTCAAGGCGGTCACCCGCGACGAGCAGCGCGGCCTCATGGGGTTGCAGCCGCACCGGCTCGGAGTTCGTCCGCAGCAGCCACGTGCCGTTCGTCGTTCCCAAGTCGGTCGCCACGACGTCACCCGCGACGATGCCGAGTTCCACGTGGCTGCGCGAGACGTCGTGGTTCGCGCTCTCGACGGTCACCAGATGGGGGATCTCCCCGGTTGCACGTACGGCACGCGGTCGCCGCCCGACGACCGCGCTGCGATCGAGGACGACGCGCTGCCCCGTCGAGACGATCAGCGCGGGATGCGGGCGCCCGGCCGGTGTCGACGCCGCCGTCGGGATGCTGTCGGCCTGCTGTCCCAGCAGCGCGGCGAGCTGAGCCGAAGAGACCGTCTCACCGTCGTGGTCTCCGGCCTGCACCTGTGCCGCCCCGGGTGCGGCATCCGCTGCCGCCGGTGCCGCACCCGCGATCGGGATTCCGGTGATCATCCGCCGCGGCGCCTGCTCTGCGGCGGATGGCTGCGGAGCCACCGGTGCGAGCGTGTTTGGCTTCTCCTCCGGGGCGGCAGGCTCTGCTGCAGTGAGCGGATCGACCACCGCCGGCTCTGCCGGATCCGCCGTGGACCGCACGGCGGCATCCTCCACGACGCCGGCCCGGGTCTCGCCGAAGAGCAGGTGCTCGTAGCCGCGGGTGGAGGTCGAGGCATCCACCTCCTGCTCACCGGGGTGGGCCCGGCTCGCTTCATCCGGCGCGACCTCGCCCTCCTCGGCATCCGGGTCCGCAGCCAGCGTCTGGTCGATCTGCGGTGCCATGGTCTCACCCGTTGGCTGCATGGGTGCAGACGGTTCCTGCTCTTCCGGATGCGGCTCGGCTGCGGCCGTCGCGGACTCGACGATGGTCGACGGCGTCTCCGACGCCGCCGTGATGCGCCACAGTATCCGTCCGACAGCGGCCACGCCGGCGTGCAGCGGGAGCGCGGCAGAGCCGTCGCCCTCTCCGATCAGCTCGACCTCCGCCGGCGACGACACCGACTTCTCCACCCAGGTGGACACGCCCAGGCCTGTCACCAGCTGCACGGCCCCACCGGCTGCGACAATCCGTACCTGTGCTGAACCGCGCACCATGACCCGCAGCTCGTCGGCGCCCTCGTCGAGGAACACCGCCGCGAACGACGGCAGTGCGTCCAGAGACGACCCGAACGACCCGACCAGGCTCCCGATCACCGCTCCCGGGCCGGGCTCGCTGTTCAGGGCGTCCCACAGCTTCGCCATCCAGTCATCGGGCATGCCCGCAGCGAACAGCGCGCTCGCTCGCGGCACGACCGCCGCGCACCATTGGCCTCTGCTATAGGTCGGCATCGGGGCTCCTTCCTTGCTCCGTCCGCTCGGGATGATGCCGTCCAGGCCGTTCGGCCTGGTGTCCTCATCGGCTTCACCGCCGGAGGTGGGGTCGTCGTCGGCTGCGATCACGCGCAACGCATCGACGACGATCACCGTGACGTTGTCGCGGCCCCCGTTCAGCAGCGCGTGGTGCACCAGTCGGGTCGCTGCGGCCTGCGCGGACGGTTCGCCGTGGAGAACCTCGGCGATCTGCTCGACGGAGACCTCCTTCGTCAGTCCGTCCGAGCAGATCATCAGGCGCTCACCCTGCATCATCGGCAGCAGCCAGTAGTCGGGGGTCGAAGTCGAGCCGGCACCGAGCGCCCGGGTGATGACGCTGCGCTGCGGATGCCGTTCGGCGGCCTCGGCACTGATCTGACCGCTGTCCATCAGCGCCTGCACGGCAGAGTGATCGACGCTGATCTGCGAGAGCGCCCCGCCGTGCATCCGATAGGTGCGGGAATCCCCGACGTTCAGGATCAGCCAGTACGGCTCGCCATCCTGCTCGATCGCGATGGCTCCCGAGATCGTCGTGCCGGCGGCATCCCGCTGCGTCTGAATGGCATCGACTCCCCGTACGGCACGGTCGAAGGCATGCTGCACGCGTTCCGGATCGACCTGCACCTCCAGCAGCTCACGAAAACTCGCGATCGCTCTCGCGCTCGCCTCAGCGCCACCCTCGTGGCCGCCCATCCCGTCCGCCACCAGGAACAGGGGCGACTCCGCGACGAACGAGTCCTCGTTCACCTTTCGGCGCAGCCCGCGATCCGTGCACGCGCCCCAGGTCAGCTCAACGGCATCCGTCTGCATCATCGTCGCCTCCTCGGCCTGCCGAGCGTGCCGATCACCGAACGCGGGAAGAGCCGGGCACGAAGTCGGCGGTGCCACGGCATCGCCCGCGAGATCAACCGGCGTGCCGCCTCCATGTCGGACCAGTACGACTCGACGTCGGCGTCGCTGGGCGGGTTCTCGCCGAACACGGCCGCATCCGCGCGCACCGCCAGCGAGCGAGACCCGGCCTGCGGTACACGCTCGTCCAGAGCGATGCTCTGCTCCCGTCGGGTGGCCCCGGCCGGGAGGGCGTATCCGACATCCCCTGCGGAATCCACCAGCTCGGCCCAGCCGCCGTCGACGCGGCCGACCGCGGTGGCCGACTTCACGCGAGCACGGCGGCGCCGTCCGCGCAGCGTCGCGAGCACGATCGATGGCCCCGCCACGACGAGGATCCCCAGCAGGGAGAACCCCGAGATCCGCAGCGTCGCCCACAGCCAGCCGAGGTCCGCCGGCTCATCACCATGGCCTGCCGCCTCCACGGGCGGTGCGGGCGGCAGCTCGGCGGGCTCCTGCGGCGCGGCCGGCGGCTGCGCCACCTGCACACGCGGCTTGGACCGGGGCTCGGGCGCCTGCATCTTGGGCACATTGGTCTCCGGCGGCGTCGGTGAGAACGCCACCCACCCCAGACCGTTGAAGGGCACCTCGACCCAGGCGTGCAGGTCGGCGCCGGTCACGGTCGTGCTCTTCTCGCCCGACGCGGGGGTGAATCCCATCACCACCCGAGCAGGGATGCCCAGTTGCGTGGCCGCGAGTGCCATCGCCACCGCGTACTGCTCGTCATCGCCGATCATCTCCTGCGCGCCGAGCAGCTGATCCAAGCGCCCGATGCTGTGCCCTGAGCGCGACGGCGCCTGGTTCTCCAGGCCATCGCTGAACGCGCCCGATTGGAAGACCTGCTCCAGTGCGCGAAGCTGCTCGAACTGCGTGCCGACGTCGGCGGTCGCGTCATCGAGCACAGGCTGCAGCGTGTCGGGCACGCGTTCGGGTGTCGGCATCGAGACATCGGCGACGCCCGCCCGCTTCAACTCGTCGTCGTTCGGTCGTGCGGGAACCACGACCTCCATCCGGTAGGTCTCGCCCTTGCGCACACCGGTGGTCTGCACTGCGGTTCCCGTCACCGAGTTGTAATGCAGGGCTTCAGCCGGCGTCTCCGAATCAGCGACGATGACGTCGAGATACCCCACCGTGGGCAGCCACACCCCGGTCAGATCGTCGATGCGCACCGTCACCGTGGCCCGGCTGCCCTTCGTGTTGTTCTCGATCGTGCGCCCCACGCGCGCGAAGAGCCCGGACCCGGAGCCGCCACCCGTCACCTTGTACACGGTGCCGTCGTACAGATCGAGCGTGGCCAAGCGTATGGACGCCCCTGCCGGCAGTCCTCGCACCGTGAACAGGTCGAGGTCGTCACCGCCCCGCACGAAGCGGCGGTAGTCCATCAGCGGCGAGGCATAGTCATGCAGCTCCAGCGGCGGCACGACATGGTCTCGCAGCACCTCTCGATCAGCGGATGCCGCTGATGCGACAGCAGTGCCTCCCACAGCGGCGACCAGCACCGCGACCGTCGCCAGTACCGCGGCCAACGGCCGGCCCTTACGCGCTCCGGCATCCGCATCCGCAGTGAGCGCGACGGTGCGCTCGGCCTCCGCGCGGCTCCTGCGCCAGACCAGCCATGCGACGGCGACGGCCGCGAACAGCGCGCCCGCAATCGCAGGGAAGTATCCGAGGTAGGTGCTGAAAGCGGTGGCGAGCACCAGGAGTGCAGCCAGCGGGATCATCGCGAATGCGGGCCTGCGCGCGCGCAGCCCCAGGCTCGCCCCGATGGTCGAGACGATCATCGTCAACAGAAGCGGCCCGACGGTGAGCTCGGGGAACCCGGTGAACGGCGCAGGCATCGTGAGCAGCTGTTTCCAGATCTGCACGATGGCCAGCCCCATCGAGCGCAGCACCTCGAGGGTCGGGACGGCGCCGAGGATGGACTCATCGCGGAAGGCGACCACGGGTGCCAGCAGCACGTAGACCAGCACGAGCAGCGCGGCGATGCTCAGCATCCGCCAGCGGAGGCGAGCCGCGACGGTCGCCAGCGCGCTCCCGGCGATGACGCCGGCAGCCACCGCGATCCAGAAATCGAGGGAGAGGAACGCGGATGCCATCGGCGAGACGGCGAGCACGGTCAGAGCGCCGATCGCCGCGACGTCCAACGGCCAGCCCCGCCTCATGCCGACACCGCCCGGATCGCGGCGCGCAATGAGTCGAGTTCAGGCACGTCGACGGCGGTGAGTCCGCCGATCGCTCTGCGTGCGAGCTCCCCGCGTGCGGCGGCGCGAAGAGCGGCGGACTGGGCAGTGACGGGAACCCGAAGCGCAGCGGTATTCAGCCGTGGCAGTTCGACACCCACGCCCGTGACGAACATGACCACGGATGCCGACGGCATCTGCGCCGCCACGATCTGCCCCAGGCTCTCGCTGGGCTGCGCCGTCTCGGACCGCTCGATCGCCGCGATGCGGTCCAGCAGACGTCCCGGTGTGGGCTCGTCGATGGCGTCCGCACCGGCGAGCATGATGACGTCTTTGCCCTCGCGCATCGCGGAGACGGCGACGGATGCGGCGATGGAGACCGCAAGCTCGAACTCGTCCTCGTCGGCGTACTCGTCGGCACGAGTCGAGAGAGCGACCACGAGCTGCGAACGGCGGGTCTGTTCGAACTGGCGGATCATCAGCGTCTGTGTACGCGCTGTGGCCTTCCAGTGCACATGGCGCAAGTCGTCTCCGGGCGTGTACTCGCGCAGCGCATGGAAGGAGATGTCGTCATCGGCGAGGTCCCGAGTGGGCAGCCCTTCGAGGTCGCGGACCAGACCGGTGGTGTCGCCCAGCAGTGAGACGGTGCGCGGGTGGATGTACAGCTCAGTCGCATCGCCCCAGCGCTGCTCATGCTGCAGCAGGCCGAGCGGATCGCCGCGCAGCGACGTCGCAGGCCCGATCGTCAGGACGGCCCGCCTGCTCGTGGGGATGCTGAGCAGTTCGTCGTGCTCGGCATCCGCCCCCAGCCGCGGCACGCGCACCCGCGCGCGCACGGCGCCGACCGGCAGCATCATCCACGCCGCAGGGGATGCGGATCCGGCGATGTTCCTGATCACCAGCCGGCCGACGGCCTGCTCCCCGACCACGACGCGCGAGGAGGCCAGTTCCATGCGCACCGTGTAGCGGGCGCGGCCCAGCACGTACGGAACAGCAAGGACCAGCAGCAGCGCGCCGACGACGGCGGCGGCCATGAACTCCGCCCAGCCCAGAAGCACCCCCAGAAGGAGAGCGGTCAGCGAGCAGAGCAGCACGCCCCAGCCCAGCGACGTGCCCATCCGCAGCACCCGTCCGATCGGCCCGAGGGCGCGGACGGCACGCTGCACCCCGTTTCCGAGCACACCGAGCACCTCGCGCACGCGCGACGGGGCTGCGGCAGGAGTCATGCCGCGTCGATCCTGGACTGCGGAGCAGCCACGTCGGCCAGCACGCGCGCGATCACATCGACCGCCTCGACACCCGCGAACTCGGCCTCGGGATCCATCACCAGCCGATGTGCCCAGACCGGCACCGCCAGCGCCTTGATGTCGTCGGGGATCACGTAAGTGCGGCCTTCTGTGGCCGCCCACACCTTGGCGGCCCGCAGGATCGCCAGCATTCCTCGTACGGAGACTCCCAGCCGGGTGCTGCCATCGCGGCGTGTCTCCTCTGCCAGCTGTGCGACGTAGTAGCGCAGCGCATCATCGACGTGCACGGTCGCCAGCAATGCGGTCAGGTCGGCGACGGCGCTGGTCGTGATCATCGGCTCGAGCGCCGCCGCCCGGTTCTTCGAGCCCGTGTCCCGCAGCACCTCTGCCGCCGCCTCGAGATCGGGGTAGCCGACCGACGTCTTGATCAGGAAGCGGTCCAGCTGCGCCTCCGGCAGCTTGTATGTGCCGGCTTGCTCGATCGGGTTCTGCGTGGCGATCACGAGGAACGGACGCCCCACCTCATAGGCGGTGCCGTCGATCGTGACGCGCCCTTCTTCCATCACCTCCAGCAGTGCGGACTGCGTCTTCGGAGATGCGCGGTTGATCTCGTCGGCCAGCACGATGGAAGCGAAGATCGGGCCGTGGTGGAACGTGAACTCGTGCGTCTGCTGATCGTAGATGCGGATGCCGGTGACGTCGGAGGGCAACAGGTCGGGAGTGAACTGGATGCGCGAACTGGTGCCCTGCACGGTCGCGGCCAGCGCCTTGGCCAGCTGCGTCTTGCCGGTGCCCGGCGCGTCCTCCAGCAGAACGTGTCCATCGGCGATCAACGCGGTCAGGACGAGGCGGATCACCTCCGGCTTGCCGAGCACAGCCTGCCCGACATTGTCGCTGAGCTGCTGGAAGGTGCCGGCGAACCACGTCGCCTGCTCTTGCGTGAGTGTCATATGTGTTCCTTACTGGTCGTTACCAGGTGACTTTCGCAGTCGTGAATTTCCCGACGACCACCACCCAGACCTTTTCGCCCGGGAACCCGAAGATGCACGGCAACTGGGTCCTGCCGGCATTCAGAGTGACTTGCCCATCTCGCCATGGTCCGCTCGAGTCGTGCGTACTCCAGCACTGCACCTGGTAGGTGCCCGCCGGTAGATCTTTCGTCGTCAGCTGGACGAAATAGCACAACTTGCCGCACTTCCCGGTCCCGTCAGTGAGCGGCTGGCCCTCAGCGGAGCCGCCCTTGGATACGGTGCCTGTCGGAGGCGGAGGCGGCGGCGGGTCGTTGGCCTGACCGCTCCACGAGGCCGTGCTCGTGCCGGCGGCGTTCGTGTAGCTCACGTTCAGCGTCGTCGACTGGCCGGGCTTCAGGCCGCTCACGACCTCGGAGTTGTCGCCGGCTTGACCGGGGGTCGCCGCGGTCAGCGGGCTGCCGTTCGCGTTGACGTTCCAGCGGAACCGCACGGCGTTGTTCTGCCGGTCCACGCCCTGCAGCGTGATGATCGGCTTGCCGAAGGGCACGGCCGCGTTCGAGGTGGCCTGGCCGCTTTGCGTGACTCCCTGCACCGAGGACGTCGCCCACACATTCACGGTGTACGAGGTTCCGTTGGTGAGGCCGCCGATGCTGCCACCGGAGGTGATCGTGCCCTGCGTTCCGGTCTGATTCACCTTGTAGTGGTAGGTGATCTCACCGGCCCGGTTGCCGTTGAGCGCCCCCGGGACGAAAGCGACCTTGACCGATCGGTCACCCGGTGTCAGGGTGACTCCCGTCGGCGCCCCTGGGGCAGTCGCACCGCGGCGCGGTGCGGAGTCCGCGCTGGCAGCGGAGTCGCCGGCCTTGTTGTGTGCGATGACGGCGAACACGTAGTCCGACTCGCTGGTCGCCACCTGCACGTTCTGCGAGGTGCCGGAGACGGGGATCTGCTTCGTGGTGCCGTTGTGCCTGACGAGCAGCGTGTATCCCGAGACGGCGTCGCCGTGGTCATCCGCGGGCGGTGCCCAGGACACGGTGATCTGCGCCTGGTCGCCGACCGGGGTCGCCGGCGAGGTCTGGGGGCGTCCGGGAGCATCCGGTTTTCCCGCCGGGATCATGCTGGCGGATTTGCCGCTCCACTCCGAGGGCTCCAGAGCGCGGTTGTACGCACGCACCTTCACCTGGTAGGCCTGGCTGTTCTTCAGCCCCTTCCACACCAGCGAGTTGCCTGCGACCTTGGTCTTCTGGTTCGGCCCGAACAACGGCGCAGGCGAGATCTCCAGGTCGTAGTCGAGCACCGGCGATCCGTTGGTGTGCGGTGTCACCCAGGTGACGGTCAGCTCCCCGTCTCCGAAGGCGAGGGTGGGAGGGGCCGGCGTGTCGGGCCTGGCATCCGGCCTCGCCTCTGCCGACAGCGGTGACGGATCCGACGTGCCCACCCCGTTCACGGCGAGCACCTGGAACCTGTAGGTGACGTCGTTGGTCAGGCCGCCCAGGGTGCACGTGGTCGAGGCGCACGCCTTGGCGTAGCCGTCCTGCGATCGCACCTCGTAGCCGGTGATGGGCGAGCCGTTGTTCGCCGGCGGTGCCCACGACAGCACCACCGTGCGGTCCTGGACCGAGGTGACAGTGGGCGTGCCGGGAGCATCCGGCCTACCGCGAACCGTCAAAGTGATCTTCGCCTCGGCCTGGCGATCGGCGGCCTTGGTGGCGTCGGCGATCCGGTAGGTCACGATCAGCGTGCCATGGAAGTCGGGCGCCGGGGTCACCACGACCTTGTCGCCCTGCACCCTGGCCTCGTGCGCGCCCGCCGTGTCCACACGCGCCGAGAGCACCTCCAGCGGCCTCTCACCCTGGTAGGGGTTGAAGTCGTTGGCCAGCACGTTCACCGTGACGGCTGCACCGGCCGTGGCATTCGGCACGGCATCGTCGTTGGCCACCGGCAGCGGCCTCTGCGAGGCGACCGCGGTGATCGTGATCACGCCGGTTCCAGGCTCGCTGGACTGGTCGTCGGCTTTGATCGTCACCTGCTCCGATGAACCCGGCTCCACATCGGCATCGGCCTTGATGGAGAGGGTGTCGCCCGAGATGCTCGCCGAGTAGCCCGCCGGCACCGCGCCTTCGACCGAATAGCGGATGCGCTTCAGATCGCCCTCATCGGGGTCACGTGTCAGCTTCAGCAGATTGACCGTGACGGCGCCCTCGCCCGGAGCGACCTCGACGCTCGCACTGCGCACCAGCGGCGACTGGTTCACGGCCGGCAGCACAGTGATCGGAATCGACACGTAGGCCGTGCGCGCCTCAGGGTCGTCCGGCCCCGTGCCGTCTGTGATCTGGGCCCCGATGGAATCCGGGCCGTAGTATCCCTCGGCCGACGTGTACTCGAAGACATCGGCCGACTTCAACGGTGGGGCACCATCCGAGTGCGCAGTGCGGATGGAATCGGCCAGGGCCACCCGCGGGCTGCGCCCTTCCCGCACCAGCACGTGATCTGCCAGCCGGATCTGCACGGTCTCGCCGCTGGTGACCACCACGGGATCCGCCGACTTCAGCGTCGGCAGCATCCGATCGATGCCTGGCACGAAGATGAACGCCTGCCCGACGCCGCCGTCCGCATCCGTGACGGAATAGCGCACGATCTGCGGGGATGCCTCGACCGGGATCTCGACGACTCCGCCGGCGCGTACGCTGGCAGCCGCGTCGAACACCTGCACGTCCAGTGCCTCGACGGTACCGTCCGGATCCTCGTCGTTCTCCAGCACGGAGACCTTCACCATGCTGCCGGTCAACGACGCCAGCTGCACCCTGTCGTCACGGGCGACGGGCGCCAGCAGCAGAGCGTCCTCATCGACGACGACGAGCAGCACGCCCTGCGCGGTGGCACCGAACGTGTCGGAGATCGTGTATGTGATCGTCCACTCGCCCTCTTCACGCGGGGCTGTGAAGGACACCCGGCCCCCGATGACCGACGCCGAGATCCCTTCGGGAACAGTCAGCCCATCGGTGACGATGGCGATGTCATCGCCATCCGGATCGGTGTCGTTCACGGTGACCGGCACCGCGACCTCACGTCCAGGCCGCACCCGCAGCACGTCCTTGACCGCATAAGGCGCCTGGTTGTCGACCCCGGGTGGAGCGATCCCCACGGTCACCGTGTTCGTCGCCGTGGCGCCCAGGCGATCTCGCACCACATACGTGAACGTGTCGCGGCCAGCTGCATCATCGTAGGCGCGGTACGTCAGCCAACTGTCTCCGACCTCGACCGTGCCGAGCGTCGGATTGGATCCGAGGCCGATGATCTCGACCGAATCGCCGTCCGGATCGATCCCCTCCAGCGGAACGGGGATCCGCACAGTGCTTCCGGAGATCACCCGCGAGATGACCGGCTTGGGACGCGGCGCGGAGTTGGCTGCGGCATCCTCCGGCAACACCTGCACCTTCACGTACCCGGCGTCCTTGTTCCCCTGCGAGTCGGAGACCTCGTACGTGACGTATGCCATACCGGGTTCCGAGCCCGCCTGCAGACGGATGCGGTCGCCGTCGACGAACACGATGCCATCGCCGACGTTCTCTTCCACCAGCTTCGGCTCCAGCGTGATCACGTCGTTGTCAGGGTGATAGTCGTTCTCCAGCACCGACACCGTGACCACGTCGCCCACCCGGACGGTCGCCGTGTCATCCACGGCCACCGGCGGACGAAGGCTGTCCGTCAACGGCACCGGCACGACCACGACCTGACCGATCGCGGATCGCGAGCCGTTGGAGACCGTGTAGTCGAGCACGACCGGCGAGCTGAGGCCGGCGACGTCGGCGATGCGAAGGATGCTGTGATCGAGGACTTCGATCGAGATGCCCGAGCCGGCCTGGACTCGAGCGCTCTGCACCACGAGGATTCCACCGGAGGGATCCTCATCGTTGGCGAGCACGTCCACGAGCACCGATCTACCGGTGGGCAGCAATGCGGTGTCTCGCGCCGCGATCGGGGCCGCACCGCCTTCTTCGTCCGGCACCACGTCCACCCGCACGATTCCGACGGCTGATCGCGGGCCGGCGGTGACCATGTACTGCACGTAGTACACGCCTGCGGACTTCGCCTCGAATTCGAAGGAGTCCGTGGTCACGTCGAGCGCAACGCGCACTCCCGCAGTCTGATCGACGCGTGTCAGTCTCAGCGACTCGCCCGACGGGCTGACGTCGTTGCCCAGTGGCCGCACGAGAAGCGGACGACCGGCGGTGGCCGACACGCGATCGGCGTTGGCCACCGGATTCAGGCTGCCCTTCGCCCGTACATCGACGCGGAGGACGCCATCCGCCGTCTTCCGTCCGTCGGAGACCGTGAGGGTCACCTCTTTGATGCCCAGCACCCTGCTCGCAGCGTTGTACTCGATGACGCCATTGGGCCGATACGAGATCACGTCCCCGCCGTCGACACGCGCGCCCGACAGGAAGATGTCGTCGCCATCGGGATCCTGCCAGCCCTCGAGTGCCGGATAGGTGACAGTCGATCCTGCCTCCACTTGCAGCGTGCGAGGGCGGTCCTGCTTCGGTGGATCGTTGTCGTCGCTTGCGCGCACGGTGAGCTTCACCGTCGCCTCGGCAGTACCCGACCGTCCGTCGTCGACCTGGTACCGGAAAGTCTGCGTCCCCTGAGCGTTCGCGGGTATCGAGACCTGCAGGCCTGCGCCCCCGAGCACGGGCGAGATGTCGAATCCAGCCGGTGCCGCACCCTTCAGAGAAGCCGCCAGCAGGTCGCCGTCGGGGTCGGAGTCGTTCTCGGTGACGCGGAGGATGGTCGTGCGTCCCGGACGGATGCCATAGCTGTCATCCACGGCCACCGGCGGATGATTCTCTGCGCTGCGCTCCGGTATGTCGAACTGCGGCCGCTCGTCCTCGCTCTCCTGCTCGTCCTGATCATCCGAGGTCTGGGGCAGAACGTCCTTCCAGTTGTCGACCCGCTCCGCCTTCTCGTTCACCACCCAGACGGTGCCGCTTCGGGTGTCATTGACGACGACCACGCGACGGTTGACCCGCAACACGGGCGTCGCATCGCCGGAGAGCTCGATCCGCACCTCTGCATCGGCAGCGCCGTCGTCGCAGTCGCGCACATAACGGCCGTCATCCCAGATGGCGTATGCGCAACCGTTCAACCACACCGGCGCACTCGGCGCCGCTCCAGGAACATCCGCGACCTTCTGCGCCGTCCCTCCGTCCAGGGGCTGCCGGATCAGGCCGGTCTTCGATGCGAGATAGACGGCGTCGTTCTGTGCCGAACTCTGCTGGAGCTCGGCACCCTTCGCACCCTCGACGTCGATACGTATTCCACCGTCGGCATACAGCACGCCGGCAGTGCTGTCGAAGACGACAGCACGATCCCCGATCGTCGCCACCTGCAACTCCGCCTCGTCTGAGAGCTCCTTCAGCGAGGTCGTCCGCACGTCGTCCCCATGCGCATCGGCGGTGATCAGCGTCTTCTCCGTGGCGGATGCTGCGACGACCCGGCTGCCATCGAAGGAGACCGCCACCACCGCATCGGTGCCGACTTCCGCGAGGGCACCGTCCTTGTCGAAGCTTGCGCCGATCAGTCCGTCGAAATCCACCGCGTGCAGCAGTCCCCCGCCGGCGACGGCGATCGTGTCGGCTCCGAGCGCGATGCTGCTGCGCTCAGGCAGAGCCTGCTCGCCGATCAGCGTCGCCGTCGCCGGATCGACGGGCGATGCTGTGCCGCCAGCGCGGTCGAGCACCAGGACGTGCTCACCGTCCTGAAGCACATCGAAGTCCGCGAAGGTCGTGCGCACTGCCGCGTCGAGCAGACGCGATGGATGATTGAGGTGACCGACCAGCAGATCATCACTGTTGGTGACCCATACACCACCATCGTCGAGGTCGAGATCCGCCGTGGGCACTCCTGGGTAGACCAGAGCCAGAGTGGTGATCGCCACCGCCGCAGCAGTGAGTGCTGCCGCTGACGACGTCGTCGCACGATGGCGCCATAACGACGCGAGCACTCCCCTCATCGCGAGACCCTCCCCTTCGACGCCACCAGGGCACAGCGTCACTCCATCACGGTGCTCCCCATCCGGCGATGGGGAATATCCCACAGAGATGGGGAATATCACCCATCGCCAGAGCACACGCCTGCGCGGATCGGGATTCCACACAGGCTTCGGTTCCCTCAGGAAACCAGCAATCCCGCGGTTTTCTCGTTCGAAACCATCCGAACCGGAAATCTCGGAAAAATCGTCCGCACCCGTCACAGTCCGACAGACCGGGTGGACGCCTCGATCCGCCGGTGGTATCCATGAGTCACACCGTTGCTGGGGACAGACCACAGGCCGAAAAGGGCTCAGGGCATGGCCCTCATACCCATACCTGACGCGCCCGAGGTTCATTCCCGATGACTGATGACGTACCCGATCTCGATGGCTCCGAAGCATCCGCCCTCGAAGACTCTGTCACCGACTTCGCCGCTGATCTGCGTGCGCTGCGTTTGAACGCCGACAGCCCCACGCTGTCGCGACTGCAGAACGAGACCGGTGTGTCCAAGAGCGTGCTCTCCAGTGCTCTGGGCGGCAAACAACTTCCATCAGCCCGGACGGTGAACCGCCTGGTCAAGGCTCTGGGCGCCGACACAGCTCCCTGGGTGCAACGACGGGACGCACTGGCGACGACCGGGGTCGCATCCCTGAGCGCTGACTCCATCGAGCGACTCCGCCTCTCCCCGTCGACGCAGCACCTGGTCACTCCGTCCGTGGAGCCATCCTCACGACGCTCCTCCTCTCTGCGACCCGCATTGGCCCTCTCGCTCGCTTTCCTGCTCGGCATCGTTGTCGCCTCAGCCATCAGCTGGGGCGTGACGGCTGCAGCCGTGACACAGGCGCGCGACGACGGCGCCGCAGCCGCACGCCGGGCGCTCATGCAAGAGCCGATCAGCTCACACGCCCAGATCAACGTGAGCAACGGAGTAGATCCTGCGCTGAGTCCGTGCGTGAACGATGCGAAGGTCGCCACGGCATCCAATCGCACGAACAACACGAAGCTCGAGATCATCTGGTCCAACAAGTGCTACGCGGGCTGGGCCCGCATCACTCGTTACGACGAGAAGTTCTCCGGGAACTCGATGACCGTCTCGATCTATCCCGAGACGGCCGCGCAGGGACCCGATCGGCAGTCGGCGACGGAGCCGAACGTGCAGAGCGCATACACGACCCTGGTCGTCCGCCCCACCCCGAGACCCGGCTCTGTGCTGTCGGCAGCATCACGCTGGCCGGTGAGAGCATCGATCTCGGCGAGCCCCTCTGCACCTGACCCACAGCTGACACCAGCGCGACGGGGTCAGTCCTCTCCTCTCCGCCGAGACCCCTCAGCAGCGCCGACACCCCTCCTGAGATGCGCTGCTCAGGAGGGGTGTCGGCGACCAGGAGGGGTCTCGGCGGGAGGATCAGGCGCGCTTGCGCTGGGCGCGCAGCGCCTTCTCGGAGACGGGCGCCTCGCCGGATGCCTCCAGCGCCGCGTAGTGCGCGCGGGCCTCATCCTGGCGCTGCTGCTCGATGCCGCTGGCGATGGGGGCGCGCACGTGCTCGGGCTCGTACCCGAAGGCGCCGACCAGGTCGAGGGCGTGCGGACGAAGCCGCAGGCAGAGCCGGTCGATGTAGCTCGACACCGCGGCGGCGCGCTGGGTCGACAGCCGCCCGTTGATCAGGTGCCAGGCCAGGTGCTTCTCGACCAGGGTCAGCCCGAACAGGTCGCGCAGCCAGGTGAGCACCGTGCGCGTCGACTCGTCCTCCATCGCGTTGACCGCATCCGTGAACGCCTCCCACTGCAGCAGCTCACCGTGCGCGCGGGCGGCCTCGATCAGCTCGGCCTGGTTCTCGTTGAACAGCTTCTCGCCGAGCACCTTGTCCTTGCCGGCCGGGCGCAGCCGCCCGGCGATGTCGGCGACCATCTGCTGCACGCGCTCGGTGAGCAGCTCGTGCTGCTGCTCCTCGCGCAGCCCCAGCTCGACCGAGCGGGCGGTGGATCCCAGATCCGCAACGGCCTGCCCCAGAGCGCGCAGACCCGCCCCGTGGAACACCTTGCCGGCCGTCTGCCCGACGGCGTACTTGGCGAGCGCCGCGGCATCCTTGCCCTTGAACTGCGCGGCGAAGTCGGTGAGCAGCCGCTTGCCGACCAACTGCAGCAGCACGTTGTTGTCGCCCTCGAAGGTGACGTAGACGTCCAGATCGGCACGCAGCCCGACCAGCCGGTTCTCGAACATGAAGCCCGCGCCGCCGCACGCCTCGCGCGCCTCCTGCAGGGTGTCGAGGGCATGCCAGGTCGACAGCGGCTTGAGTGCGGCCGCGAGCGTCTCGAGGTCCTCGCGGTCCTCGGGGGTGTCTGTGCGGCCCGAGAAGACGCCGTCGAACTTCTGCAGGAACTCGTCGTGCGCGAAGATCTGCGCATAGGTGGTGGCCAGTCGCGGCAGCAGGCGCCGCTGGTGCTTGCCGTAGTCCAGCAGCACGGTCTCCTCGCCGTCGGCGCCGTCGAACTGCCGGCGCTGCGACCCGTAGGTGATCGCGATGTGCAGGCCCAGAGCGGATGCCCAGGATGCGGCGCCGTCGAGGGAGACGCGCCCCTGCACGAGCGTGCCCAGCATGGTGAAGAAGCGCCGGCCGGGGCTCTCGATCTTGCTGGAGTAGGTGCCGTCGACGGCGACGTCACCGTAGCGGTTGAGCAGGTTCGTGCGCGGGATGCGCACGTGGTCGAAGCTGAGTCGGCCGTTGTCGATGCCGTTCAGCCCGCCCTTGAGCCCGTCGTCCTCCCGTCCGATGCCGGGCAGGTCATTGCCGTCCTCGTCGCGCAGCGGCACATAGAAGCAGTGCACGCCGTGGTTCACACCGTTCGTGATCAGCTGAGCGAACACCGTCGCGGCGATGCCGTGCAGCGCGGCGTTGCCGAGGAACTCCTTCGTCGCCGCGCGGAACGGCGTGTTGATGACGAACTCCTCGGCATCCGGGTCGTACGTCGCGGTGGTTCCGACGGCGGCGACGTCGGAACCGTGACCGATCTCGGTCATGGCGAAGGCCCCGGGGATGGAGAGGTCCATGATTCCGGGCAGCCACTTCCGGTGGTGCTCCTCGGTGCCCAGCTGCAGCACCGCGCCGCCGAACAGCCCCCACTGCACGCCCGATTTAATCTGCAGACTCGGGTCGGCGGCGACGAGCTCCTCGAAGCCGGCGATGTTCCCGCCGTTGTCCTCGTCGCCGCCGAAGCTCTTCGGGAACGCCCGATGCACGGCGCTGTTCTCCACCAGCAGGTGCAGCTGGGTGAGCACGCGCTCACGGTGCTCGTCCTTGCCCAGGCTGTCGTCGCGCCAGAACGCGGGATCCTTGATCATCTCGCGCGCCTCGCGGCGGGTGTGCGCCCAGGTGCCCAGCAACAGCTCGTTGACGCGGGCGACGTCGATGCGCGCGCCGTCGGCGAGCGCGGTGTCGGCGGTGGGGCGGATGGCTGCGTCGACCATGACGGTTCCTCTCGGCAGGGAGCGGGGATGCCTCAATGGTAGGTCTGCGACAACAGCGGGTGAACTCGACTGTGGATCATTCACAAATTACGCGCGCCGCGGCGTCCGCCTGCGTTGTGGCCAGTCCACAGCATCCGGATGCCGACGCTCAGCCGATCCCCCATCGCCGGCCGGCACCGGGCGCCCGGCATCACCGGACGCCCCGTGCATCACCAGGCGGTCTGGATGGTGCCGTTGCCCTCGATGACCTCGCGCACCTGATCGCTCGTGAACGCCTTCTTCAGCGCGGCCGTCGCGGCACTGTCGGCATCCTTCTGCTGCACGACGAGGTTGAGGGCGAAGCGATCGTCGAGCTCGGTGATCAGGCCGTCCTTCTGCGGCGTCAGCCCCAGCGCGATGATGTGCGAGGGCCACTGGAAGACCAGGTCGGCCTCCTCGTAGGCGGCGTTCAGCGAGGCGATCGGCACCTGCAGGAACTCGACGTGCTTGGGGTTGTCGACGACATCCTTCACCGTCGCGTCGTAGGGGTCGACCGCAGGGTCCAGTGCGATCACATCGTGCGCGGCGAGCAGCTTGAGCGCCCGTCCGGTGTTCGACGGGTCGTCGGGGATCGCGACGGTCGCGCCGTCGGGCAGGTCGGCGATGTCGTCCAGCGTCTTGGAGTAGAACGCGATCAGGAAGTTGTACACCGGCTGCACACCGACGAGCGTGCCGTCGTTGCCCTCGTTGAAGGTCTCCATATAAGGGATGTGCTGCGAGAAGTTCGCATACACGTCGCCGGAGTTCAGGATCGTGTTGGCGGTGATGTAGTCGCCCACCTCGACCAGCTCCACCTCATAGTCACCCTCGATGGCCTCACCGGCGGCCTTCACGACATCCGTCATCGGCGCCTGCACGGCGGCGACCTTGAGCGTCTGGGGTGCGGGCACGGCATCCGAGCTGTCGGTGTCCGGTGCACTGCACCCTGCCAGCAGGACGGATGCTCCGATGGCGGCGATGATGCCGAGGCGACGAGCGCGCATGATTCCTTCTCTCTGTGTAGATGGCGTGTTCAACGATGATCCAGTCGCACGGACGTGCGGTGGCCGACGGCCTGGATGGCCAGCACGCACACGATGATGATGACGATGACGAGGTACATCAGGTTGTCGTTGTAGACCTGGTAGCCATAGCGCATCGCGAAGTCTCCGATGCCGCCGCCGCCCACCACGCCCAGCACGGTGGAGTACGACAGCAGGCTGATCGCGGCAGAGGTCAGCGCGTAGACCAGCCCCGAGCGCGCCTCGGGCAGCAGCATTCGGAACACC
The DNA here is from genome assembly GCF_030296555.1 of Microbacterium suwonense. Lineage (NCBI taxonomy): Bacteria > Bacillati > Actinomycetota > Actinomycetes > Micrococcales > Microbacteriaceae > Microbacterium > Microbacterium suwonense. The sequence goes on from NZ_AP027728.1 coordinate 2,171,232, forward strand.
GCCTGCGGAACCGTCGCGCCCAGTGCCCGCGCGACCAGCGGGATGCCGGGCTGGATCTCGCGCAGGATCTGCTCGGTGAGCCGCGCATAGATCGCCACCGCGACGAAGCACAGGGGAAGGTGGCCGCAGGCGTGCCGAAGCTGGTGCCGATCACCGCGCGGGTGAACGGGATGAAGAAGACCACCAGCAGCAGGAACGGGAAGGAGCGGACGACGTTGATGTACAGGTCGGCGATCAGGTTGACCACCCGGTTCTCGGCGATGCCGCCGCGCTGGGTGAGGTACACGGTCATGCCCAGGGGCAGGCCGATGAGCACCGCCGCGAGCAGAGACACCAGCATCATGTAGCCGGTCTCGGCCATCGACTTCACGATGTCGGGGCCGTACTCGGCGAGCAGGTCAGTGAGCCACGTCATGACATCAGCTCCCGCTTGACCTGCTCGTAATAAGTCGGCAGAGTGCGATCGGCGGCCGTGCGCACGATCGGGAACACCTCGCGCAGCCGCCCCTTCTCCAGCAGCGCGGCACGGTCGCAGAGCACCTTGACCACGTCGAGGTCGTGCGTGATGACGATCACCGTGGTGCCGAGTTTCTCTCGGGCGTCCGCCAGCACCCGCAGCACGTCACCGGTGGTGGAGGCGTCCAGCGACGAGGTGGGCTCGTCGCACAGCAACAAGGGCGGTCGGGTGACCAACGCGCGGGCCAGGCCGACCCGCTGCCGTTCGCCGCCGCTGAGCTGGGCCGGGAAGTGGTCGGCTCGGTGTGCGAGGCCGACGAATCCCAGCATCCGCTCGACCTCCTCGCGCTGCTGCTGCCGGGTCAGCGCGCCCTCGCCGGCGCGGCCGGCGAGGCGCAGCGGAAGACGGATGTTCTCGCGCACGGTGCTGTTGCTGAGCAGATGCACCCCTGGAACACGGTTCCGATCCCCCGCCGCAGGGAGCGCATTCCGCGACGATCGAGGCCTGCGACGTCGATGCCGCCGACGGTCACGGTGCCTTCGGTGGGGAGGGTGAGTCCGTTCACGAGTTCGAGGAGCGTGGATTTGCCTGCGCCGCTCTCGCCCACGATTCCGAAGATCTCGCCGGTGCGGATGCTGAGGGTGACGTCGCTGAGGGCGGGTTCTTCACCGCGATCGGTGGAGAACTGCTTGGTGATGCCGCAGAACTCCACGATCGCGGGGGTATCCGTGGTCGCTGACGGCTCGACGCTCGCGGCGGAGGCGGATGCCATGGCGTGGGTCTCTCGGGTTCGGCGGGCGTTTCGCGCAGGCCGACAGGGCCCGAGCAGCCCTTTCTGTACGTGATCCAAATTATAGTTGAGGTATGAGTGCCAGGTACCGGACGGAAGCGATCAACACCACCGGAGGCGACGGCACGAGTCGTGTGATCGGGGGCATGGAGGTTCCGGTCTCCTCACCGCTGGGCGCCGATTTCGACGCTGCGGCATCGAACCCCGAGCAGCTGCTGGCGCTGGCCTGGGTCACCTGTCTGAACGCGACCGCGCAGGCGATCGTGCGGCGCGAACGGCGCACCGCGGTACGTGTCGAGGTCGAGCTGCATGCATCCGATCCCGGCCCGGGATACGAGTTCCATGTCGACGCGCATCTCTCGGCCGAGGGCCTGTCGCTCGCCGAGACCTCCGAGCTGGTCACCGCCGCGCACTCCCGCTGCCCGGTGTCCAAGCTCATCGGTGGCGCCGCGACCGTGCATGTGCACGCCGAGGAGTACGCCGGCTGATTCGGTCGCGCGGTTGCGGCCGCGGTGGCCCCGGGGCAGCATCCGCTGCAGTTTTCGGCATCCGCGCCATCGTTCGTTGCAGCGGATGCCGAAAACTGGCGCGCGGATGGAAAACGCCGGCGAGAAACGGGCCGAACCCGCAAGATCCATCCGTCCCCCTGGCGCGCGGATGGAAAACGCTGGTGAAATGAACCCCGAACCAGCGAAAAGCATCCGCAGCGCTGCGGCGGGCGGCGCGCGGCGGAGCGGGGCGCGGCGTCAGTGGGCGGCGATGACCTCGAGCACGGCGGCGCCGTAGGCCTCGCGCTTCTTCTCACCGATGCCGCTGATGCCGCTGAGTGCGGCGACGGATGCCGGGCGATGCTCGGCCAGTGCGCGCAGCGTGGCGTCGCCGAAAACGATGTACGCCGGCTTGCCGATCTCACGCGCGGTCTCGGCGCGCCAGGCCCGCAGTGCCTCGAACAGCTCGCGATCGCCGTCTGCGACGCTGTCGGCGGCGGAGGTCTTCCGTGCGCGGGATGCGCTGACCCGCCCGATCGTGTCCTTGCGCAGCGGCACCGGCGTCTCGCCGCGCAGCACTCCCCGGCGGCATCGCCCGGAGCGAGGGTGCCGTACTCGCCCTGCGCGACGAGGATGCCACGGGCCAGCAGCTGCCGCACCACACTGCGCCAGTCCTGATCGGACAGGTCGGATCCGATGCCGTACGTGGCGATCTGCTCGTGGCCCATCTTGCGGATGCGATCGGTGGAGGCGCCGCGCAGGATGTCGATGAGGTGACCGGCACCGAAGGCCTGATTGCGTTCGCGCTTGAGGCGCACGATCGTCGACAGCAGCTTCTGCGCGGGCACCAGGCCGTCGAAGGTCTCAGGCGCTTCCAGGCAGGTGTCGCAGTTGCCGCACGTGCCCGAGTCCTGCCCGAAGTACCGCAGCAGGTTCTGGCGGCGGCAGGCCACCGTCTCGCACAGCGCGAGCATGGCATCCAGGTGCTGCCCCATGCGCATCTTGAACGTGCGATCGCCGGGGCTCTGGTCGATCAGGCGGCGCTGCTGCACGACATCGCCCAGACCGTACGCCATCCATGCCACGGCCGGTTCGCCGTCGCGGCCGGCGCGCCCGGTCTCCTGGTAATAGCCCTCCACCGATTTGGGCAGATCGATGTGCGCGACGAAACGCACGTCGGGCTTGTCGATGCCCATGCCGAACGCGATGGTCGCGACCATCACGACACCGTCCTCGCGCAGGAACCGCGACTGGTTCGCCGCGCGCACCTCGGCCGGCAGACCCGCATGGTACGGCAGCGCATCCAGCCCCTGCGCCGCGAGATACGTCGCGGTCTGCTCCACCGACTTGCGGCTCAGCGCGTAGACGATCCCTGCTGCCCCCTCGGGCTGAGCGCGGATGAACGCCACCAGCTGCCCGCGCGGATCGACCTTCGGCACGATGCGGTACTGGATGTTGGGCCGGTCGAAGCTGGCGACGAAGTGCTCGGCACGATCGAGGTTCAGCCGCTCGGTGAGCTCCTGATGCGTGGCGCGGGTGGCCGTCGCGGTGAGCGCCATGCGCGGAACGCCCGGGAACCGCTCGGCCAGATCGCCCAGCGCCAGGTAGTCGGGACGGAAGTCGTGACCCCACTGCGACACGCAGTGCGCTTCGTCGATCGCGATCACGCTGAGGCTGCCGCGCTGCAGCAGCTGCGTCGTCTGCGCCGAGGAGAGTCGCTCGGGCGCCACATAGATGAGGTCCAGCTCGCCGGCGAGATACGCCCGCTCCACCTCGCGGCGCTCATCGGGCGCCTGCGTGGAGTTGAGGTAGGCCGCGCGCACGCCGTTCGCGCGCAGCGCGTCGACCTGGTCGTGCATGAGCGCGATCAGCGGGCTGATGACGAGCCCGGTGCCCTCGCGCACGAGCGCGGGCACCTGATACGTGACCGACTTTCCGCCGCCGGTGGGCATCAGCACCACGGCATCCCCGCCGCCGATGACGTGCTCGATGATCGCCGCCTGATCGCCGCGGAACGCGTCGTAGCCGAACACCGTCCGCAGCGCCTCGATCGCGGTCGGGTAGCGCGACGGTGCGGGTCGCGCGGACGCCGGCCTCGACGCGGGAACGGATGCCGAGGCCTCCGGCGCCGCACCCCAGTCCAGTGCGGGCTCGTAGCCGTCCTCCGGCGGGATCCAGTCCAGCTCCCCGGGCGGCTCCTCGGACCACGGCTCATCCGGGTACGGCACGTCCTCGTACGGGTCGGATGGCATCGGCATCCCTCCAGCGTAGCCACCGCCACCGACCTCGGAGTCGGCTCTGCACCGGCCCGGACGCTCGCGGAACCGCGTAGGTTGGACGGAACCGAAGGAGGAGCAATGCCCGACATCACCGTCAGCCGCAACGATGAGACCTCGCGCTACGAGATCCATTTCGACGGCACGCTCGCCGGCTTTGCCGAGTTCGACCGGCGCCCGGGAGAGTTCCGGTTCACGCACACCGAGATCGACCATGCCTTCCAGGGGCGAGGACTTGCCCAGCAGCTCGCCGCCGAAGCGCTCGCGGATGCCGCGACGACCGGCGACACGATCGCGCCCTACTGCCCGTTCATCGCGAAGTACCTCGAGACGCATCCCCTCGAAGGCGTCGAGATCCGCCTGCCCAACCAGGGCTGAGCCTCCCGCGTCGAACGCACCGGCCCCGCGCCGTGGCCGATACGAATTGGGGGCCGACACGCCAGATGACGGACGTTTTACGCGAATCGGTCCTACATCTGGCGTGTCGGCCCCCGAAGTGCAACCCGATCGACGAAGGCCGCTGCGCCACTAGGCTGAACTGGTGCCGAAGAACCGTGTGATGTCGACCCGCGTGCTGCTGATCTGCGCCGCGGTCGGCGTGGCGACGGGGCTCGTCTCGGCGGGTGCCGGCTATCTCAGCATCCCGGTTTCGGCGGCCGCTCCGGTGCTCTACGGCCTGGTGCTCGGATCGCACGTGCTGCCCGGGATCGTCGCGCAGTCGCTGCTGCGCACCCCCGGCGTCGCACTCATCGCGCACGTGCTGGCCGCCCTCATCTCGAGCGCCTTCGCTCCGGCCTGGGTGCTGCGTTACATCGGCACGGCGCTGCTGATCGGCGTGGTGCAGGAGGGCATCACCGCCCTCGGCCGCTACCGCTACTGGGGCATGGGCCGGTTCCTGGTGTCGGCGGTGATCGTCGGCGTTCTTCTGGCCGTGCCGATCGGCTTCGCCGCCGACGTCGACAAGTTCGCGCCGTGGGCTTTCGTGCTCTATCTGGCGATGTTCATCGTGGGCCCGGTGGTGTGGACCTTCATCGGCGTGCGCGTGGGCGTCGCGTTGCGCCGGGCCGGCCTGGTCACTCGCGCCTGATCCGATCGGCGCATGCGATTCAGGTAAGCCTCAGCTAACCTGAAGGGGTACCGAATCACCGGACCCCGAGCCGACCCCGGTCCTCGAGCCTGTCGAAGGGCACTCGTGCGTTCATCCGCCCCTCTGCTTCGCGTGCGTGATCTCTCCCTCACGCACGTCGGCGCGACGCATCCGTCGCCCGAGGGTGTCAGCTTCGACATCGACCTGGGCGAGGTGGTCCTGGTGCTCGGGCCGAGCGGCTCGGGCAAGTCGACGATGACGCTGGCGCTGAACGGGCTCATCCCGCAGGCGGTTCCCGCCGACCTCGCCGGCAGCGTCGAGGTGAGGGGCCGCGACATCGCGGATGTCCCGGTGGCCGAGGTCAGCTCCGACGTGGCGATGGTCTTCCAGGACCCCGACGCGCAGCTCGTCACCGGCACGCTGATGGACGAGGTGGCCTTCGCTCTCGAGAACCTGCTGCTCCCCGTCGCCGAGGTGCTCTCGCGGGCGGAGCGCGCGCTGCGGCGCGTCGGCCTGTGGGATCGTCGGCATTGGAACCCCGACCGGCTCTCGGGCGGCGGGCGCCAGCGGCTCGCGATCGCCTGCGCCATCGCGATGGGCTCGTCGGTGATCGTGCTCGACGAGCCGACCGCCAACCTCGATCCGCAGGGCATCGACGACGTCTACGACGCCCTGGCCGAGCTGGTCGCCTCCGGCGATCACGCCGTCGTCCTCGTCGAGCACAACCTGGATGCCGCGATGCGCTTCGCCACCCGCACGATCGTCCTCGATCAGCGCGGCCGGCTCGTGTTCGACGGCCCTGTCGACGAGATACTGCGCGGACACACCGAGGAGCTCATCGCGATGGGCGTATGGCTCCCGGCGGCGACACTGGCGGGGTGGATGCTGCGCGAACGCGGAATCCTGCCGATCGATGCTCCCCTGCCGCTGACCGCTGACGAACTGGCGGCTGCGATCCCGCTCGCGCAGCACGGCGCAGCGGCACCCGAGCCATCACCATCGCAGGACCCGCGCTCCCCGGCATCCGTGATCCGTGTTCGGAACCTCACTGTGAAGCGCGGCAGGTCGGAGGTGCTGCACGGCATCGACCTCGACATCCCGGCCGGGTCGCTCACCGCCATCGTCGGCGCGAACGGCGCCGGCAAGACCACGCTCATCCAGTCGCTCGCCGGTGTCGTGCCGCCACCGAAGGGTCGGGTGACGATCGGCGATCTCGACCCCGGTCGCGCCTCTCCGCGTGATCTCACCGCTCGCATCGGCTTCGTGTTCCAGAACCCCGAGCATCAGTTCATCGCTCACACCGTCTTCGACGAGCTCGCGCACGGGTTACGGCTGCGCGGAGTGTCGGATGCCGACATCGCCGACCGCGTGGGCGAGATGCTCACCCGGTTCGGACTCGAGCACAAGGCCGACGTGCATCCGTTCCTGCTCTCCGGAGGTGAGAAGCGACGTCTGTCCGTGGGTACGGCGCTCATCACCCGTCCCGGCGTGCTGGCACTCGACGAGCCGACATTCGGCCAGGATCGCGCCCGCGCCGACGAGCTGCTGCGGCTGCTCGGCGACCTGCGGACTGAGGGGACGACGATCCTCATCGTCACGCATGATCTGCAGCTGGTCGCCGACCATGCGACCCACACGGTCATCCTCGCCGACGGCCGCATCCATGCGACCGGCCGGACGGCGTCGCTGTTCGCGACACCGGGTCTGTTCGAGGGCGCGGGACTGCGGCTTCCCGCGCTGCACCGTGCGCTGGATCCTGTGCTGCGCGGCGTCCTCGCCGAGGCGGCGCGATGACCGTGATCACGTCGCCCACCGCGACGATCGACCCGTACGCGCCCGGCGTTCCGGCACCCGCCTGGAGGTTTCTGCACCATCTGAATCCGCTGTCGAAGGTCACCGCAGCGCTGCCTGCGATGGTGGTGCTCATCTTCGTGCGCGACCTCGCGACGCCGCTGTGCTTCATCGTCTTCGCCTACGCGCTGATCGTCGTCGGGGCGCGGATCACGCCGCGCACGGCCGCACTGCTGTTCCTCGCGGTGCCCCTCGGCGTCGTCGCGATCGGCTTCGGGTTCTCGATCTGGGTGGATGCCGCGGGGGTGGACGACACCGCGCCGCTGCTTCAACTGGGAGGGTGGACGCTGTTCACCGGCGCCGTTCAGATCGGCTTCGCGACATCGCTGCGCCTGGCCTCGATCCTCGCCCTCGCACTGATCGGCGGGCTGACCACGACCGGCCCCGATCTCGTGCGAGCCGGCATCCAGCAGCTGCACGTGCCGTACCGGATCGGGTACACGGCACTGGCCGCCTACCGGTTCGTGCCGCGGTTCGGCTACGAGCTGAGCGTGATCCGCGCGGCACACCGGGTGGGGGTCGCACGGCGGCCGGGGGCCGTTCGCACGCCTCGCACGCGGCTGGGGGTACATCGTCCCGCTGCTGGCAGGAGCCATCCGTCATGCCGAGCGCGTGGCGCTCGCCATGGATGCTCGGGCCTTCGGCGCATACCCGACCCGCACCGAGCGCTATCAGGTGCCCTTCCGCGTGCGGGACACGGTCTTCATCGTGCTGTTCATCGCGGCATCCGCAGCGATCCTCGTGCTCACGTTCCCCTGGCAGCCCAGCTGACCCCGCCCGAAAGGCACAACGATGTCCGACAAGACCATGACCCGGCGGCGCAGGCGCGTGCCGACCACGCTGCTGCTCACCTGCGCGGCGATCGGCGTGGCCGGCGGACTGCTGCTCGCCCCTGCGAACTGGCTGTCGACCGCTCTGCTGACGCTCGGGATGCCGGTCGTGTCGGTTGCGATCACCGGGCTGTGGATCCTGCCGTCGGTCATCGCGCTTCGCCTGCTGCAGAAGCCGCTCGTCGGCCTGCTCGTCGGCATCATCGCGGGTCTGGTGATCGTGCCGTTCTCGGGGTACGGGTTCGTGAGCGTCTACACGAACGCGTCGTGGGCGCTGTTCGCCGAGCTGCCGTTCCTGATCGTGCTGTGGCGATTCTGGAAGACCTGGCAGCACTACGCCGGAGCTACTGTGCTGGGCCTGGTCTATCCGCTGTTCGCCTGGGCGTTCTTCGACATGGGCGTGCAGCCGGTGTGGGCGCAGATCCTGTTCTTCGTGTCGACGCTGGCGAGCTGCGTGGGCGCGACAGCACTCGGCATCCTCATCGCCGATCGCCTGCGCGCCGCCGGGGTGGGGCGGCGCTGAGGCTCGGCGCAGGAGGGCGAGCTGGGCTCAGCGGCCCGAGGGGAGTCAGCCGAGCGCGAGATGCAGACGAAGCGCCTCGTCGAGTGCGCCCATCAGCTCAGAGCCGACCCATCCCACCGGGCGGACGATGCGAGATACCGCGACCGTGCGCACCTGCTCCGCCTGGGCCTTCGTGTCACGATCCAATCCGGTCTCACCGGCGGGGAGGTGCACTTGGAAGGGCAGCACGCGCGATGCGTTCGAGGTGAGCGGGACCACGGTGACGGTCGCGCGATCGCTGCGTGCGGCCGCCGCATTCGCGGTGTTGTTACTCACCACCACGGCCGGTCGGGTCTTCTTCGCCTCGGAGCCGACGGCGGGGTCCAACGCCACCACGACGATCTGCCCCCGCCGCAGCAGGGAGATCATGCGATCCCGTCCTCGATCGCCGTGTCCCAGTCCTCGTCATAGCCCTCTGCGTAGGCCTCGGCATAGGCATCCGCAAGACGACTCTCGCGCAGCATCCGCACCGCATCCTGAACGGCGGCCGACCTCGACGCATAACGGCCCTGCAGAGCCTCCGCGTCGAGGAATGCGAGATCGGCATCGCTCAGACTCAGACTGATCTTGCTGTGCGACATACGTCGATGCTACCGCAGTAGCATCCACCCTGCTACCCGAACGACAGCTCCGGAAGGTGCCTCAGCGCTTGCCTGCGATCTGCCGGCCGACGAGGTCGCGCATGATCTCGTTGGTGCCGCCGTAGATACGGTGCACGCGGGCATCGGTGAACGCGCGCGCGATCGGGTACTCCATGATGTAGCCGTAGCCGCCGTGCAGCTGCACGCCCATGTCGAGCACCTCCCACTCGCGCTCGGTCGCCCAGAACTTGACCTTCGCGGCGTCCTCGGCGGTGAGCTTGCTGTCCTTGTACGCCAGCAGCGCGCGGTCGACGTACGCCCACATCACCTCGGTGGTGGTGACCATGTCGGCCAGGCGGAAGCGTGTGTTCTGGAAGTCGGCGATGCGCTCGCCGAAGGCCTCACGGTCCTTCGTGTAGGCGATGGTCCAGTCGGTCGCGGCCTGGGCGGCTGCGGCTGCGGCGACGCCGATCGACAGGCGCTCCAGGGGCAGGTTCATCATCAGCTGGATGAAACCCTGACCCTCCTTGCCGCTGATCAGGTTCTCATCGGGAACGAACACATCGGTGAAGCTGAGCTCGGCGGTGTCCCAGCCGTGGAAGCCCATCTTGCTGAGCTTCTTGCCCTGGTCGAAGCCCTCCATGCCCTTCTCGAGGATGAGCAGGCTGAACGCGTCGGGACGGTTGCCCTCGCCGGTCTTGACGAAGGTGACGACCATGTCGGCGGTCGTGCCCGAGGAGATGAACGTCTTGGCACCGTTGACGATGTAGCCGCCGTCGACCTTCTTCGCGTTCGTCTTGATGCCGCGCAGGTCGGATCCGGCGCCGGGGTCGGTCATGGCCAGGGCACCGAGTACCTCGCCGGTGGCCATCCGCGGCAGCCACTTCTCCTTCTGCTCCTGCGTGCCCATGTGCACGAGGTACGGCACGGCGAGGTCGTCCTGGATGCCGAAGGCGCCCGCCAGCGAACCGGCTCCGGCGGCGATGACCTCCTCCATCACGATCGTGCGGAAGCGGTAGTCCTGCAGCATGCCGGCGCCGCCGAACTCCTCGGGCACCGACAGGCCGATCAGGCCCGCCTCGCCTGCGGCGAGCATGGTCTCGCGGTCGATCTCGCCTGCGGCATCCCACTTCTCGATGTTCTCGTTGGTGGCGTAGCGCTTGACGAAGTCCTTGACCAGATCACGGAAGGCCTCGTGGTCTTCTTCGTAGATGTCGCGTTCCATAGCGTCCTCCGATGCGTCGTATGCGTCCTCGCACCCGAGATTCTACGTTCGGGGCACGGCGGACGACAGCGAATTGTGGGAATGCGTCTCATAGAGCGTGACACTGCGTGTCGTCTTTGTGGGATGCCGTCAGTCTGTGCTCACGGGACCGCGTCCACGTGCCGTCGTCACTCCGAGTAGTCGGGAGCGGGCGGGAGGCCGAAGAAGTCCTCCAGCGTGTGGAACCCGCCCTGGTGATACGCCCTGGCGAGCTCCACACCGATGTACCGCAGGTGCCACGGCTCGGGCATGTAGCCGGTCGTAGCGGTCGCACCGTCTTCGTAGCGGACGATGAAGCCGAACTCCCAGGCGTGCTCCGCCACCCACCGACTCTGTGCCGTCCCCGCGAACTGTCCGATCCCGCCGCAGCCGGGAGTGCAGGCGACGACGTCGACCGCCAGCCCGGTCTGATGCTCGCTGTGACCGGGACGCGCCGACCCGGCATCGGCTCCTGCCCTGCCCTCGGAGCGCACGAAGGACGAGTAGGTGATCTTCTGCAGACCATAGGAGCGGTAGGCGTTGTTCACGCCCATCACCCCCGCACCGGCCGCGCGCGCCGCGTCTGCCAGCCGGTTCAGTGCGTCCGCTGCCGCCGGACGCATGCTGACCGACCGCGAGGTGCCGCGCAGGTTCGACGGGGTGACGGATGCCGGGGTGAAGTCGATCGGCGTCAGCGCCCTGAGCTTGTTCACCACGACCCATTCGTGCGCCGGATCGTCGAGGGGGATGCACGGCGCATTGCCGATGGCGACCGCCGCCTGGAACTCGCCACCGCCTCCGAAGGCCTTCACCACCGCCTCGTCGTCGCCCGCGGCGAGGGCGGCCTGCACCTCGGCATCCGCGCACGGATTCAGCACAGGCGTCGCCGTGACCTCGACATCCGGGAGCACCAGCGCGGCAGCCGGCGCGGGCAGCTCCACCTCGACCGGAGCAGTCGCGATCACGCCGAGCAGCGTCGCCAACGACGCGACCGCGGTGAACAGCACGCCGATGGGCAGGGCGACCGTGACGGCGAACGGCGCACGCGACGCATGCCGGGACTGCGTGGCGCTCATCACTCCATTGTCGCGCACTTCTTAAGTCGCACATAGTTGCTATTCCGTATTGACATTCCATCGCTCATTTGTTCGAATGATTGCGTGCGCTGGCAGGGACAGACGATCGAGGACGCGGATGCCGATGCGCTGCCTGGTCTCGAGAATCGCAGCGGCATCGTCCAGTCGGTGACCACGCCGGAATTCGCCGGGATGACGTTCCACGAGGTGCTGTCCAAGTCTGCCCTGAACCCCGTCCCCGGAGCCTCGCGGATGCCGTTCAACTGGACCATCAATCCCTACCGCGGATGCAGTCATGCCTGCTTTTATTGCTTCGCCCGGGGCACGCACGAGTACCTCGACCTGGATGCCGGCGAGGACTTCAACTCGCAGATCGTCGTGAAGACGAACGTCGTCGACGTGCTGCAGCGCGAACTGCGGCGCGGCTCGTGGAAGCACGAAACAGTCGCGCTGGGCACGAACACCGACCCCTACCAGCGTGCGGAGGGCCGCTACCGGCTGATGCCGGGGATCATCCGCGCCCTCGCCGACTCGGGAACCCCCATGTCGATCCTCACCAAGGGCACGCTGATCCGCCGTGACCTCCCCTGCTGGTCGAGGCGGCGAAGCGGGTTCCCGTCGACATCCAGCTGTCGATCGCGATGTACGACGACGCACTGCAGCGCTCCATCGAGCCGGGTACGCCGACGACGCAGGCCCGGCTGGACACGGTTCAGGCACTGTCGGACGCCGGGTTCCGGGTCGGCGTGTTCCTCATGCCCGTCCTCCCGCACCTCACCGACTCGGTCGGCGCGATCGACGAGGCGCTGCGACGCATCGCGGAAGCGGGTGCCGACCACGCCGTCTACGGCGCGCTGCACCTGCGGCCCGGCGTGAAGCCCTGGTTCTTCCGCTGGCTGCAGCAGGAGCACCCCGACCTCGTCGCCTCGTACCGTCACCTGTATCCCGGGGCGGCCGCCGAGACGCCCAAGGACTATCGACGCTGGCTGGCGGCGCGGGTCCGGCCGCTCATCCGCGCGCACGGCCTGCAGGTGCAGTCGGAGGAGGAACACGATCGGACGAGAGGCATCATGCGCGCGCGGATGCGCCCTGCGCCGGCATCCGCTCCCCCACCGCAGCCGCAGACGCTGTTCTGACGTTGCGCCGTCGATGCTGACGCCGACGCCGACGCCGACGCCGACGGACTCAGTCTCGCCTGGTCAGCGGCTTCGTCCAGACCGCCAGGAAGAACAGCGCGAACGGGCCGAAGAGCAGCGTGATGAAGAACCACCACAGTTTGCCGCGCCCCTGCATCCCGGCGAGCACGCTCGCGATCAGTGCCACCGAGAGCCATACCGCACTGCCGACCGATGCCGTCTGCTGCCAGTCCATCGTTTCAGCCTACGCCGTGGGAGCGTCCGCAACTCCGGAGATCTGACGACGAAACGCCTCCGCGGGACCCGAAACTGGCTTCGCGGAGGCGCCTCTCCGGAGTTGCGAACCTCAGGCGGTCAGCTCGGCCACAGTCGGCACTCGGCCGGTGATCTCGTCGATCACATCATCGCCCGGGTGCGCGCTCTCGAACGGGGCATCGATCTCGGCGCGATCCAGCAGGTCCTCCATCCGGCGGCGGCGCTGGCGGGGGATCAGCGTGACCACCCGACCCGAGCGTCCCGCACGGCCCGTGCGACCGGAACGGTGCAGGTAGGTCTTGTACTCATCGGGAGCATCCGCCTGCACCACCAGGTCGATGTCGTCGACGTGGATGCCGCGCGCAGCGACATCCGTGGCAACCAGCACCTGCACCCTTCCCGAGGTCACCTTCTGCAGGTTGCGAGTCCGCTTGGCCTGATTCAGATCGCCGTGCAGCGATACCGCCGGGATTCCGGCATCCTCGAACTGCTCCGCCAGCATCTCCGCATAGGCGCGGGTGCGGGTGAAGACCAGGGTGCGGCCATCGCGATCGACGAGCGAGGTGAGCAGCTCAGCCTTGTCCCGGTGGTCGATGACCAGCACGCGGTGCTCGATGCTGCTCGAGTCCTGCGTCTCACCGGCGACCTCGTAGACGGCCGGCTCCACGAGGAACTCATCGACGAGCGACGCCACCTCGCGGTCGAGAGTCGCCGAGAACAGCAGCTTCTGGCTGGCGGCACCGTCGTCCAGCGCGGTGCCGGCGGCACGGAGGATGCGCTGAACGGGCTCCACGAAGCCGAGCTCGGCCATGTGATCCGCCTCATCGAGAACGGCCACGCGCACCTCGGAGAGGTCGAGCTTGCGCTGCTCGATGAGGTCCTCGATGCGGCCGGGGGTGCCGATCACGATGTCGACACCCTTCTTCAGCGCGCCGACCTGCCGCCCCTGCGGCACACCACCGTAGATCTGCGTGGTGAACAGACCGACACTGCGGGCGATCGGCTGCACGGTGCGGTCGATCTGCAGTGCCAGCTCGCGGGTCGGAGCCAGGATGAGCGCCCGCGGCCTGCGACCGAACTCACGGCGCTTGCCCTTCTGCGACAGCAGGATGTTCTCGACCAGCGGGGCGCCGAAGGCGATGGTCTTGCCCGAACCGGTGCGCCCGCGGCCCAGCACGTCGCGACCCTCGAGGATTGCCGGGATCGTCGCCGCCTGAATCGGGAACGGCGTCGCCGCACCCATGTTCTTCAGCACCTCGACAATGTTCGATCCCAGGCCCAGGTCACCGAAGGTCACATCGGCGACCTCGGCGGCCTGCACGGCCTCGGCGGCAAGACGCTCGTGCACGACATCCACGTGCTCCTCGTACTTCTTGACCGATTCCGTGCGGTTCCAGTCGCTGCGGCTGGGACGCTCCTCGCGGTTCTGCCGCGCGGGACGATCGTCACGGACAGGACGCTCGGGACGCTCATAGCGCGGGCGCTCGCTGCGGTCGAAACGCGGACGGTCGGTGCGGTCGAAACGCGGACGGTCGGTGCGGTCGAAACGCGGACGGTCGGTGCGTGCACTCCGGTCATTCCGATCCGAACGCGGACGGTCGCTCGCAGCGGCACGGTCGTACCGCGGACGCTCATTCCGGTCGTACCCGCGCTGGCCGCCGGCATTGCCATCCCGGCGCGAACGCTCCTCGCGCTGCGGACGGTCGTCGCGACGCGGGCGCTCCTCCCGACGCGGGCGATCGTCGCGGCTGGCGAACGGACGGCGGTCGTTCCGGTCGAAACGCGGACGGTCGTCGCGCGATGAGCCCTGGTAGCCGCCACGCGCACCGCGCTCGTTGAACCGGCGCTCACCACCACGCGCCCCTGACCACCGCGGTCATCGCGATCGCTGCGGTGGTGCGGAGCGTCGCGTCGACCGGACTCGGCGCGGTTGCGGATGCCGCGCGCCTCGTCGCGGCCGGCGCGCTCGGAATCGGTCCAGCGGCGCTTGGGGGCCGCGGAGCCCGCCTCGGCCGGACGGTACCCGCGGTGCTTGGGGCTGATGCTGCCGGGCCGACGATCCGCGGCGCGGCGCTCGCCGGCATCCGTGCGTCGATCGTCGTCGCGAGCTGGACGTCCGCCGGCATGACGGTCGTGGAACGACGTCTTCTTCGCGTACCGGGGCTCGAAATTGCGGGACGGGCGTCCGCCCTTGGGCTTGCCGTTCTTGGGCATGGTGTTTCCTGACTGTCTCTGACACGAGAACAGCGTCCGCTCCCGTGCGCACAGAGCTCAGCGCACGGCGGATATACCCGAGCATCCGTCGGCCGGGGCCATTCATGTGATGGTTGATGAACCATCGGCCCCTGGGCTCACACTTGTTCAAACGCCCCGCGATGCGCGGGTGCCCGAAGCCGACCGCACGATTCTACCCGGCCCGGCTGGGAAAGCACCCGGACGCCTATCGAATGGCCACCGGGAACCCGGCACCCCTCGCGTGCCCACAGCAGGCAGCACAGCTCGACCGTCTCCGTCATCACCGTTCCCTCCGCATCCACCCGACCATCCTCCACCCGGCGGCCATACGATTGGCGCATGCCCCACGATCCTGCAGTGACGTCCCCCACCGGCATTCAGATCCATCTGCGGCGCGGCGCCGTGACCGCGCAGATCGCTCAGGTCGGCGCCTCGCTGCGGCAGCTGAGCATCGACGGTGTCGACATCGTGCCGCCGTACCCCGCCGACGAGCCGACACCCGGCGCCTCGGGCGTGGTGCTCGCTCCGTGGCCGAACCGCATCCGCGACGGGATCTGGCAGGACGGCGAGACCACCCGCCAGCTCGCGATCACCGAGCCGAAGTTCCACAATGCCAGCCACGGGCTGCTGCGCTTCACCGCCTACGACATCGTCGAGCAGTCCGAGGATGCGGTGACGCTGGCGGCGACCATCGTCCCGCAGACCGGCTACCCGTACCTGGTGCAGACGAGCGTGCGCTACGCGCTGACGGATGCCGGGATCGACGTCACGCACACACTGACGAACGGCTCCGCCGACCCGGCACCCGTCGCGCTCGGCATCCACCCGTATCTCACGATCGGCGATGCCCACCCGCAGGACCTGGTGCTGAAGCTCCCCGCCGAGACCTACTTCGAGACCGATGCGCGGATGCTTCCCGTCGGTGAATCCCCGGTGTCATCGGGCACCGATCTGCGCGAGGGCCGGCGCCTGGGCGATCTGCAGCTCGACACCGGATTCGCGAATCTGCGCCGGGATACCGACGGATTCGTGCGCACCACGCTGACGGCGCCGGACGGCCGCACCGTCACCCTGCAGCAGGGCGCGGGATTCGGCTACGTGCAGGTGTACACCTCCACCGGCTACCCCGGGCAGTCGCTGGTCGTCGCCGTCGAGCCGATGACCGCCCCGGCCGATGGCTTCAACTCCGGCCGCGGCGTGCGCCGCGTGGCCCGCGACGAATCGTGGACGCTGGAGTGGGGCATCCGCTTCTCCTGACCTCGCCGCGCGTGCACCACACGGATGGAGCGCGGATGGAAAACGTCAGTGTTGCTCAGTCGACCGGATTCGCTGCGGGGAGTCCGCGGGCGCGCAGCTCGCGGCGGGTGAGCGTGCGGCCCTCGGCGGAGGCGGATGCCGCATCCGACGCCCCCGAGCCATCCGAGCCCGAGCCGTCCGAGTCTCCGTCCGAGCCTCCGCCCGACTCGCCGCCGGAACCCGCGCCGGCGTCGCCTCCGCGACGCGCTCGGCGCCGCTCCTTCGCGCCCTCGACGAGGTTGTAGAGGGTCGGCAGCACGATCAGCGTCAGCACGGTCGACGACACCAGACCGCCGATCACGACGATCGCCAGCGGCTGCGAGATGAAGCCGCCGTGGCCGGTGATCCCCAGCGCCATCGGGGTGAGGGCGAAGATCGTCGCGAGCGCGGTCATCAGGATCGGGCGCAGACGCTTCTCGCCGCCGGCCATCACGGCATCCGCGGCCGACAGTCCCTTCTCCCGGTACTGGTTCACCAGGTCGACGAGCACGATGGCGTTGGTGACCACGATGCCGATCAGCATCAGTACGCCGATCAGCGAGGCGACGCCCAGCGGCACCCCGGTGGCGATCTGCAGCAGGATGGCGCCGGTGGCCGCGAACGGCACCGAGACCAGCAGCAGCAGCGGCTGCCGCAGCGACTTGAAGGTGGCGACCATCACGACGTAGACGATCAGGATCGCGGCGAGCATCGCCAGACCCAGCTGCGAGAACGAATCGGCCTGCTGTTGGGCGACGCCGCCGATCTCGGCCCGCGCGCCCTCGGGCAGCTTCACGTCGTCGAGCGAGGCGGTCACCGAGCGGGTCGCGACGGCGAGATCGTCGGATGCCGGCGGCACCGTGATCGTCGCCGTGCGGCGGCCCTTCTCCGTGGAGATCGCGGTCGGCCCGTTGCGCTGCTCGACGGTCGCGATGTCGGACAGCTTCACGATGCCGGTCTGGGTGGGGATCGCCAGATCCCGGAGCGCCTCGATCGAGGTCGGAGGCTCGGGACTCACCACGTACACGGTCAGTGCGGTGCCGTCGACCTCCACGGAGCCGATCTGGTCGGGGCGCATCGTGTTCGACACGATCGATCCGACCGCCACCTCCGACAGGCCGCGCTCTGCAGCCGCCGCCCGGTCGACGCTCACGGCGATGTACGGCAGCGAGTCCGCGAGGTTGTTCGTCACCTCGCCGATTCCCTCCCGACCGTCGAGGTCCTTCATCAGCGCATCGGTCGCCTTCTGCAGCACGTCGGCGGTGGGAGCGGTGACGGTGACCGCGATGTCGCTGGATCCGAATCCCCCGGATGATGCGGCGACGCTCACGTCGCCGGCATCCTTCAGCCCGTCGATCTTCTTCTGCACCTCGGCGCGCAGCTTCTCCTGGTCGACGGCGTCGTCGGTCTGGATCGAGTAGGTGATGCCGGCGCCGCCCGAGAAGGCGTCGCGCAGCGCCGAACCGCTGGACCCGATCGAGGCCTGCACATGGTCGATCCCATCGATGCCGCTGAGCACCTTCTCGACCTGCTTCGCGGCATCCGACTTCGTCTGCAGACTCGCGGTCCCGCCGACGTCCTGCGTGACCGTCATCGTGTTCTGCCCGGAGTCGCTGAGGAAGTTGATCTTCATCAGCGGGGCTGCCGCCAGCGTGCCGCCGAGCACCACCAGCGCGATCACGACGGTGGTCGCGGAGTGCTTCAGCGTCCATCCCAGGATCGGCCGGTAGGCCTTCTGCAGTCGCGTGGGCGGAGCATCCGGATGCTCCGGGTCGATGGGCGTGCCGTCCTCGGCGACCAGCGGCACGCCGGGGCGGAGGAACCAGTACGCCAGCACGGGCACGATCGTCAGCGCGACCAGCAGCGAGGCGACCATCGCGATCGTGACGGTGATGGCGAAGGGACGGAACAGCTCGCCCACCATGTCGCCGACGAACACGATCGGCAGGAACACCGCGACGGTGGTGATGGTGGATGCCGTGATGGCGGATGCCACCTCACGCACCGCCAGCCGGATGGCCTGACCCTTGTCGGCACCCTGCACGTAGTGCCGCTTGATGTTCTCGATGACGACGATCGAGTCGTCGACCACGCGGCCGATGGCGATGGTGAGCGCACCGAGGGTGAGGATGTTCAGCGAGTAGCCGAACGCCTGCAGTCCGATGAACGTGATCAGCACGCTGGTAGGGATCGAGATCGCGGTGACCAGCGTGGAGCGGATCGAGAGCAGGAACACCAGGATCACGATCACCGCGAACACGAGCCCGAGCATGCCCTCGGTGGCCAGCGTCTCGATGGACTGCTGGATGAAGGGCGCCTGGTCGAAGACGACCGTGAACTCGGCATCCGGGAAGGTCTCGCCGACCTCGTCGAGTGCGGCCAGCACGCCCTGCGACACCTCGACGGTGTTCGCCGACGGCAGCTTGGTGACGGCGATCGAGAGCGCGTCCTCACCGTCCACGCGCGAGATCGAGGTGACCGGATCGGTGGTCTGGACGACCTTCGCGACATCGCCGACGGTGAGGCCGATGCCGATCAGAGGCAGGGATGCCAGCTCCTCGGCCGAGGTGATCTTCGTCCCGCTCTGCACGGTGAGCGTCTGGCCGTCCTGGGTGATGTCGCCGCCGGGCAGCAGCACGCCGTTCTGCTGCAGAGCCTGACTGATCGCCTGTGTGCTCTGGCCGGCGGCCGCCAGTTTCGCCGCATCCGGGGTGATGGTGATGCGCTGTCCGACGCCGCCGACGATCTCGGCGGCGTTGACGCCCTTGACATCCTCGAGGTCGGGGATGACGGTGCTCTCCAGGTCGGTCTGCGCCGCCTCGGCGTCATCGAAGCCGGTCACCGCGATCTGGATCACCGGGAAGTCGTCGATGGAGATGCTCAGCACCTGCGGCGAGACATCCTTCGGCAGCTGCTGCGAGATGCGGTTGATCGCCTGCTGCATCTTCTGCTCGGCGGTGGCGAGGTTGGTGCCGTACGTGAACGTCGCCTGCACGATCGACGCGTTCGTCGTGCTGGTCGCACTCGTCGACTCCAGCCCGGGAACACCCTGGATCGCCTCTTCGAGCGGGGTGGACACGTCGTTCTCCACGACCTCGGGCGAGGCGCCCGGGTAGGTCGTCATGACCATCAGCGCCGGCAGCTCGAGCGAGGGGATCAGCTCCTGCTTGAGGTTGGTCAGTGCCAGCCCGCCGAACACGGCGGCCACGATCGTGATCAGAGCGATCAGCGCACGGTTGCGCAGGCTCAGAACGGAGAGATTCGACACGGTACTCGTTTCAGTCGGTCGGGGTACACCTGCACATTACCCGCGCAACACGCTGCCCCGATCACCCGCCCCAGCCCGTCTATATGGCGCCCGTGCACGCGTGTATCGGCGTGTCGCGTGCACCAGCGCCATATAGACGGATTCTGGGTCAGGAGATGGAGAAGGTGAGGGCGAGGCCGAGGGCTGCAGCGGCCAGGCCCGCCAGCAGCATCCCGCCGGAGTAGAGCACGGATGCCCGGCGCTCGCCGTCCCGCCACAGCGCGACCGTGTCGACCATCGCCGTGCTGAAGGTGGTGTACCCGCCCAGGAAGCCCGCCCCGACGACGAACGCGGCGTCGGGCAGCATCCCCACCACGAGACCGAGCACCAGCGAGCCGGTGACGTTGACCACGAGCACGCCCCAGGGGAATCGGGTTCCCGCCACGCGGGCGATGCCGACGTCGACCAGATAGCGCACGGCCGCGCCCAGGCCGCCGCACACCGCGGCGAGTGCGAACACGAGCGGACTCATGCCGTCGCCCGATCGCGTCCGAGGCGCCCGAGCCGCATTCCGAGCACAGCCGCTGCGACCCCACCCACCAGGCTGACCACGACGTACCCAACGGCCAGCAACGGCGCCTCACCCCACAGCCCCACGCTGTCGACGGTGAACGCACTGTAGGTGGTGAATCCGCCGAGCACTCCCGTTCCGAGGAACACCCGCAGGTCCGATGCGGGCAGCCGCGCGGCGAGGATGCCGAGCGCCAGTGCGCCCGCGAGGTTGGCGAGCAGCACGCCCAGCGCGGCATCCGGGATCAGCATCCCGATCCCGAGACGGGCGGCGGTGCCCAGCATCCCTCCCAGTGCCGCCAGTCCGGCGCGCCGGAAGACGATGCGCGCAGGCGTCGGGGAGCTCACCCGCGACACTCTAGTCGTGGCGGCTCGGCGACGTCCGCACTCACGGCGACGTTACGTAGACTCGTGGAACGGCTGACCGCTCCGCCCGAAAGAGCGCACACCGCCAGGAGGACGAAGCCCGCGTGCTGACGAGAAGGATCTTCGGATGGCTCCGTCTGCTCACGGCGGCCGCGTGCCTCGTCGCGCTCACGCACCGGATGCTGTGGGGCATGGGATCTCAGACCCTGGCCAGCGACAACTTCTTCGCCTACCTGACGATCCAGTCGAACCTCGCCTTCGCGGTCGTGACGATCGTGGCGGGTGTCATGGCGCTGCGCCATCCTCGGGATCCCGTCTGGCTGACCTCACTGCGCGCCCTGGTGCTGAGCTGGACGGTCACGGCGGGGCTGGCGTTCTCGATCATCGTCTGGCAGGCGGGTGTGCGCGGCATCCCGATCACGGTTCCCTGGTCGGATGTCGTGCTGCACTACGTGCTTCCGGCGCTGTCTGTGGTCGCCTGGCTGATCGGTCCCGGCCGGCGGGCGGTGTCGTGGAGGGTGCTGCCTTTCGTGCTGCTCTACCCGCTGATCTGGGGAGTCTTCACGATCTGGCGGGGCCGGATCATCGGCTGGTATCCGTACTACTTCCTCGACCCGCGCCAGGTGTCCGGACTGCCGGAGATGGCGGTCTCGTGCCTGGCTGCGCTGTCGATCTTCGCCGTGGTCGGCTCGCTGCTGGTTCTGCTCAGCCGTGTGCGCGTCACACTCCCACCGTGGGGCGAGATCAGCTCTCGTCCGTCTGCTCCGGTGCGAAGACGGCGAGCGCCTGCCTGGCGGCGGCCCGTGCATCCCGGTCGTTGAGCCCTGAGAACTGCTCGGCGTCGGCACCGCCGACGATTCCGACCAGCACCGGCTCGCCGGTGGCGGGCATGAGGTTGATCCAGGTGCGGATGAGTCCGTCGCCTCCGACGACGTGCCAGATGGCCTGCTCGGCCTCCCAGAACGGCTCGTCGAACCGCATCCACACCGTCTCGATGAATCCGGATGCCAGGGCCGCGATCGCGCCGCGATGCGAGAACGGCAGCGCGGGGGCGAACTCGATGCCCTGCCGCTGCAGCACCCCCAGCGGTGCAGTGACGATCACCCGGTCGAACGAGAGCGCTTCGCCGGTGCCCAGCCGCAGGCTCACACCGCTGTCGTCGTAGGCGACGCGCACGACGGGTGAGGCCAGCGTGATCTCGAGGTCTTCGAGGTGCGTGTCGAAGAACGCGCCGAGATCCTCGGTCAGCCCGGTGAGAGCATCGGCGTGGAAGTCCGGCGGATACCAGCTCGAGGCCTTCGCCGGGTCGACGCCGGTCGTGGCGGACAGCCAGGCGAGCGCTGCGGTGAGCGCGGGGTCTTCCAGGTCGGCACCGTTCTGCTCGAGCGCCTCGGTGAGCGGGATGTCGGCGGGAAGCTCCTCGGCCTTCTCCACGGCCTGCACGATCGCGTCGCCGTCGACGGAGTCGGTCTCACCGTCCTTCGACCAGCCGGTCGCGGTGTCGAAGGTCAGCTGTTCCTCGCCCAGGGCGGTGAGCCGGTTGCCCAGCGCGGTGAGCTGCTCGTCCGGGATCAGCCAGGCGCCCAGCTGCGCGGGAATCGGCCATTCCTCCGCGCTCTGGCTGAGGATGCGTCCGCCCGAGCGCTCGCGCGCCTCGAAGATCGTCACGTCGTGATTGGCATCGGCCAGCAGTCGCGCCGCCACGACGCCGGCGGCACCGGCACCGATCACGGCGACCCGCTCCTGCCCGGATGCCGCATCGATCAGCGCGAGCGCGGCGGAATGGCCGGAGTCCACGGCGCCGAGCACGGTGCCAGGGTTGGTGGCATCCAGCGCTTCGCCCGCGAAGAACAGCCGTTCCTGGATGGGTTCGGTGAGCGTCTCACGCTGCTGCGGGTCGGATCCGGATGCCAGGTAGCTGACCGCGCCGAAGGAATACGGATCGGTCGACCAGGTGCTGCGCAGCCAGGCGGCGGGTGCGGGCACGCGCGACGGTGCCGTCGGCTTGGGCTTCGGCGTGCTGCTGCGTGTCGGCTTGGGCTTCGGCTCCGGCGTGCATGCGGCCAGGAGCACCGCGGCGGCACCGGTGCCGGCGCCGAGCAGCAGAGTGCGGCGAGTGATGCTCATCGTCCAGCCAGACTACCCGGGCCGGCTCTCCTCTCCGTTCGTGTAGCTCAAGTTGCTGCCTCCGACCGGTTTCCAGAGCAACTTGAGCTACACGAAACGGATTACAGGTTCGCTTCCGCGTAGACCCGCAGGGTGTCGCGGACGAACTCGGCGCCCGCGGTGCCTCCCGCAGCGGTGGCGTAGTTGGCGCCGAAGCGCGGGTCGGCGACGTACATCTCGCCGAGGCCGATCACGTAGCCCTTCACATTGCCGCCGGGAGCGGCGGCCGGGGTGCCAGGGATGCCGGTGAGCCAGTCGACGTGGCGCTGCGCGAGCGCCTGCGCCGCATCGGATGCCGGGTCGATGCCGCTCTCAGCGGCGGCGACCCAGTCGCGCCCGAGATCCGCGACGCGCCGCTGCCACGCGGCACGTTCGTCCTCGGTGAGGCCGCGCCACCAGCTGTCGCTGTCGGCGTAGGCCTTCGTTCCCCAGCGCTGCTCGACCTCCTCCTTGTACTGCGTGTGGTCGAAGCCGTCGAACATGTTCTCGGCCATGATGTCCTTCCTCTCTGTCAACGCGGTGATGGTCGATTCGACGGATGCGATCTGCCGGGCGATCCGCTGCTGCTCCTGGCGGAGCCAGCCGAGATGCGTCCGGAGAGCGGATGCCTCGGATGCTCCGGATGCTCCGCCCGATGCTGGATCCAGCACCTCGGCGATCTGCGGCAGGCCGAGCCCGAGCTCGCGCAGCAGCAGGATGCGCTGCAACCGCACGAGGGCGTCCTGGTCGTAGTGCCGGTAGCCGTTGCCCGCGATGCGCGAGGGCGTGAGCAGGCCGATGTCGTCGTAATGACGCAGCGTCCTGCTCGTGGTTCCCGCCAGTCGGGCGATCTCCTGGATCGACCAGTCCATGGCATCCGCTCCTCTCGAGGTTCCGTGGATACGACCACGATAGAAGTTGACGTAACGTCAATGTCAAGCCGTCCCCCTCCCGTTCGAATCGCTTGAATTGCTCCCGATGGGGCTGAAATGCAGCAATTTGCGCTACTTGAAACGAGGAGAGAGGAGGTGGGCGCCCACTCGAGATATATCGTGTTACGCTGTCAACACGCGATATATCTTGATGTCGCCCTACAGGAAGAGAACGACAATGACCGAGAAGTGGCTCATCGCCCCCGGCGAGGAACGCGTCATCGACATCGCCTCCGCGACCCGGCTCAAGGTCGGCCTCGTCGGCGGGCAGATCGACATCGTCTCCCATGACGAACCCGGCATCCGCATCGAGGTGCACGGCGTCACCACCAAGGAGCTGCGCGTCGAATCCGACGGCAGCCAGATCGAGATCGACCACCCGCAGATCGGCTGGGACAACTTCCTCGAGGTGTTCCGCAACTTCGGCGCCGGCGGCCCCAAGGCCGAGATCAGCGTCGCCGTGCCGCGCGAGATCGCCCTCACCCTGGGTGTGGTCAGCGCCGGCGCTCTCGTCTCCGGCATCCGCAACGACATCCGTCTGAACACCGTCTCCGGCGACATCATCGCCGACGGAGTCAGCGGCGACCTGACCGCCAATTCCGTCTCGGGCGATGTGCAGATCCGCGGACTGACCGGCTCGGTCGTCGCCAACAGCGTGTCCGGTGACGTCGCCGTGACCGGCACTCTGCGCAAGGCGACCATCGACACCGTCTCGGGCGCGATCCTCATCGACGCCATCGGCGACGCGAACACCGTGAACCTCAACACGGTCTCGGGTGGCGTGACCGTGCGTCTGGATGAGACCCTCCCCGCCAACTACGTGCTGCGCAGCATGAGCGGCAAGCTCACCGTCGACGGCGTGCAGCGCTCCAGCGGCGGGCCGAGCAACTACACCGGGCAGATGGGGGAGCTCGCCGGCAGCTTCGTCGACGTGCGCGCGAACACCGTCTCCGGCGGGATCACCGTGCTGCGCCGCGAGCGCACCGCCGTCGCCGACGACCCCGAGTGGGAGGAATCATGACCCCCGCCGTCTTCTCGCACGGCGACCTGCGGCTGTACCTGCTGTCGCTGCTGAATGAGGCGCCGCAGCACGGCTACGGCATCATCCAGGCGCTGACCGACCGCACCGGGGGCACCTACACGCCCAGCGCCGGCACGATCTACCCGCGGCTGGCGAAGCTCGAGGAGGAGGGCCTGGTCAGCAAGACCGTCGAAGGCCGCACCACGATCTACGCCATCACGGATGCCGGGCGCGCCGAGCTGGCGACGCGTGAGGACGACCTGGTCGGCATCGAGGAGGGGCTGGCCGACTCGGTGCGGCTGATCGCCAGCGAGGTCCGCCAGAGCGTGCAGGAGGCGATGCGCAGTCTGCGCGCCGACCTCGCCACCGCCGCTCAGGAGGAGCGCAAGTCCGCCAAGGCACGTGCGCGCTCCGAGGGGATGAGCGACGAACGGGCCTCCAGTCGCGAGGCTCTGCACCGGGCGGATGCCGTGGTCAACGCGTTCCGGGCCCAGGTGCGCACTGATCTGCGCACCCACGTCGCTCGCGGCGGCGTGCTCGAGGCGACGGTCGTGAGCGACCTGGAGCGCGCCCTCGACGACGCCGCCCATGCCGTGACCCGGGCCCTGGCCGCGTCAACTCCGTCAGACACGTAGCCCGGGGCTATTCGGTCCAGATGTCCTTCTGCTCGTCGGGCACCTCTTCGCCCTGCGGGATCACGAGCACGGGGCGATGCTGCCGGTGCGCCAGCCGCGCGGCGACGGAACCCGTGAAGAACTCGCGGATCGATTCGCCCAGCCCGCGCTTGCGGGTGCCGACGACGATCAGCTGCGCATCGATCTTGTTCGCCAGCTGCTTGATCGCCAGCGCCGGGTCGCCGACCAGCTGGCGGGCGGTCCAGACGATGCCCTCCTTCTCCAGGCTCGCCGTCGCCATCTTCTGCACCTCTTCGAACTCGGCCGCACCGGCGTCGATGTTCAGATCGATGGGTGCGGAGTGCACGTAGCCGTCCGGGTCCTCGTAGGTGACGAAGCGCGTGACGTCGACGTGCACGACGACCAGGGGTGCCCCGAGCAGCTTGGCGTAGCGGAGCGCCTCGGAGAGCACATGGGCGGGCTGACCGGGTTGCAGCCCGACGATGACCGCCCCCTGCAGGGCCGCGTTCTGGGCGGCCTCATCGGGTTCCGCAGGCGTGGAATCTGACATGTCTGATCCTTCCGCTGAAGGGCCGTCGCGCGGCCGGATGCTCTGGCGTGCGTGCTATCCTGAATGCTACTCTTACCGGCCTCAAGCCGGTGCCGTGAATATCATCGGGCGTCGCACAGCCCGCTGCTGAACTCGTAAAAGGGGGTCTCGCGCATGGGCCGTGGCCGTCAGAAGGCGAAGCACACCAAGATTGCTCGCGAACTCAAGTCGTACAGTCCGAATGTGAACTTCTCCGCTCTGGAGAGTGAACTCGGGCATCCGTCGTCGGACGACGACCAGTACGTCGACAAGTGGGCCGATCAGTACGAGGACGAAGACGAGGACGAGCTCGAGCGAGCCTGACCCTCTCCTTCGCACGACAGACACCCTGGCGACCAGCATCCGCTGTGTCGACCAGGGTTTCGTCGTTCCCCCATCCGTCGCCGACGCCCCGGGAGCGCTGGGGGCAGAAGCGGTGACAGAATAGCCGGATGCCCCGCGTCGCCGCCCTGTACCGCTATCCGATCAAGGGTTTCACACCCGAGCGGCACGACGAGCTGACCGTGCAGCCCGACGGGCGCATCGCGGGTGACCGCGTGCTGGCTTTCCGGTTCGCGGATGCTGCAGAACCGGAGCAGCGCGACGGTCTGGACTACTGGCCGAAGTCGAAGGGCCTGGCACTGGAGTCGTTTCCGACGCTGGCCGCGCTGCGTGTCGCGTACGACCACGACGCGAAGCGCGTGCGCATCACGCACGACGACTCGCTGCTCGTCGACGTGGTGCTGGATGCCGAGGGCCGCACCGAACTGACCGATATCGTCACCGCGTTCGTGATGGACTCCCCTGAGTGGAAGCTGCTGCAGCGCGAGGGCCGTCTGCCGCTGGTGCTGGTCGGCGACGGTGAGCGCTCCAGGTTTCAGGACCGACCGCGCGGGTTCGTGACGGTGCACAGCGAGGCGAGCGTCGAGGCGGTGAACGCCGCCCTCCCGAACAAGGCGCCCGGCCTGGTGCTGGATGACCGCCGGTTCCGTTCGAACGTCGTGATCGACGGGGCGGATGCCTGGGATGAGCTGTCCTGGAGCGGCAAGGTGCGCATCGGCGACCTCCGCTTCACAGCCGAGGGCCCGATCGTGCGGTGCCTGGCCACGCATGCGAACCCCGACACCGGCATCCGGGATGCCAGGGTGCTGACCACCCTCACCCGCGAGATCGGCCTGTCCGAGCCGTCGCTCGGAAGGCTCCTGCTGTTGCAGGGCGTGAGCGGGGCCGTGGGCGACGAGAGCGGCGCCGATGGAGTGATCCGCGTCGGCGACGAGGTCAGCGTGGGCTGATCTACAGCTCGTTCACCGCGCGAAGCTTCGCGATGAATGCGGGCATGCGACGGAGGCACAGAAGTCAGCGTCACTCTGCTACGGATCGGCGTCGTTGGCGTCCGCCTCGACCGAAGTTAGTCAGCCGCCGACGGATGGAATCATCGGGCAACTGCCTGAGATGACGCAGAGAATCGCCAACGCCGAGGCCCAGTGCGGCGTCGCCTGGCAGATCGGCGCGTTCACCCCCGAGGGCTCCTCGGACGACACGAACCTCCCAGTACCGAACCTCTTCACCTGCCTGCTCCGCGACGGTCGCCTCGGAGTCTTCCCCGTCACGGACGGCATCGACTGCGCGGGGCTCGGCCTCAAAGCGCCCTGACACATGCAATGAGTGCGTCAGGAGTATCTCAAACGTTCTCGATGTAGATCACCCAGAGTCCGGCTCAGAGCTGGTCGACGCTCCCGACATGGAGCAGATCATTCATGGGCAGAACCGTCGCTCGCGGGTGCAAGTCATAACGACGGCTTCCCGGGTACAGGATCCAGAGATGCCGCAACTGCAGGCCTGAGTCCTCCAGCGCTGCGGTCATCGACGACGTCAGTCGCGGTGCATCCGCTCGCTTTATCTCGAATCCGATGCGCTCGCCGAAACGCTCAAGCACCAGATCCACCTCCGCGCCGTTGCTGGTCCGCCAGAAATATGGCTCCGCATGTTCTGCCCTTCTGAGGACCTCATCGATCACCAGCGACTCCCAGGATGCCCCCACCCCGGGATGCCGCAGCAGGGCATCTTCGGAGGCCACACCCCACAGGGCGTGAACGATGCCCGTGTCCCGGAGGAAGATCTTCGGCGTACGCACCAGACGCTTCCCCGCATTGGCCAGCCAGGGTCTGAGCGTGCGCACCAACAGGGCGTCGTTCAGTCCGTCCACGTACCTGCGCGCCGTCGACTCTCCGATACCGAGCGCCCGTGCCGTCGATGCGGCGTTCCACAGATTGGCCTGGTGGTGAGCGAGTTGGGTCAGAAACCGCTCGATGCTCGCGGCGGGGAGCGCCAGCCCGAATTCGCGGAGGTCGCGGCTGGCCAGTGTGCGGATGTACGATCGCCGCCAGCGCATCGAGTCCTTGTCCGTCGAGGCGAGCGTGGACCTCGGGAATCCTCCGCGGATCCAGACCCGCCCGATGTCGTCGTCGACGTCCGCCGCGCCGAGGCCGGGCAGCTCCATCACCTCTACACGGCCCGCGAGGGATTCGGCAGACTGACGAAGAGCGTCAGGAGAAGCGCTGCCGAGAACCAGAAACGTCGCTGGCGCGTCGGCCCGATCTGCGAGCACGCGAAGCACGGGGAACAGATCGGGATGCCGCTGAACCTCATCGATGACGACCGTGCCACGCAGCGGCTGCAATGCGAGCATCGGCTCACTCAGACGCGCGAGATCGATCGGATCCTCAAGATCGAAGTAGTTCATCGTCCCAGGACGGACGATCGAGCGTGCCAGCGTCGTCTTGCCGACTTGGCGCGCTCCGACGAGAAGCACGACTGGCGAGCGCCGCAGTGCTTCGCTGAGTTCCCGCTCCACTTCTTCTCGTGCGATCATGCATCCAAGTTACCATGTAATACCCCCAGCAGCTGGTGGAATTACATGCCTCTTGAAGGGTCGGTCAGGTACGCGCGTTCACTGCGCAAGCATCCTCACCACGCGCCGTGCCGGGTCTCCCACTCGTCTTCGACCGTGCGGCGGCGGCCGGCGATCATGCCGGCCGGGATGCTCGCGATCAGCACCGCCCCGACCACGATCAACGGCACTGTCCAGCCGCGCGTCGCATCGTGCAGCAGGCCGATCAGGATCGGGAACACCGCCGCAAGCAGGTAGCCCACGCTCTGCACGAAGCTCGACAGCAGCACCGCGCTCTCGGTCGTGCGGGAACGGATGCTGATCAGCACCAGCGCGAGCGGGAACAGCAGCCCCACCAGGCCGAACAGCACCGTCCACAGCCACAGCAGGCCCGGAACCGGCGCGAGCAGCAGCCCCAGGATGCCGATCGCCCCGCCGATCGCACCGAACAGGAACAGCGGCCGGGTGGCGTGGAAGCGCACCACCAGCACGGGGATCAGCAGCGACGAGGGCAGGCCGATGAACGCGAACAGCGACAGCAGGAAGCCCGCCGTCCCGGCGTCGACGCCGGCGATGTCGATCATGATCACCGGAAGCCACGCGAACGACACGTAGGCCATGATCGACGACGTGCCGAAGGTGATCGACAGCGCCCACACCAGCGGGATGCGGGCGAGGCGGGCGAACAGCCGGCGGCTGCTCGGCGAGGTCGCGATCGGCCCGGTGACAGAGAAGGCGGAGTCATCGGATGCTGGCACTCCGCCCGGTTCAGGCACCGGAGGAGACGAGGTCGTCGATTCCGTGGTGGCGCGCTGCGTCATCAGCACCCCGAGCCACGGGATGATCCCAGCGAACGCGAACACCGCCCACATCGCCAGCGAGAAGCGCCAGCCCGCGGCATCCGCCACCGGCACCGCGACCAGCGGCGGCACGAACGTCGAGAACGCCATCGCCGTCGTGTACAGCGTCATCATCAGCCCGATGCGGTCGGGGAAGTACTTCTTCACCAGCGGTGGCATCAGGATGTTGCCCATTCCGACGCCCGCGAAGATCACGGCGGTCGCCAGCACCAGGCCCACCGATTCCGCGACCAGGCCTCGCAGGATCAGTCCGGCCGCGATCGCGACCAGCGCGATCACCGTTAGCCACTCGATTCCGAGGCGGCGCTCCAGCGGGGGCGTCAGCAGGCCGAACACGGCGAAGCACACCGGCGGCAGGGTGCCGATCAGGCCGAGCACGGCCGACGAGAGCGGGAAGTCCGATGCGATGTGGTCGACGACCGGCGACAGGGATGCCACCGCCGAGCGCAGCGAGAACGCGCACAGCAGGATGCCGAGCACCGCGAGCGCGCGCCCCTGCCAGAGCGGTCGTGCGCCCGAGGTCGTCACGACGTCTGCGACTTCTCGACCCAGTCGAGGTATTCGGGTGACACGGTGCCGGTGACGTAGCGGCCGTCGAAGCAGCTCATGTCGAGGTCGGTCAGCTCGGTGCCCTCGGTGATCGCGGCCTTCAGATCCTCGACCTCCTGGTACACGATCCGGTCGCAGCCCAGTTCCTCGGCGATCTCGGGGATCGTGCGCCCGTGTGCGATCAGCTCGGCACGCGAGGGCATGTTGATGCCGTACACGTGCGGGTGTCGCACCGGCGGCGCCGCCGACGCGAAGATGACCGAGGTCGCCCCGGCATCCCGCGCCATCTGGATGATCTGCTTGCTGGTCGTGCCCCGCACAATCGAATCGTCGATCAGCAGCACGTTCTTGCCCTGGAACTCCGTCGACATGGCGTTCAGCTTCTGCCGCACGCTCTTCTTGCGCACCGCCTGCCCCGGCATGATGAACGTGCGCCCGACATAACGGTTCTTGTAGAAGCCCTCGCGGTACTCCTTGCCGAGCTTGCGCGCCACCTCCATCGCCGAGGGGCGGGAGGAGTCGGGGATCGGCATGACCACGTCGATCTCGTCCAGCGGGACGTGCTTGGCGATCGTGTCGGCCAGCCGGTCGCCCATGCGCAGCCGCGACTCGTACACCGAGACACCGTTCATGATCGAGTCGGGGCGGGCAAGATACACGTACTCGAACGCGCACGGGGTCAGCTGCGTGGTCTCGGCGCACTGCCGGGTGAACAGCTCGCCGTCGTTGGTAATGAACACGGCCTCGCCGGGCTCGACCTCGCGCACGATCTCGTAGTCGGCGTTCTCCAGCACGAGCGACTCGCTGGTGACCACCCACTCGTCGCCCTCCCCGGGGTCGCCGATGCACGCCGGCCGAGGATGAGAGGACGGATGCCGAAGGGGTCGCGGAAGGCGAGCAGACCGTACCCGGCGATGATCGCGACCACTGCGTAGGCGCCCTCGATGCGCTTGTGCGTGCGGGTGACCGCCTCGAAGATGCGCTCCGGGTCAAGGTCCACGGTGGAGGTGGTGGTCTGCAACTCGTTGGCGAGCACGTTCAGCAGCAGCTCGGTGTCGCTGGACGAGTTCAGGTGCCGGCGGTCGCGCTGTGCCATCTCGGCGGTCAGCTCACGCGTGTTGGTGAGGTTGCCGTTGTGGATGAGCACGATGCCGTAGGGCGCGTTCACGTAGAACGGCTGCATCTCCTCCTCGTTCGAGGCGGTGCCTTTGGTGGCGTAGCGCACGTGCCCCAAGCCGATGTTGCCCAGCAGCGAGCGCATGTCGCGGGTGCGGAACGCCTCGCGCACCATGCCCTCGGCCTTGGCCATGTGCATCACGCCGTTCGGCTCGGCTGTGGCGATGCCGGTGGCATCCTGCCCGCGGTGCTGCAGCAGCAGCAGCGCGTCGTAGATGTCCTGATTGACCGGGCCGTTGCCGACCATTCCGACGATGCCGCACATGGGGTGCTACTTCGTTCCCTTCGCATAGGCGCCGACCAGGCGCACGGCTCCACCATCAACGCCCTTGGCGCCCTCTTCGAACTCGCCAGCCGGACGTGCGCCGGTGCCGACCGTCGCGACCTGCCACGCGGAGATCCCCTGTGCCCGGATCGCGGCGATCGCAGCATCCTTCTGCGCGTCGGCGACGACGGCGAGGAAGCCGATGCCGAGGTTCCAGGTGCCCTCGGTGTCGACGATCTCTGTGCCGGCGATGTCGGCCAGCACCTGGAAGACCGGGCTCGGCGACCAGGTGGAGCGGTCGACCTCGGCCCAGCTGCCCTGCGGCAGCACGCGGGCGAGGTTGGCGGCGATGCCGCCGCCGGTGACGTGACTGAGGGAGTGGACGGCCCCCGCGGGCAGCTCGTCGATGAGCGTCAGCAGCGGTGTCGTGTACAGGCGGGTCGGCTCGAGCAGCGCCTCACCCCAGGTGGTGCCGAGGTCGGCGGCGTTGTCGCCGTAGCCGATGCCGGCGTTCGCGACGATGTGCCGCACGAGGGAGTACCCGTTGGAGTGCAGACCGCTGGATGCCAGTGCGATCACCGCATCGCCGTCCTGCACCCGGTCGGCGCCGAGCACGGCATCCGCTTCGACGACTCCGGTGGCGGCGCCGGCGACGTCGTAGTCGCGCGGGCCGAGGAGGCCGGGGTGCTCGGCGGTCTCGCCGCCGACCAGTGCCGTGCCGGTCGCCGAGCACGCCTCGGCGATGCCGCGCACGATGTCGGCGATGCGCTCGGGCACGACCTTGCCGCAGGCGATGTAGTCGGTCATGAACAGCGGCTTGGCGCCCACCACGACGATGTCGTCGACGACCATGCCGACCAGGTCCTGCCCGATCGTGTCGTGCTTGTCGATGGCCTGCGCGATCGCGACCTTCGTGCCCACGCCGTCGGTGCTGCTGGCCAGCAGCGGACGGGTGTAGCCGAGCAGCGCGCTGGCATCGAACATGCCGGCGAATCCGCCGACTCCGCCGAGTACCTCGGGCCCGTGCGTCGCACGCACCGAGGCCTTCATGAGTTCGACGGCGAGGTCACCGGCCGCGGTGTCGACACCGGCCTGAGCGTAGGGATTGGTGGGGAGGCTGCCACCCTGACAGCCTACCGGCCCGCAGGCGGCGCGCAGGCACCTGAGACGGGGGACCGATGCCGCAGTGCCGGGCGCGCCGAAGCGATGCGTGCTACAGTGAGTGGTTGCGCAGGTTTCGCCGATTCTCACACGGCGCAGCGCACACCCGGCTGGAGCATTGAAGCCGGTCCGCACCGACGCGGGCCCGTCCCCGGCCATTGCAGAGGCAGCATCGTGCCGCCCGCACACGAGTCAAGAATCATGAGCAGTACAGAAACTTCCGCGCGCTTCGACGCGCCCCCGACGACCTCCCCGACCGCTCCCCTGGCCTGGCGCCAGGCCGATGCCGACGTGTTCGTCGCCACGAACGACGGCGAGTTCGCCGGCTTCGTCGCCGTCGAGCAGAACGCGCACGTCGTCCACGACAGCCTCAGCCGCCGCATCGGCAGCTACTCGACCCTCGCCGCCGCCCGTCAGGCGCTGGTGGATGCCACACGTCCGCCGTCCCAGCGCCGCGAGCGGCTGCGCCGCCGCATCCTCGCCCGCCGTCGCTGAGCGTTCCGCGCGCACCCCGGCATCCGTCCGCGCGCACCCCGGCATCCGTCCGCGCGCACCCCGCGCGTCCCCCGCGCGCGTCCCGGCATCCGTTCAGGGGTCGCGAATGGTCGCATCCCACGTCGTGAGGCGACCATTTGCGACTCGCGAACGGATGCGGAGCTCTGGCGCGAACGCGCGGCGGACACCTTACGATGGGGCCATGGTCGACAAGCCGCAGTGGCTGATCCGCGAAGACGCCGGCACCTCGGTGCTGGTGGCGCTCGCGTTGCGTCAGCTGCTCGGCATCCGTGCTCCTGAGGATCTGCCCACGCTGCGCGGCCTGGATGCACGTCGCCCGGATGCTGCGGATGCCGATGATGCGCTCGAGGAGCAGTGGCGAGAGTACTGGAACATGACCGTCGAGCCGCGGGCGCACCGCTCCGAGGTGCCGCTCGATCTGATCGACGGATTCGACACGCTCGTCGCGCTGCCGACCACCGGCGCGGAGGAGCTGCGTGACGCAATCGTGCCGCACGCGGCATCCGTGCTCCGCTATGCGCAGGACGCGCATAACCGCTACGTCGACTCGGTCAGCTCATCGGGCGGGGCCTACCGCGCGTACGCGAGCGCGATCGCCGAGTTCGAGCGCGAGATGGGACGCCGCGCGCACTCGTTCGAGCTGAACGTGCAGGTGCTGCCGTTCAGCCAGCGCGGCATCTGGTGGATCGGTGCGCTCAGCGTGGCCGTCACCGACGGGCTGCGGCGCGACGTCGTCGCGTTCGACACCGCCATGCGCCCGGTGATCGCCGAACTCGCCTGAGCTCAGCCGACCGCTTCTCAGTCGTCGGCTTCGGTGATCCGCTCGTGCTCCACGCGCACCACGCGGGAGTGCCTGCGGGCCGTGCGCTCCAGAATCAGCGCGACGACACCGCCCAGGGCGATGCCGATCGGCACGGTCCACAGCAGTGCGAAGCCGAACACCTGTCCGGGCGGATAGACGACGTCGACCACAGCGGATTTCTCGTAGCTGCCCACGGCAGTGAGGATGCCCGCGAGGATGACGCCGAGCACGGCGCCGAGCCCCAGGAACACGCCGAAGCGGGGGACCGGGCGCACCCGGGCCTCGATCGTCTGGGG
Organism: Microbacterium suwonense; assembly: GCF_030296555.1. NCBI lineage: Bacteria > Bacillati > Actinomycetota > Actinomycetes > Micrococcales > Microbacteriaceae > Microbacterium > Microbacterium suwonense. Next base: position 2,205,373 of record NZ_AP027728.1, read on the forward strand.
TTCTGCGTTGCGGGGCATGCCTCTATTGTCCCACGGCCAGCGCGCACCGCTCCCGCGTTCGAGACTTCTGTTCTGGCACGAGACTTCTGTTCTGGCACGAGACTTCTGTTCTGGCACGAGACTGCACTGCAGTGCAGAAGTCTCACGCTGGAAGGGAAGTCTCACGCTGGAGAGGAAGTCTCACGCTGGAAGGGAAGCGTCAGGGGCGCAGCGGGAGCAGGGGCGACAGGTCGGCGCGGGTGCCGGATGCCGAGACGCGGCCGGCGGCCATGGCATCCGTCCATGACTGAGCGCCCGTGGCCAGCGCGATCCAGGTCGCGGCATCCATCTCCACCACGTTCGGAGGCGTGCCGCGGGTGTGCCGCGGCCCCTGCACGACCTGCACCGCACCGAACGGAGGCACGCGCACCTCGACACTGTTGCCGGGAGCCTTCTCGTCCAGCAGCTGCAGCAGGTAGCGCACGGCAGTAGCGGTGGCCGGACGCGCGGCGCCCCCGGCGGCGACTGCGGCGAGCGCTGCACGTCCGTCGGCGGTCTCGATCCTGCGGCTGGGCATGATTCCAGGCTATGCCGTCTGCGCTGCGCCCACCCACGTCGCCCCGGTGAGCCCCGCCCGGGGCTAGGGTCGAAGAAGATGACGGACACAGCTCAGAACTCCCCCACCGGCAGCACCCTGCTCGGCGCGCGCGCGCTGCTGTCCGCCGCCGCCCGTGCCGAGGACTGGGTGCCGACCTTCCCGATGTCCGCGGACGCACCGCATCCGGCATCCGTGCTCATCCTGTTCGGCCGACTCGACAGCATCCCGGCGCGCACCGACGAGACGACGGTCGCCGCCGACCTCGACGTGTTGCTGCAGCGCCGGGCCGCCACCCTGTCGTCGCATCCGGGGCAGGTGTCCTTCCCCGGCGGCGGCAGGGAGCAGGGCGATGCCGATGCCGTCGCCACCGCGCTGCGCGAGGCGCAGGAGGAGACCGGGCTCGAGCCGACGGGAGTGGACGTTCTCGCCGAGCTGCCCGAGATCCCGCTCGCGGTGAGCAACTTCCTGGTGACGCCGGTGCTGGGCTGGTGGCGCCGGCCCTCGCGTGTAGCTGCCGTGGATCACGCCGAGACCGTGGAGGTGTTCCGGATGCCGGTGGCGCAACTGCTCGATCCGGCGAACCGCTACACGTCGGTTCTCGAGCGGGACGGCATGACCTACCGCGCCCCGGCCTTCGAGGTCGACAGCACCGTGGTGTGGGGGTTCACCGCCGGCATCCTCAACGCCCTCTTCGACGCCACCGGCTGGGCGCTGCCCTGGGACCCGTCCATCGAGCGTCCTGTCACCGTCTGACATGTCATCGGTGCGCCCATCGCGCACCGACAGGCTCCAGGTCGCGATGGATGCCGCCGCGCGGAGCGAGGAGCGACATCCATTGCGACCTGGGCGCCGTCACGCGGCGGTGACCGGAACGGCCCCCGCCGGTAGGCTTGCGGACATGAAGATCCTGGTTCTCGGCTCCGGTGCGCGCGAGCACGCGATCATCCTCTCTCTGCGCTCGGAGGATGCCGAGCACGAGCTCTTCGCGGCGCCCGGCAATGCCGGAATCGCGCAGGATGCCACGATCGTCGACCTCGACCCGCTCGACGGCTCCGCGATCGCCGGCTTCGCGAATGAGCGCGGCATCGACCTGGTCGTCATCGGGCCCGAGGCTCCGCTGGTCGCGGGCGTCGCCGATGCGCTGCGCGAGCGCGGCGTGCCGGTGTTCGGACCGGGGAAGGCCGCCGCACAGTTGGAGGGCTCGAAGGCGTTCGCCAAGCGGATCATGGATGCCGCCGGCGTGCCCACCGGGCGGGCGGTGCGCGCAGCATCCGTCGCCGAGGTCGCGGCCGCCTTCGACGACTTCGGCGCCCCCCACGTCGTCAAGGCCGACGGACTCGCCGCCGGCAAGGGCGTGATCGTCACCACCGACCGCGACGAGGCGCTCGCGCACGCCGAACAGTACCTGCCCGCCGGCCCCGTGCTGGTCGAGGAGTTCCTGACCGGGCCCGAGGTCTCGCTGTTCTTCCTCAGCGACGGCGACACCGTGCGCGCGCTCAGCCCGGCACAGGACTTCAAACGCGCCCTCGACGGCGACGGCGGGCCCAACACCGGCGGCATGGGCGCCTACTCGCCCCTCCCCTGGCTCGCCGAGCAGTTCGGCAGCGTGGACGGCTTCGTCGCCGAAGTGACCGACACCGTCGCGCTGCCCGTGATCCGGCAGCTGGATGCCGAGGGCACCCCGTTCATCGGTCTGCTCTACGCGGGCCTGATCCTCACCCCCGGCGGCGTGCGCGTGATCGAGTTCAACGCGCGCTTCGGCGACCCCGAGACCCAGGTGGTGCTGCCGCGGTTGCGCACCCCGCTGTCACGGCTGCTGCTGTCGGCAGCATCCGGGCACCTCGAGGACGAGCCGCAGCCCGAGTTCTCGGACGAGGTCGCGATCACGGTCGTGCTGGCCAGCGAGGGGTACCCCGAGTCACCGCAGACGGGTCGCATGATCGAGGGGCTCGCCGAGGCGGCATCCGTCGACGGCGTCTCGATCGTGCATGCGGCGACCGGAGCGCCGGATGCACCCGGTGGTGCGCTGGTCGCCACCGGCGGCCGGGTGCTGAACGTCGTCGCCACCGGTTCGGACTTCGCGGATGCCAGGGAGCGCGCGTACGAGGCCATCGGCCGCATCCGCTTGGACGGCGCGCACTACCGCCACGACATCGCCGCGCGCGTCGCGGAGTAGCGGCGCTTGGGCTGCACCTTCCTGCAACCGCCGCATCGAAAAGTGGCGCGGATGCAGAAGATTGCAGCGGATGCCGGTCGGCACGCCTACAGGGTGATCCAGTACTGACGGACCCGCGGATGCCCGGCATCCGGCGCCTCGATGGTGTCGTGCAGCACGCCGCCCGCGCCCTCGATGGTGCGGTATGAGCCGGCGTTGTCATCGTCGCAGGTGAGCATGACGCGGTCGTAGCCCTCGGAGCGTGCCCGCTCGAGCACCAGGTTCAGGGCTGTGCGGGCGATGCCCTCGCGCCGGCGCGATGGACGCACGGAGTAGCCGATGTGTCCGCCGTAGCTGCGCAGCCAGTCGTTGAGCTCGCGGCGGAAGGCGATGAAGCCGACGACGTGGTCGGCATCGGTGATCCAGAAGTAGTCGCAGGCGACATGTCCTTCGGGCAGCGCCGCGTCGCGGTCCGCGTAGAGCGCGGCCTTCGCGACGAGCTCCTCGCACGCTGCGCGGTCGGGAACGGTCCCGAGTTCGAGGCCAGCGCCGTCGATGTGCGCGCCATCGAACTCGGCGACGGTCGCAGCCCAGGAGTCGTAGAGGTCAGCGGAGGGCGTGGCGAGTTCGATCGGCATCCGTCCATCCCATCACACGGAAGCGCGCCACTTTGTCGCATCTGCGCCATCGATCGATGGCGCAGATGCCAGAAAGTGCAGCGGTTGCCGGCGGGCGGACGCCGGGGCGGACGGATGCCGGCGGGCGGATGCCGGCGGTAGCCGCCCGCGCGTCAGCGCAGCTCGTCGGCGCTCTTGCCCTGGTAGCGGCCGATGAACACGGATGCGATGAGCGCGACGGCCATCACGCCGACCGGCAGCAGCATCGCCTGCGCCATGCCTGCCGAGAAGCCCTCGGCGATGAAGTCGGGCATCGCCCCTCCGCCGCCGAATCCGGTGGGTGCGTCGTCCAGGCCGGGCAGGTTCGCCTCCAGGCGCGCCTGCATGAACGCCGCGATGGCGGCTGAGCCGACGACCGAGCCGATCGTGCGCGTGGTGTTGTAGATGCCGGCTCCGGCGCCGGCCTGGCGCGGCGGCAGGTTGCGGGTGGCCTCGGTGGCCAGCGGCCCCCACATGCCGGCGTTGCCGATTCCGAGTAGCGCCGAGGGCAGCAGGAACATCCAGGTCGGGGTGTCCATGTTCATCAGCGAGGCGTTCCACAGCACGCCGCCGGCCACGCACAGCAGGCCGGGCACCAGCACGAAGCGCGGGTCGACGCGGTCGAGCAGAGCGCCGGCGAACGGGGCGAGCACGCCCGAGATGACCGCCATCGGGATCATCAGCAGTGCGGATTCGGTGGGGGTGAGCCCGCGCGCCAGCTGCAGGAAGAACATGAACGGCAGCGACATGCTGGTGACGGTGAACCCCACCGCGGCGATGCCGAGGTTGGATGCCGAGAAGTTGCGGTCGCGGAACAGGCCGAGCGGCACCAGGGCCTCGCTCTTGGTCTTCCACTGCTGCAGGACGAACACGATCAGCAGCGCGATGCCGACGCCGATCATCCCCCACACCGAGATGGGTCCGGCGATCGTGCCCCAGTCGTACTTCTCGCCCTCCTGCAGTCCGAAGACGATCAGGAACAGCGCGACCGCGCTGAGCACGACGCCCAGGTAGTCGAAGCGGTGCGGATGCGTCCTGAGCCTCGGCACGTAGATCGCGGCCAGCACGAAGCCGATGATGCCGACGGGCACGTTGATGTAGAAGATCCACTCCCAGCCGAGGCCGTCCACGAGCAGTCCGCCGAGCAGCGGGCCGACGAGGGTGGCAACGCCGGCGGTCGCGCCCCACAGCCCCATCGCGGCACCGCGCCGCTCGGGCGGGAACGTGCGGGTGATGACCGCCATGGTCTGCGGGGTCATGAACGCCGCGCCCAGCCCCTGCACGGCACGGGCGACGACCAGGCCGACCAGGGTCGTCGACAGGCCGCACCAGAGTGAGGCGCCGGTGAAGACGACCAACCCGATCAGGTAGATGTTCTTCGGACCGAAGCGATCGCCGAGGCGGCCGGTGATCAGCAGCGGCACGGCATAGGTGAGCAGGTAGGCGCTGGTGACCCACACGACGTTGTCGAGGTTGTTGGTGTCGGGGTCGAGTGCCGCCTTGATGGCGGGGTTGGCGACCGAGACGATCGTGGTGTCGACCAGGATCATGAAGAACCCGATCACCAGCGCCCACAGGCCCGGCCACGGGCTGCGCGGCTTGTGGCCGTGCGCGTACGTTCCCGTCGACGGCCCGCTGGTCGCGGATGCCGTAGGTGAAAGGGAGTCTGTCATCGGCGTGCTGCCTTTCGCTGTGCGGCGCTGGCCGCGGGTGATGTCTGTGAGGAGGCGGATGCCGAGGACTCGGATGCCGCAGGTCGTGCGTCTCCGACCCAGGCGAAGCCCGGGTCGGCCAGGCGGTCGAGCAGCCCATCGGTCCAGGCGAGCTCGGCGCTGAGCAGTGCGGCGTGGCGATCCGATTCGATGAGGAACTGCGGCGGCACGTGGGCCGCCGCAGCCGCGTCGAGCTTCGCGCGCAGCTGCTCGTGCTCGGTCTTGAGCGCCTCACGCCGGGCACCCAGCAACTCGATGACCTCGCCACGGGGCAGGTTGTGCGCCTCGGCGAGCGCAACACGGAACTCCGCTGTGCGATCGGGATTCATCAGGCCGCCGCGCACCCAGGTCGCGAGCACCTCTCGCGACCCCGCCCCCAATGCGTAGGTGGTCCGCTCGGGCCTGTTTCCCTCGCGGTCGACCCCCACCTCGACGATCAGGCCGTCCCGCTCGAGCCGGGAGACCGTGTGGTAGAACGTGCCGTTGCTGACCCGCACGATGCGGTCTTCCCGGCGCTGGCGCAGCAGGCGCATCATCTCGTAGGGATGCATGTCGCCCTCGGTGAGCAGCGCGAGCACCATGGCGCCCAGAGGCGTCAGCCGCACGTCATCCGCCATATACCCCACCTCGATTAGTCCATATGGACTATATCATCGACGTCGAGACCCAAGACCGGCCGCACAGTCGGGCGCGGACCGTCTTCCGCACCGTCCCCCACTCCGTCCGCAGCTCAGTCCAGGCTCGCCGCCCAGGCGAAGAGGTCGTCGATCAGCGGTGATCCTGCAGCCACGACTCCCATGTGGGAACGCCCCTCGTACTCGCGCACTTCGACGTCGCGACCCGCCTCGTTCAGGGATGCCGCCAGCGCGCGCTGCATCGAGATCGGGATCACCTCGTCATCGACGCCCTGTCCGAGGAAGAGCGGAGCAGGAACGATCCCGTCCGCGATGTTCCGCCCCAGCCTTTCGGCAATCGGTCCCGATTCCAGATCCAGCGCGAACAACGGGGCATCGTGGGCCACAGCAGAGGCGGAGAGGACCGACGCGAGCATCGTGGAGTCGACCGCACAGCGCGATGCCATCGCGTCGACGATCGCCGTCCCGGCAGGGTGCACCACCGCCGAGAACTCGATGTCGGGATACTCGTCCGCATAGGGAACCAGCATGTACGGGGTCGCCACAGACGAGATGGCACTGCCGGCGGAGACGACCGTCCGCGCCTCGGTGAGGGGGTCAGCCGCGGCCGAGAGCGCCGCGACTCCTCTGACGTGCAGCTCAGGGGCATACGACTCGGCGATCTGCCCTGCCCACAGCGCGGCGTGCCCGCCCTGCGAGTGGCCCCACAGCAGCACCTCGCTCGATGCCCGCGCATCTTCGATGTGCACCACCGCCCTGGCAGCATCCAGTGCCGCTCGTCCTTCGCCCTCTCCGATCAGATAGGGATAACGGCCCGATGTTCCCTGCCCGGGATAGTCGGTCGCGACCACCACCCAGCCGTTCGCGATCGCCCGTCCGATCCCCGGGATCGCCTCCTCTGACAGCGCATTGTCGAGCAGGCTGGGCGCGCACTCCTGCGCGACCCCTGTGGTGCCGTGCTCCCAGGCCAGGACGGTGCGCGATCCGTCCTCAGCGTCCGTCAGGGGATACTCGACGACGGCACTGACCAGCGCCGGATGCCCATCACTGTAGGTGGACGAGTACAGGATCCGCAGGGCTGCAGCGCCCACCGGAACCTCCCCGTCGTAGGGTTCGGTGCGCACGACCGTTCCCGGAACAGAGGGGATGTCACCGGAGAACTCGTAGAAGTCATCGGCTCGATGCGTCGGGGCGAGAACGGCGAAGGATGCTGCGGTGAGCCCGACCGCGACGACCGCGGCGGTGACGGCACCGATCACCCGCACGACGCCGACCCAGCTGCGTCGCCAGCGCGCACCGGCGACGCGCGCCCGGCGGAACGCCCGCACGATCGCCAGGATGCCGAGGCAGATCAGTCCGAGCGCTGTGAGGAAGCCGGCTGCCACAGCCGTGAGGTCCTGCCACATCCAGCAGGAGACCCCCACCGCGACACAGGCGAGTGCTCCCAGCGATCTGCTCCACGCGCGGGCCGCGCCGCCCGAGAGACGATGCAGCAGCAACGGCGGCACCCCACCCAGCACCACGGCGATGGCGACCACGAACGGGATCACCCGCGCGACACCGGCGAAGAGCACCGCGAGCACCACGGAGGCGATCACACCGGTGGCGGCGACCAGCACCACGCGAGGACCCGCTGCCCGACGACGCAGGCGGAGCGCGATGACCGCCGCGGCGAGCGCGGGAAGTGCTGTGACCAGGATCAGCAGCACGAGCAGGCTCGTCAACGGCCGCGGCAGCAGCATCCCACCGGCCAGGATCAGGACGATACCGATCACCGACCGCAGGATGGCGCCTCTGCCCGTCGTGCTCTCCGTCGTCGTCATCTGCCCTCCCGGTTGTTCAGCCTAGAGCGAGGCGGCGAGCCCTTCGACAATGTCGTGTGCCGTGACCGGATGGCGAGCGCGCGATAATGGTCACGTGAGCGAAGCACTGAGCATCCCCGGCTGGCGGCACCTCTACTCGGGCAAGGTCCGCGACCTGTATGCCTCGGAGGATCCCGCCGACACGCGCATCCTCGTCGTGGCATCCGACCGGGTGAGCGCCTTCGACTTCGTGCTCTCCCCCGGCATCCCGCAAAAGGGCGAGCTGCTCACCACTCTGAGCACGTGGTGGTTCGACAGGCTCGACGACGTGCCGAACCACATCGTCGAGGGCGATATCCCGGATGCCGTGGCCGGCCGCGCCATGCTCGCGATGGCTCTGGAGATGCTGCCGGTCGAATGCGTGGTGCGCGGCTACATCACCGGATCCGGCTGGGCGGAGTACGTCGAGGGCGGCACGGTGTGCGGCATTCCGCTGCCCGCCGGTCTGAAGAACGGCGACCGTCTGCCGCAGCCGCTGTTCACCCCGGCCTACAAGGCGCCGATGGGCGAGCACGACGAGAACATCTCCTTCGAGAAGGTCGTCGAGCTGGTCGGTGCCGAGCGCGCCGCGCAGCTGCGCGACACTTCGCTGTCCCTCTACGCGCGGGCGGCTGCGATTGCCGAGGAGAAGGGGCTGATCCTCGCCGACACGAAGTTCGAGTTCGGAACGGATGCCGATGGCACCCTGCGCGTGGCGGACGAGGTGCTCACCAGCGACTCGTCGCGGTACTGGGACGCGTCGACCTGGGAGTCCGGCTCGACGCCCGAAGAGCGGATGGCGAGCTTCGACAAGCAGATCGTGCGGGACTGGCTGGCGGCGCACTGGGACAAGCAGGGCGAGCCGCCGGCGCTGCCCGAGGAGGTCGTCGCGAAGACCGCCGACCGCTATCGCGAGCTGATCGACCGTCTCACGGCCTGATCCCTCAGATCTCCGATGCCACGACTCGCACGTCGGTGTGCACGAAATCGTCGCCCTTGAACAGCAGCGGCTCATCGCGCGCGATCGCGAGCGCGTAGCTGAAGCAGTCACCGTAGTTGAGCTTGGCCGGATGCCCGGAGCCTCGACCGTAGCGACGGTGAGCGTCGACCGCTATGCGAGCCTGACGCTCGTCTACGGGCGCGATGGTCGCACCGATACCGCTCAGGAGTTCGTCCAGCTTCGCAACCATCTGATCACCCGCCCGTCCGCGGAGCACGATCGATGTCTCCGTCAGGGTCGCCGCCGAAACGACGACAGTTTTCGCATTCAGCTTGGTCGCCAATCCAGGGCCTTCGGTTTCGTCAAGCAGCACCGCGACGAAGACGGATGAATCGACGATCATCGCGGCAGCCCCCTGTCGTCGTACATCTCGTCCATGATCTCCGCGGTGGACTTCGCTGTGCGTGGGATCAGCCGCGCACTCGCCACGATCCGATCAATCGCGGCACGACGTCGCGCGATCTCCGCCTCACGAGTGCCGTTCACCTCCTCGAGCCGCCGACGCACGGCATCCTCGATCGCACTCGTCATGGACTGGCCGGTCTGCGCGGCGAGCTGACGAACGAGATCGTGCACTCTCTCGTTCTTGATGTTCAGGCTCATGCTCACATTCTACCCTCCTGGCATCCTTTCTACCCTCGGCATCCGACACCGGCATCCGGCACCGCACCTCCCGCCGGCGAGACCGGGACGATAGTGTTTCCTCGGCTGGGCACACCCGGCCGCCATTCCGACTCCCGAGGAGCCCCCATGCCGCTGTGGAACATCCACGGCAACGGTCGCACTGTCGCGCCCGGCGCCGTCGTCCGCCCCGAAGAACGCCTGAACTGGCCCGCCA